>JAKSKS010000041.1 GCA_024401615.1 Paludibacteraceae bacterium
AACGTTCGTGGAGCGCAGCGGAACAAAACATCAGTAACGTTAGTTCTCGGAACGTAGTGGAGTCAAAACCGTTTTAATAATACAAAAACTAATGAAGGTGTACCATAACAAACTGAATTATGATACACCTTCTTTTTTGTCACATAGGCGTCCAATAGGAAAAAAGATGCTTTGCCTTAGAAGCAGTTTAATTTTTTTACAGTCTCTAAGTAGGCTAATAAGTGAAATTTCGTCCTGCTTGCAATAATGATTTAGAACAAGCCGAACTTGTCGCAGATGCCAAGTACGAACACAGCCAAAACAATTAATGGCAGCACATACGTGAGGTAGCCACCCATCCAGCGCTGGAATCGTGCGCCCTCTCCCGTATTGGCTTCCTCGTAGAAGCCCTTTAAGCCCCAACCGTATCTGCTGGTGCAGAACAGGCAGAAGACCATGCCGCCCAAAGGCAAAAGACAATATGAGACAATGAAGTCTTCGAGGTCGAGAATGGTGCCGCCAAAGACCTGCAGCCAGTCCCACGACCAAGAGCTAAAGCCCAACACACAAGGCACCGACAATAAGGAGATAATGAAGAAGTTGTAGAACGACGACTGTTTGCGTGTCCACCCGAACTGTTCGGAACAGCATGTGATGATATTCTCGAAAACGGCAAACACCGTCGACAACGAAGCAAACGACATGAAAATAAAGAACATTGCCCCCCAGCACTGTCCGAAAGGCATACGGTTGAACACTTCGGGCAACGTTACAAACAACAATCCAGGTCCGGCGCTTGGCTCCACATTATAGGCAAAACAAGCCGGGAAGATGATAAGGCCAGCCACCAAAGCGACAGCAGTGTCGAGCACGGCAATCATCAATCCCTCGCGCATAATGGTGTTTTTCTTAGACATATAACTACCAAATATGGCCATGGACCCGATACCGATGCTCAACGTGAAGAAGGCGTGAGACATGGCGTTGTAAATAACATTGGCAATACCAATAGCCTTCATTCGCTCAAAATTCGGTACAAGGTAGAACTCCAGTCCAGCCATACCCCCATCGAGCATCACGCTGTTGACCGCCAAAACGACCATAATACCCAGCAGAATAAGCATCAACACCTTAGAGACGCGTTCAACACCTTTAATCACGCCGCAGCCAACCGTAACACTACCAATCAGCACCACAACCAGCATCCACATGGCCATAGTAGCCGGGTCGCTTAGCAAAGCGTTGAACTGGCTGGCCACAAAACCCTGCGACATATTGCCAGTAAACGTGCCTTTGGCAGTAGAGAAAATGTAGTGCAGCATCCATCCCGCCACAGTGGTGTAGAACATCATGAGCAAGTAACAGCCAATAAGCGACACCCAACCTTGCAAGTGCCATTTCGAGTCTTTAGGCTCTAACGCCCTGAACGCCCTAATAGGCGACAAGCGCGCGGCGCGTCCCACACTCAACTCCATACAGAGCACAGGGATGCCCAACAGCAACAGGAATGCAAAATAGATAAGGACGAAGAAACCTCCGCCGCTCATTCCGGTAATGTATGGGAACTTCCACACGTTTCCAATGCCAATTGCACAACCTGCGGCAACCAATATGAAGCCAAGACGTGACGAGAGTAACTCACGCTGTGAAGACTGCTCTTTCATTATTTCTTTTTGAGTGTTATATATTCTGCAACAAAGTTAACGCTTTTGATTCAAATAAGAGCCATAAGGCCTGCATCCTGTCACATTTTACGCGTTTACCAAAGATTTTTGTAAGCACCCCATAAAAGAACAGCGAAAGCACCTGGCAGACCAGGGCTTTCGCTGTGAGAATTTAAAGATAGTAATTTTTAATTACCTAACGTCAACTTATTGGGCGGTTTCGACAAGAGCCAAAGGAGATCCTGGTCTGGTATAACCTGCACCAGTCAAATAAGAATCAAAACAATATGAATAACCCATCTGCTTACCATTCTTATAGTATACTTCTACCGGAGTTCTTCCGTAACCATGTGAGTAATACATATAAATAGGCTTAAACACCTGTGCGCTAACAGGATAAAAGCCTTGATTCTGCAAGCCCTGATCCCAAACAATTGTTCCACTTGAATTCTTTCTTCCCATACCCATTCGGCATTCACCCTTTGAATTCTTAAATTTGGTAACAGGATAAGTTCCAGTTTGTTCTGTTTCAAATCCATAACCTACAAATTTTCTAATTTTTGTCCAATCGCTAAAATTAGTGAATCTACCCAAAATTGCGCCATTATCACCTTCTGAACCGGCATAAACAGCCACATACTTCGAACTAAATGGATACATTTTATTAATGGCCCAAATATCTTGAGGAGTCAATTCAACACCACCATCATACGAAGTCCCATTTTTAGTCCATCTTGATGGAATATTATACATCATAATAGAATTAGGATTAAAAGGTGCAGAATTCTCGTAACAAATACCTTTTTGGTAAATATCGCGATATTGTGCGCCAAATAATTGTTCATACAAAGTCGTTCCTATTTCATTTCTAATCAAACTAGTATTTAGATTAGACACATTAAAGTCCTTGTGATAAGTTTCGTCAGCCAATCCTAAGACATGACCTAATTCGTGCAAAACTATGGTTTTAGCCTTTGAACGTGACACTCCACTGATGTATAGATTTACTGTTGGGGAATTCGGATTTTTCTTGTTATAATCTACCTGGTAATATTTTCCCAATGCAGCACTTCCTTTTACATTACTACCATTATCTGCGTATATTTTAATTCTAACAATTGCAGAATTAAAAGAAGAAGCTTCAACGAATTTGACATTAGCATATTTCATCCACTCTTCCATACAATCTTCAACTATGGCTTGTTCTTTTGCGGATCCATTCATAAAGTAATATGGTATAGATTCACCGACGTTCCATCTAAAATATGAGTCTGCGGAAAGACTTTTAAGTTCGTTAGTAACAACGGGTTCTTCTACCTCATCCAAATCCTTGTTGGAACAACTTACCGCCAAAAGAGCAATTGGAAGTAACCAAATTTTTTTTGAAATAAACATAAAAATAATCAGTCCAATTTATATTTACACAACCAGTATGGGACTGTATAACATACTGATTGCGTACAATTTAATTATAATGCAATCAACAAATACTATATTATTTTATTAAAATCATCTCCTTAGAATAAGGACAAGATTAGAAATCAGATTTTCAAATAACTTAATTAAAGTAAACTTTCTGACAACATATATTTTTAATACCCGTAAAGAATACCATACCATGCCTCATAACCAGGATAAATGTTTATGATTTTCATATCAGTATCAAATTTATAATTGTATCCGTTTGAAGATCCATCATAAGAATTTGCATTCTTTGTGTCAAACACGTCAGCCGCAAAATATCCGTTGTTCTCGCCATCCCAACCCCAATTATGGTGAAAATAAGAAATAGGAAGACGAGCAACCTTACCTTCCATTTGTAAGACTATTTCATAAGAACTATAGCCATCCATTATCCAAATATGGCCATAGTTTTGACCAGAAACTCTACCTCTAATTAAAATTGGTCTTCCCAAGTCAAGCCATGAAACAGAAAGATTAGCTGCGTAATCAGTTTCATATGCTTCATAACCAAATCTTCTTACTGTTTTCATCATTTCCTCATGTTCTGTTGCAGAACCAATGGGGCAACAACCACTACACCAATTTTTTGTCTTGTTGTTACTTGCCAAAACGCTCATTAAATTAGCAATCTCGCTGTTAGCCGTTGAAGTGTTGCTCGACTTAATTTTATCGTAGTTAATGGTGGCATTTGTTAGTTTCCTAGGCCATGTGTAGAAATTGCAGATTTGCGCTAAGGCAGTATTGGCGCAACCCGTAGGAGCCTTTTTTTTCCCATAATATCTGCAATTTCTATTATTGCAGTAAATCTTACTATTATAAGGTGCATTCTGACCCCATTTAGTTTTAATAAGTGGGTTACAACTTCTGCGATTTTCTATACTCAGATTTTTTATAATTGATAATGGATTAAATATCGATTTGAGAGTCTTACCATTAGCGGCACCAACTGAGTCTACATACTCTTGAAGACTTTCTTTATTCAGTTCAAAATCTCTAATCTTTTGACCAATGTATTTCTCAGTTCGTGCAAGGATATAATTAAAATTCTCATTATCGTTAACTGCGAAATTACCATCATCGGAAAAGGCGAGGACACTGTTACCTACTCGATCGTCCGCACAAACATAAACATAACCAGAATTGTTTGAAAGATTTACCATGTAAGCCAAAGTGTCAGTCAATCCAGTTGCAACCTTGAGACCATTACCTTTACTACCAATTACTATAATATCACTAACAGAGAGAACCTTCCCACTTTTTAATCCATCACCTTCATTTGAAGCTTTTATGAAATCCAAGGCTATTTGTTCTGCCTGTTTAGGACTACGGGTGTGGTTGGTGGAAAAAAGCGCAGGAACCGCCATTAAAAGATCTTTGTCAACCTCTTTTGATTTCGGATAACGATAGTTTTCTTCCTCCTTGTCACTACATGCAACTAATCCCAGAAATAGAGGGATCAATAAAAATTTAACCTTTAGCATATTATTATAATAATTATCTCAATATATACCCAAAAATCCACACAAACTAAAATAGTTTTGATTTGCAGATTTGAACTGCAACATTAATAATGTCTTAAAAATCTTCATAACGTGTAGCAATCTAGTTAAACATATTCATTGATACGCGATTGCGTATTTTACGCACCAACTACGTGAAACTCAACTGATAATTGTTCCCGGGATAGAATCAACAAAGTTTGATTTCTTATTTAATAAAACATATATCAACTACTATTTTTCGCTCTATAAAAGCAAAACAGTTTAATTATTAGGTATATATTTATTGATATGTTTACTTTTTATAGCACAAAGGTAATAATTTATTTTAATATAAAAATAGATAATTAGAAAATATATATTAACAACATATATAATAACTACCTATTATATTGACAACCAAATATAAAATAAACACATATTTTGTTACAACAAAGTTATAGATTGAAAAATTATCACAAAATAGCAAATATGCGCCAATAGTGAGCACATCTTCACAAAAAGAGGGGATTGGCGATTTAAGCAAGTAAAGGACTTTCCTTCGTTTCAGAGCAGGAAGTGCAAACCCATAAACAAAAAAAGCAGGACCTTGATTGAGGTCCCGCTTTAACATATAACTATTTCTACAATGATTAGGATTATCCTTCGTTAAAATAATAATTGGTTTCCATTTTCTCTATTACAGATTGCAGTTTTCTGTTGCCAGACTCCGTCACCTTATAGATAACATCTCCTACAACAATCTCGTCGATATCTGTTTTGATAACGGGCAATTCGGTTTCCTTGAAATAGCATTCGAAGAAGACGATGTCTTTATGACGGTCGATGTTGTTACCACCACGCGGGGTAATTGGCACTGCCACCAACTTTTGTCCTGCACGATTACGGAATTCAACACTGGCCCTATACTTGTGGTTATCTTTAATACCACATATAAGCACTACCATACCATTGGAACCTTTGGAATTGCTGCCACGCACCATAATCATCTCTAAACGCTGTCCACCCACCGTACCAATAGACGAGGTACGCTTATAGGTATCTCCGCAACCAGCCATCGCGGGCAAGAAGGAGAGCGCTGACAACAATATGACTAAAAGAGCACGCATAAACGAACTGAATTGTAATTAAAGAATCTATTACCGAGTCAAGAAAACTATACTAAAGTGTAGCCCTTGAGTTTAACACAATAAACTTACGAATTATTTGATTTAAATCAAACAATTTGGCATGTTATTTTTATATCAAGTTAATTAAGAAGACCTCTACAGACAATTTTAAAGGTATCTACCCTTCGCAAGGGTAAAAAAAGGAACCTGGTTTCCAGATTCCTTTATGCCTTGCGGTTTATGTCTGTTTGCAGTTTAACCTGCGTTTTCCATCTGTTCTATAATAGCTTTGATCTTCTTATTACCCGACTCTGTCAGGTTATACTTCACGCCACCAACAGTAATGTTTTCAATATCGTTTTTAATAATGTCTAATTCCGACTCTTTAAAGTAGCACTCAAAGAAGACGATGTCTTTATGGCGGTCGATGTTGTTACCACCACGCGGGGTGATTGGCTGCGCAAGAAGGTTGTGACCCTCACGGGTATGGAACTCAACACTCGCCCTATAATTATGATTGTCTTTAATGCCACACACTAAAATAACCATTCCATTGGAACCCTTTGAATTTCGTCCACGAACCATAACCATTTCCAAACGGTCACCCTCTTGTGTTCCTACTGTAGATGTATGCTTATAAGTGTTGCCACCTGCCGCCATAACCGGAGCAATGGAGAGCATTGTCAATAGAATAAGTAGTAAAGTACGCATAGGCATTAATAAATAACGAGTGTTATACTTTTATTGAGTTTAGAAATCTGAGTTCGTCACCGAAATTTCTGAGTTTAATTCCACAACTAAGATAAATATAATTCCAAAAACCCAAAAGCAATAAAGTCTACTAATGCTGACAAATCATCTACCAGCGGTGACAAAATACCCACAAATTACGAAACAACAAACGGTTTTTTCCGATGGAAACGGCATTTTTGAATCTAAATCGCAATCTTTAAGCACAAAAAAATCAGATTTAAACAATTGCTGAAAAAAGGTATGTGACTGACGAAAAATGACTTTCTTCCGTGCCTTCAGCACTCCATAACTCCTTGTGCTGAAACGTAGGGTTTACACCCTACGCTAGGGGCTGACGTCCTTTCAGGACTTGTTGATTTCCAAGATTGACGGGGCAGAGCCCCTTGCGACGAGGTGTTTGGAATAAAACACGTAAAACTCCTAAAACATTTTGATGTAGCGGGATTTCTTTTTGAACACGAATTGCACGAAGGAAACGCTGAAGCGTTTTTGGGGCAGTGTTTCAGGGGCGGAGCCCCTTGTACGAGTATGGCAGCGGGGCAGAGCCCCTCGCGACTGAGATGGTGAATTTCTGTCGTGACTTCAGCACTCCAATCTCCGTTTGACGACACCGTAGGGTTTACACCCTACGCTAGGGTCTGGCGTCCTTTCTAGACTTGTCAAATTCCATGATTGCCGGGGCAGAGCCCCTCGTATGAGAATGGCAGCGGGGCAGAGCCCCTCGCGACAGAGAACAATGAGAATGCTGAAAAAACAAGGGGTTGCATCAAATGTGTATGATGCAACCCCTTGTTTGTAATTTTATGTTGTGCTTTTTCTTTACAACCAACTAATGCCGAGGTATTTTTTCAGGAAGCCCTTTACCCAAACCCCAATACCAGTGGAAACAGAAACCACCATATTGGCCCTGGTATCGATATCGGACTTGGTAAGGATGAGGTTGCCGTGGTGGATATCTACTGAAATGTCGTTCTTTTCATAGGTATATTCTCCTTTTTTCGTAAAGCCCCTCTTCACTAACTCATCGGCAAAACTTTTCGCATCGGCTTTTGTCGCATTCTTATAGGCGAGTGTAAGGTGAAGGGGTTCGTCGCATTCGGAAGCGTTCAACAGGAAAGCGGCGTCGAATTCGCTCGAATACTTATCGTAACACAACAAGATGTCGGGCATAGCAAACACATTTTGTTCGAACGCATAGGTGATAGGCATACGCACTTTGCTGAGCTGTTTAGGCAAACAGATTTTGTTCAGATTGTCGCATGGGCCATTGTAGAAAACGTTAGAATAGACCACAGCATCGAACTTGGCGTCTTTCTTTACGCTGTCTTTTTCGGTAAAGCCCACAGAGGTAATCTTCAACTGCACCTGGTTGTCGACCTTCTGGCGCTCCACTTGCGCCGACGTAGACTGGTACCCCCGTTTTTCGAGTTTAACGCGCGCATTGAACTTGTTGGTCTTCTCGCTATAGTTCTCGATGTAGATTTCGAGGTCGTTGTTGAACATTACTTCAACAGCCTTGCCCTTTTCCTTGAAAATGGCATAATCGCAATCGTCGTATTTTATAGGTGTGTTCTGACCGTCGATGCTTAACTGCGGCTGTTCGCGCGTTGCCAACTCAACATAGCAGGCATTAATAGTGCCCAAGTCGGCATCGCCACCGTTGAAGTTCTCCACCTTCTGTTCCACCATCTGACCATCGGGAGCAGAAATAAAGAGCACAGGATTGGCCGCCCCAATTGGCAAACGCACCAAGAACGTGCCGTCGGTCTTGCACATGCTGAGGCCAGTGGTTTGCTGCTTGCCTTCCTTCTCGTATTTGCAGAAGAGGGTAAACGCCGTATAGTCGCCGCAAGTGTTCTTAATTTGGCCTTTTAGGGTTGGCAATGTAGGGAGTTTGATGTTCTGCTTGAATTTTGAATTGCCAGGCTGTCCTTCCACATCGATGCTCACCTCTGGAGTATAGTCGTTGTAGTCGCCGCTCTTTACGCTGACTTTAACAGGCGTTTCGCTTGGGATGCGCACACTGTACGAGCCATCGGCCTTAGTATAAACAGAAACCTGTTCGACAGAGACACGAAGTCCGGACAACGGATTGCCAGCCTCGTCTTCCACCGTACCATGCAGCACGCAATAGTCCTTAGGGTCGTCGAGGTTCACCCACGAGAAGTGGCCAACAGTGCCCTTGTAGACATCGCCGTCGCGCACAGCAACGCCACTCTGCTCCCACAAGCCGTTGTCTTCGTTAAAGCTCCACAAAGGCATTTGTTCAGGCGCCTTGTCGGCCATACCCTCAGGAATAGGGAACGTTATTTCAGACGCGGTGCCCGACTTCAACTGCAGTTTGCCACCCTTGTCGTCGTACATCACCACATCGATCATACCATAAGAAACCAAAGCCTTTTCAGCACCGGTGGTGTCTTTAGCGGCAAGGTCGCCGCCCGGCATGGTGGCAGCAAAATCGTCGCGTTTAGGGTCGAGGTAAAGCATCTTAAAGTCAACATTACCCTTATAGACGCTACCATCGGTACGCACCAAACTGTTAGAAGGAATATTAACCTGGGTTTTGCCCACCTTTACCTTGCTGCCTTTTGCGGCACTGAAGGTTGTGCTGTTACTAACCCCCTCCTTCTTAGTTGGCTGCATCACCACCTCGAGCACCCCGGCAGAAGCCTGTTCGCCCGAACGCACCAAACGGAAGAAGCCTTTACGGCTGAAAGTCACCAGATAACGGGCATCGGCACTACCAATACGCTCCAAATTGAAAAGTCCGTTCTCGTCGGTCTTCACAGAGACGTTAGCCGATGTAACCACCACATCTTTCAACGGTTTGCCCGCATCGTCGCGAACAATACCTGTCAGGTGGTCTAATTTTTCAGTTTTATTGAAGAAACTGCAAGATTGAATTGCCATACAAGTCAGAAGGCAATAAACAAAAAGTTTAAATTTATTTTTCACGGTGATTCAATAAATATAACGCTACAAAAATAGAGTTTTTACGGGATTTTACCACTAGTTGGCTTCTACTGTTTGATTACTTTGCATTCCGTTGAGAATGCGTCTGCCATGACTTTTGTTTTAGGGCTTATGGAAACTGACTTTAACGCTGTATTAACGAATGCATACTTCTGTACCTCTTTAAGTGTTTTTGGCAAAACTGCTTTCTGAAGTTTGTAGCAGTTAAGAAAAGCCTCCTCTTCAATACTCACGACTGAAGCCGGTATGTTAATTTCAAGAAGTTCAATGCAGTTGCGGAAAGCAGCCCCAGAAATCTTCTTGAAACGGTTGGACAAAGTGACGCTTGTCAAGCCCCTACAATTGAAAAATGCTGATTCATCTATTGTTGTTACTGAATTTGGAATTCTTAACTCTTTCAATTTATCACAGTAGAAAAAAGCGTCGCTACCTATAAACGTCACACCATTTGGTATAGTTATATCCTTTAGACTATTACAATTAAAAAAAGTTTCTTTTTCTATTCTGGTAATAGTGCTTGGCAACTTGATAGATATAAGTTTTTCACAGTTGTAAAACGCCTTTTCGTCTATAGCCTTAAGACCATCGTGCATTGTTACACTCAACAAATTCTTGCATCCACCGAAGGCATTAGAACCAATTGAATCTACAGAAGCGGGAATCTCTACATCGGTCAAAGCTTCGCAATATTCGAAAGTAAAGCTATTAATTTTCTTTATGCCTGAAGGGATTTTAATAGACGATAGTGATTCACAAAACTGAAAAGCTCCGGCTTCTATCATTCTGACAGATTCGGGCAGACTGATGTTTTTTAAACTATTACATCCATAAAAAGCAGCTATGGCTATAGTGTCTACCGTGCTTGGTAAAACGATAGAAGTTACTTTGTTGCAATGACGGAAAGCGCTCATTCCAATAACCGTCACTGAATACTTCTTTCCTCCAATTGTGGCATCCTGGGGCACAACAACATTTCCCGACGCTGTCTTGGCATCGCACTTCTTCACTTCACAAGTCTTATTGCTTTCATCCAATACAGCAAATACAAAATCTGCTGCCGACACACGCACGAAAGCGAGCACCATCAGGCAGCATATAACCATCAATTTTTTCATACCTATTATCGTCTCTATGATTATAACCCCAAATTTAGCGAAAAATTATATACAAATGAAAAACAGGCGTTTAGAACCGACTCCAAATTTCATTGATTCTGCCCTCTGTCGCAGAGGAAGTGTCTTTCACAGCCTGCAACGTTGCAACTTATACGCGTTATGGGCAAAAAAATTAGGTTTGTAGAAACATTAAACGAAAACATAATTCATAATAAGGCAATGTGATTAAAGAATTTAAAGAACACGATAAAAATGGTCTTGCTCAGACATTTTTTTTATCTAATTCCTTTGTTGTAATTTTGCAAAGGGAATCTAATTGCATAACCTTCTTCTGAAGGCCATAATTGATTGTTAGTAACTTGTCCTAAAAATAAAAGGACACCAAAGATTTTATTTATTAAATGAAAACGAAACTAGTTGCTTTTTTAGTGATGCTGCTTTCTAACATTCCCGGTTTTGCTCAGAACTGGAAGTTTGGCGACACCTTTACACAGGACGGCATTACCTATAAAGTGGTGGGCTACTGCCTGGTGACTGACCCACGAGACACCATGACAAACGCTTCTACTTTTTACGATTCTGGCGAATTGCTGGTAACAAGCGTAAGCGACGCGCTGACCGACGTGGTGATTCCGGTGGCGGTAGACCGTTACCAGGTGATTGGCTTGACCGACAGCCTGTTCTACGGCAAAACCTATAATAGAGTCTGGCTGCCCGAACTAGAGTTTATTGGCAATTCCGCTTTCGAAAACGCTAAAATAAAGTCGGGCACACTGGTGCTCCACAATGTGAAGCAAGTGGGCGAGAAGGCATTCTTCAACATAGACGCCCGCCTGTGTTTCGACATTAGCAAATCCATATCGTTCTACGAGCCGAAGAAAGACAAAAACGACACCACTAAAACCATTACATACACCAAAAAGGAACAACAACCCAAAGGTGGCGTGGTTTGCCATGTGAGGAACATTGGCAACCTGGGGCACTCGCCATACTACGGCTATGAGATTGCGGGACAAAACAACTTCTTCAACAAATGCGTAAGTGAAGCCTATGGTGCCGACAAGGAATGGATTGAACGCCCCCTGGCTATAAAACACACCGAGTTGCGCTACTGCAAAAAGAGTTTCAACACCATGCCTTCGGGCATACTGAAAGGATTTGAAGTAAGGGCTGTGCTGCATTTGGACAAAAGTATGACCAAAAACTTCCCATGGGGGCACCTGACAGCAGAATACGGGAAAGAGACCTTCTACAATGTTTATGACAAGAAAAAGCACAAAACGCTAAAATTTGACGCGTTCAGGCCAGTATCAGACCCTAACTTGAAAGAGGGATGGTTCTTGAACTTCAGAAACGAAGAAGGTGAGGCGAACTTTACCCTGAAAGGCAAACAAATAAAAAAGTAAACGGACATGAACAATATAACAAAACCTATTTTGACACTTCTGCTTGCCTTGTTTCAGGCTACAGCCTTTGCCTACGAGGTTGGCGACATCATTACAGAAGATGGCGTGAAGTATTTTGTGGTAGAAAAACATTTTAAGGGACGATTCAAGTATGCCGACAAGAAGGTAAAAGACGACAAGCAGTACCTTTACGAAGGACAGGTTTTAGCCATAGGGACTGACAAAACCACTAAGCATATATGCATTGCCGAAAAGCTTCAGTACGAAACGAAAAAGGCAGCGCAAGACACGACCACAACGGTTGAGCGATTCTTCTTAATGGGCATAAACGATTACGCTTTTGCCAACGAGGATGTGGAAAGCATTTCCTTACCAACGTGCTTAGACTGCATTGGAGACGGGGCTTTCCGCAATATGAAGGTTACAAAAGGCTCGCTTTGGATGCCGTTTGTGAAAAAATATGGCGAAGGTGTCTTTACTGGCTTAAAGGCGGATCTGATTTTCAGAACATCGTGGGTTAAGCCCTATTCTGACCAAGACCGCATTTACTCTAAACTAAACCACACCTTCGAGCCTGCCGACAGTTTGCCTACCATAATAGTACGATCGTCGGCGCTGAAAGACTACACAAAGTCTAACGGATGGCCAACAGACCAAATGCTCTGCTATGGATACAACCTTTTGGAAGAGAAGATGGAGAGCGAACTGGCGGTTAATGTAAGGTGTGAAACAAAAGCAGACACCGTAAATGCCCAGTTTGTTAAGCAAATAAAATATACCCAGGGTGCGCCTTCGTATAGTAAACCATTAGGAACCAGTTTTGCGTTCGCTACTGCCGACACGAATGGCGTTCTTATTAGCGTAAACAAGATGAAATTCAGAAAGAAGG
The DNA here is from genome assembly GCA_024401615.1 of Paludibacteraceae bacterium. GTDB lineage: Bacteria > Bacteroidota > Bacteroidia > Bacteroidales > Paludibacteraceae > Physcocola. Next base: position 12,852 of record JAKSKS010000041.1, read on the forward strand.
AAAAAAATCCTTATGCCGTCTACAACGATGCGCGAGATGCTTTTGCAACCCCGTATCTTTACTCTTACGAATCTATTCAAAGTCCGTCAATCGAGATAAACGACCAATTTTTCCGTCTGGAAGACAAAGACACCTATGTGTACTTCACCACCGACGGCAAGAAGGTGGAACACAGTGTGGTGGCAGACAAGGACGGTTTAGATCCGTTTGGAACCCGCATCATTAGCAAGGAAGAAATAGAAAAACGCAAAGCCAAAGAGGTAAATATTAAGAAACTGGACAAGCGGACAGATGACTTAATGAAACGGTTTGGCTTTTAACCCAATATGAATAAAAAAACAATAAATATGAACATGAAAAAAGCAATGAAGCATTTAGGGGCTTTAGTGGTAAGCCTGTTTGCAATTTCATCGTGCACCAACTCAGGTGGGGCTGCGTCTGATGTAGAGGCTGCAGCCGACTATGTGATGACAGAATCGACCGATACGGTTCCTATTACCGGTATGGTGGTAGACCCTGCCGGCACACCTCTTGAGGGCGTATTGGTTGTAACAGGTGCCGACAGCACATTTACCGCCACAAACGGTCTTTACGCTTTTGAAAAGAAGAGGTGCGTAAATGGGCGCAGCGTAGTGAAATTTGAGAAAGAAGGCTATTTTTCGGTAGTCCGCACTGCCGATGGCGACCGACTGGACGCAGTGCTTCAACCTATGGAAAACATAGACAGCGTGGCAACAGTAACCCGGTTCAAATCGACAGAAGCCACCACGCTGAAAGTAGGCAGCATGACCGTTTCTATACCTGCCAACGCGTTGGTTGACGATAAGGGAGGCGACTATGCGGGCGCTGTTTCTGCAAGCATATTCTACCTCGACCCCAACGCAAAGAACTTTAACGACGCCATGCCCGGCAGCGACATGTCTGGCGTGACAGCCGACGGCAAGGAAGTAGTGCTTCTGTCATACGGTATGGTGGAAGTTTCGCTTTCAGACTCGACCGGTGGCAAACTGCAATTGAAGAAGGGGGCAGAAAGCGAATTGTCTTTCCCTATTCCCGCTGGGTTCGACGACAAACTGCACCAAACCATACCGCTCTGGTATTTCGACGAGGCAAAGGGAACATGGGTTGAAGAAGGCGTGGCAGAGAAAGTGGACGGCCGCTACAAAGGCAAGGTACAGCACTTTTCTTGGCATAATTTAGACTATCCTGGTTCCCGTGCCACCATCGTGGGTTACGTCCGCAACCAAAAAGGCGAACCCTTGGCCAACGTTCGTGTAACCGTTTCGCAGACTTCTGGTCGCACCAATGCCGATGGTTATTATAAAGTGTATGTGCCAAATAACACGCCTGTGTTTGTAACCGTGCGCCCTGTTGACTACGGAGGCAAAGTAAACCTTCCTATCTACCAAGTAAAGGGCCTAAAAGTGGGCACCGTTTACCAGCAGGATGTTGTTTTGCCGAACGCGGCCTGCATTAAGGGACGTGTTACCAATAGCGAAGGCGACGGTGTCTGGACTGTTGTGTCGGCCTTGCCCCGTTCCCGCGTGAGCACCAACTACCGTGGCGAATACACTATTTATATGGCAGGAGACGAACCAGTAACCATCACCGTTTTGCCAGAAGACTATATTGAAAAAGGAGTAAAACTTAACGTCAAATCGTACAAAATTAATGGCGAGAACGATGTAAAGCCTGACTTCAGTTACGACATTGTTTTACCAAAAAGACACCGTAGCAGCGGCTGGGTGGTTGACGAAAACGGCAACTCCCTTTCGGGGGTTAAAGTGACCGCAAAGATTGACGGAATAGAGCATACTTATAAGACTTCGTACGGTGGCTATTTTTATTTTTGGTATTTAGACGCAAAGAAGGCGACTGTGGGTATAAAATCGGCAGACTATTATGGCTACAAGGAAAAGTTCTACAATGTGCCATGCAATAATGGAAGACTGTCGTTCCCTAAAATTGTGATGCCGGCAGACCAGGTAATTACAGGATGTGTGGTAAACAATTGCGGCCCTTCGTTTGCCAAAGTGACATTGCTCTATGGCGGCCTCTTGAAAAAGAAGCGCGAGAGTTACACGGTCAGCACCAACGCCTATGGCCGATTCGCCATTCACGTGCCTTTCGATAGGAGGAAGGAAAGCAAACAGCTTCGCATAAAACTCAGGAACAAACAGAAAAAGATTAAAATAAACTCTGATGCCAGCAAGGTTAACCTTGGTGAAATTGAGATGTGTTCTGATTTTGCGTTAGAAGACAACTGCGTTTATGTGGATGTTGATGACAAGATCTTGAAGTTCGACTTGAATAAAGACCGCTATAACGAAATGTTGAAATCGGAAGGAAATACGGTTAAGCACCAAATATGGTGCAAGTCTTCAGACTATGCCGGTTTCTTGGTATTAAACATCGATGGTGAATGTAGTCTTTCAAGAATGAATTACAAACTGAGCGACGCGAAATACACCGTCAACTCCTATTCAGTTTACCTTGTTACTCCAAGTCTTACGACATACGAGGGACAAGCTAACTATTCAACCAAGTCAAAATCACAGAAAGACGATTTTACAGAATTTGGATTTGAGATATACGACCAAAAGGGAGACGATTTATACGCGTTTGGCAAAGTGGCATCTGAACTGACATTGCCAGCAAACTATTTGAGTGATTTTTACAAGCAATATTTTGGCAATATCTACGAAATCGGCCAACTTACCTACGGTACATCAAAAACGCAGCAATTCTTTACCTGCTCGTCACCTAGCAAAATCTCGGCTAAGCAATTTGAGAACGAATTGAAGAAGCAGCAGAAGATGGTAGAAAAAGGCACGTTCCGCGATGCAAACGACTATGTGGTTTCGGTTTATGCGAACGCTAACGAGCAAATGCTAATCCGCCGCAAGACGAAAGGCCAATGGGAAGCGACCGTACTTCAACGCGAAGGTATAGGCAACGATCCGCTCTACCAGTGCTGGAAGGTCGATTTCTCACATTCTTCTATGCGTACGAAAGGCACAGCGCCAGTAGAGTATATGTTGCGAAACGAGGCCGACATCATCAACATGGTCATGTTCGGTCCGTTAATGGGCATCAAGTTCGAGAACACTAACATTTCAGACAACAAGTGCGGTCGCTCGAATCCGCCTTCAATAGTGCCTGCAAATTAAGCGAACGACTTATATTGATTAATCCCCAGAGATTGGAAACATCCAACCCCTGGGGATTTTTATTTTGGGGTTTATCAAGGGGGGCGCGAGGTGGCGCCTACGCTGAAACCGTGGGGCTGTACCCCCACTAACGCCAGGAGGCGTGGATATTCTGCCGTGCCTTCAGCACTCCCCTAATTCGTGCGACAAAACCGTAGGGTTTACACCCTACGCTAAAGTCTGCCGTCCTTTCAGGACTTTTGGGGGGCAGTGTTTCAGGGGCACAGCCCCTTGTACGAGAAGGGCAGCGGGGCGGAGCCCCTTGCTACAGCGACTACAAGCGGCAGAGCATTAACTACGGAGAGGTTTGGAATAAAACATGTAAAACGTCTAAAACACTTTGATGTAGCGGATTTCTTTTTGAACACGAATCACACGAATTGCACGAAGGAAACGCTAAAGCGTTTTAGGGGCAGTGCTTCAGGGGCACAGCCCCTTGCTACAGCGAGAACGAACAAATGACAGTTTACCGACTAATTTGCAAAATAAGAGACATCGCGCTTATTTTGCCGAACCTATAGAATACTTTCTTATAAACGGCAAAATAAGACCTTGCTATTTTGCCGTTTTATATTGTTTTTATATCTTTACGGCAAAATAAGAAACACGTATTATGCAGAAGATTATCGGTAGAGAGACAGAGATTCAGGAATTTAAGAAAATAATGGCTTCTGGAAAGCCCGAATTTCTTGTGGTTTACGGACGCAGACGAGTTGGCAAGACTTATCTAGTAAGGGAATATTTCAGTCCTATAATGTCGTTTCACCATACAGGCCTTTCCCCCGTTGAAATGGTGGGAGAAACTATGATTGAGAGTCAGTTGCAGGCTTTCTCAGCGTCGCTGAGAACATACGGCCTCAGTGATTTCGGCATTCCCAAAGACTGGATTTCAGCATTCGAACTCCTGAAGACGCTTCTTTCTGACAAGATAAAACAGAAACCTAATAAAAAACAGGTTGTATTCATCGACGAACTGCCTT
>JAKSKS010000042.1 GCA_024401615.1 Paludibacteraceae bacterium
TTTTTGCGAGTCGCAGTAGTGCGCAATGTGGTTCAGTGCGACTCGCTTTAGGCAGGAGTCCATATTGGCGAACGAACGGGCGAAGTAGTAGATGTTGTTGTGGGGAAGATAGATGCGGGCGGGACTTTTCTCGGCGAATTCCAAAAATTGGGCGGTATACTCGTTCTCGGGGTATTCCGACTTCAACTGCATGGCAATACTCAAGTCCTTGATTCGCTCAACGGGCGTTTGTTCTTTTTCCTTCTTCTCTTCGTTTTGCGGTAGGGTGTGGATACTTGGTATGTTCAGCAGTTTGCCGATGCGGGGAAAACGGAAGGTGTGAAAGTCGGTTTTAATGCCTTCGTTTGGCCATGCGAAAGAGAGTAGACCTAAACATAGGGCCACTCCAACATAGAAGGTAATCATTTTCCAGATTCGCATAACTATCGATTTTTCCCGTCGCTATTTGTTTAACAAACTGCAAATTTACATTTTCTTTTACAAATTTCTTCCTGTTTCTGCTCATTTGTTCATGCTTTATCGGATTGCTTTGACATTTTATGCCTGTTTCGTTTGAGGCGTCACGCTGTTGGCTTTTCTCTATTATTTTTATCGTTATTCGTCTGTTAACCCTTAGCACTTTACACTCTTTTTTTATATATTTGCGTTATAATTCGGTAGATATGGGAAACGATTTATTCGAAAACACAGAAAACATTGAAAATACTGGCGCTGTGGCATCTGGCGCGTATGGCGACAACAGTATTCGTACGGTTGAGGGCCTCGACCACGTACGCTTGCGTCCGGGTATGTATATCGGTAAACTTGGCGATGGCTCACATTCCGACGACGGTATCTACATCCTCATAAAGGAGGTGGTCGATAACGCTATCGACGAATTCCGTGCCGGCTATGGTAAGCAGATCGAAATTAACCGTAACGACCGCACCATTAGTGTTCGCGACTATGGACGTGGCATTCCGTTGGGTAAGTTGGTCGACTCTGTCTTCAAGATGAACACCTCTGGTAAGTTCGACGATAATTCCTACAAACGCTCTGTTGGTTTGAATGGAGTGGGTACTAAGGCGGCTAACGCTCTTTCTTCTCACTTCGTGGCTCAGTCTGTCCGCGAGGGCAAAATGCGCCGCGTTGAGTTTGAACCGGTTTGGGACGAAAAGTCGAAGGCTTACCGTATCACCATTAAGAGCGATACGGGCGAGGTTGAAAACTCCGAAAAGTTGGCCGACGGTACGCTTATTGAGTTTACTCCCGACCCTCATGTTTTCGAGAACTACCAGTTCCGCGACGACTTCATTGAAACTATGCTTAGCAATTACTCTTACCTTAATGTTGGACTCACACTCTACTACGGTAAGCAGAAGTTCTATTCTAAGAATGGTTTGGTCGACTTGTTGAAGGCTACTTTGACCGAAGACCCTCTCTATCCGATTATTCATTTAAAGGGTCCTGATATTGAAATCGCTTTGACGCACTGTATGCAGCACGGCGAGGAATATCACTCTTTCGTAAATGGTCAGCACACACGCGATGGCGGTACACACCAGTCTGCCTTCCGCGAGTCTGTTGCTACCGCTATTCGCGAGTTCTACGACAAGAACCAAGACTTGGCCGATATCCGTCAGGGTATTGTGGCGGCTATTGCTGTGGGCGTTTCCGAACCTACTTTCGAGAGCCAGACCAAGACTAAACTCGGTTCTACCTATGTTAATCCTACCGAAAAAGACGACTCTAAGAAAATCACAGTTAAGAAGTTTGTCGGCGACTTCGTAAAAAAGGAAATCGACGACTTCTTGCATAAAGATAAGACGACTGCCGAGGTCCTTCTCGACAAAATCCAACAGGCAGAAAAGGAACGTAAGGCCATTGCCAATGTCAGCAAGGCTGCTCGTGAACGTGCTAAGAAAATCAGTCTCCACAACGACAAGTTGCGCGACTGCCGCGTGCACTATTCCGATGCCAAACCCGTTCCGCGCGATCCGAGCAACAAGGAAGACAAGGGCGACTTGCGTGAAGATTCTTGCATCTTCCTTACCGAGGGTCTTTCTGCGAGTGGTTCCCTCACGGCAAGCCGCGACGTCCGCACACAGGCGGTCTTCAGTTTGCGTGGTAAGCCGTTGAACAGTTTCGGCGATACCCGCGAGGTGGTTTATAAAAACGAAGAGTTCAATTTGTTGCAGGCTGCGCTCAACATCGAAGACAGTCTCGACACACTCCGTTATAATAAGGTAATTATAGCAACCGATGCCGATGTCGATGGTATGCACATCCGTCTTTTGTTGCTCACATTCTTTATACAGTTCTTCCCCGACCTTGTGAAGACCGGACACGTCTACATTTTGCAGACTCCGTTGTTCCGTGTTCGCGACAAGAAGCGCACCTTCTATTGCTATACCGACGAAGAACGAATAAAGGCCATTCAAACTTTGGGCAAGAATGCCGAGATTACCCGATTCAAAGGTCTTGGTGAAATTAATGCCGATGAGTTTAAGGACCTCATTGGCGAAGACATCCGTCTCGACCAGGTTACTATGCGAAAGGACGACGCTGTGTTCGACTTGCTCCGTTTCTACATGGGTACCAACACGCCAGAACGTCTCGACTTGGTTGTGAACAACCTTGTTATTGAAGAAGATTTGGTCTTCGATGACGAACAGACTGAAAAATAATTTTTTATGTCATCAGCCTTTAGGTCAGTCGCAAGGACTGGTAGAATTTTGAGGGATGCGAATAACGCGAGTAAGGATGGCACAAATAATCCTCTAACAGATATTTGTACGGTTCTCGACACTACACAGACACAATCTGAAACCATTTATACAAAAAATGAAGTGGGCCACGATAGTAGCCCACTTTTAATGATTCTATTTGTTTTGGTAGGTATTCCTGTCATTTTCACGGCAATAGTGGCAATCTATTACAAGTTCTTTGGCCGTAAGGATAAAGAGGGTGATACTACTATCAAATAATCTATTGTAAAGCATACATTCATCATTTCATTTGGTGTTTATATACCAAATGGTAGTTGAGGTTTTCTGATGTTTTGTTCCGCTGCGCTCCACGAACGTTGTTACGTTTTCTCCGTTAAGGAGTTTTCTAAGACATCTTCGATGGCTGTTTTCCAAGCCTTCCCAAATGGGAACTATGTCTTAAAAGGCCGTTTTCTGTTAATAAACTTTATTTTGCTACCAATTGGTATATAATTTCCTTTCATTTTTTTGCATAAAACAAAAAATCCAGTCACTCTTTCGAATAACTGGATTTGAGAGCGGAAAACGAGGCTCGAACTCGCGACCCCCACCTTGGCAAGGTGGTGCTCTACCACTGAGCTAATTCCGCATTTGTTGTTTCAACACTGCAAAGTTAGGGATTTTTTTTAATACTACAACACCTGGTGGTAATTTTTTTTCGAAAAATGTCAGGCGGTATGTATATTTTCTTCAATTTTTCGATTCTCATTCACCCCTTGTTGAAAACTACAACGCTTTTTTTGACCCTAACTTGCGCCAAAATTGTTAACTTTGTGAGTTGAATATGAATGTAGCAAATTATTTGCATCGTGGCTAATACAAAGTATATCTTTATCACCGGTGGCGTTAGTTCTTCATTGGGTGGTGGTTTGTTGGCGGCATCGCTTGCCAAACTGCTCCAGGCTAACGGCTACACAGTGGCCCTCCAAAAGTTGGACCCTTACATCAATGTCAATTCTGGCATGCTTAACCCGTACGAACACGGTGAGTGTTATGTGACGGATGACGGACATGAAGGTGACATCGATTTGGGTGTTTTTGAACGTTTTACTGCTTCCAAGGCGTCTCGTAACAGCGACGTCACTGCCGGACGCGTTTTCCAAAACGTTATCCGTAAGGAACGTGAAGGCGCTTATCTTGGTAAAACGGTTCAAGTGGTGCCAAACATCACCAACGAGATTAAGCAACACATCTACCGTATGTCTAATTCCGACAAGGTCGATTTCGTGATTGTTGAAATTGGTGGTACTGTGGGCGACATCGAATCTTTGCCTTTCATTGAGGCGGAACGTCAAATCCGTTATGAACTCGGACGCGACCGTTGGATGTCTATCCACCTTACTTTTGTGCCATATCTCGCTGCTGCGAAAGAATTGAAGACGAAACCTACCCAGCACTCTGTTAAGGAACTGTTGGAATTGGGTGTTCAACCAGATATGTTGGTGCTCCGTACCGAACATTCGCTCAACGAACGCTCGCGTGCGAAAGTTGGTCTTTTCTGCAACGTACAGCCCGAGGCTGTACTCGAATTGCTCGACCAGCCAACGCAATACGACTGCCCTCTCGTTCTTCACGAGGAAAATATCGATGGGGTGGTGCTCGATAAATTCGGCTTGAAGCCTAAGCAAGACCCTGATGCGGCTCTTGCTGATTGGAAAAGTTTCGTAAAGACGCTCCACAATGCGGTTCGCACTGTGAAGATAGCTTTGGTGGGCAAGTACGTGGAACTGCCAGATGCCTATCGCTCTATTCGCGAGGCATTGACGCTGGCTGCCTCACAATTCGACCGCCGTTTGGAACTTACCTACATACAGGCTGAGAAGATTACCGAATTGAACGCGCGACAGATGCTCGAAGGCCTCAATGCCATCTTGGTGGCTCCTGGTTTCGGACAACGTGGCGTGGAAGGCAAAATGCAGGCTGTTAAATATGCCCGCTTGAACAATATACCTTTCTTTGGTATTGGCTTGGGTATGCAGTGTGCGGTTATCGATTTCGCTAAAAACGTTATGGGTATGCTCGATGCTGACTCTACCGAGTTGAATCAGGCTGCCACTTGCAAGGTTTTTGATATCTGTTCCGACGAAAAGTCGGCTTTCGGTTTCGACGACTCTATGCGTTTGGGTGCTTTCAACACCCGCTTGAAGGAAGGCTCTAAAGCGGCTGCCATTTACGGCACTGATGTTATTTCAGAACGCCACCGTCACCGCTTCGAGTTTAACAACGATTATTCCGACCGCTTCGAAGAGAAGGGCTTGGTTATCTCTGGAGCAAATGCCGATTATGGCTTTGCCGATATTGTTGAGATTCCAGAGCACCCTTGGTTCATCGGTACGATTTTCCACCCTGAATTCAATTCTGTGGTCGGAAAACCTCATCCGCTTTTCCTTTCTTTCGTTGAGGCTGCTATTAAGAATTCTGAAAATTAATTATTAATTTATTAAGTAGATATTATGGATAAACAACAGAAAATTGGCTTTGTCTTAATTTTCCTTGTGCTTATCGGTTTCTCTTTCTGGAACGCTCCTTCCAAAGAGGAAATGGAGGCTCGAAAAAGAGCAATTGACTCTATCGCTGCTGTTGAAAAACAAAAGCAGATCGATGAAGAAAATCGTTTTGCTAAAGAATCGGCCATTAAGGCTAATCCCGATTCTGCCAAGGCTATGTTCGGCGATTTTGGCGCTAGTTTGAGTGGTACACTCGAAACCTTCGTGCTTGAAAACGAACTCGTAAAGGTTGAAATTCCTAACAAGGGTGGTGTGCCTTCAAAGGTGACTCTTAAAAATTATACTACTTACGAAAAGCAGCCGCTTGTCCTTTTCGACGAGTCTAATCAGAGGTTCAATATCGAACTCCCTGCCAATGTGGGTATTATTAATACTGAAGATTTGTATTTTACCCCTTCTAATGTAACTGCAACTTCTATTACCTTCACTGCAAATGCGGGCGGTGGCTCTATCGTTTTCGATTACAAGTTGCCTGCTAATTCTTACATGTTGAATTTCGACATCATAACAAACAACCTGAAGCAGTCGCTTCGTTCTAACTCAACTACCCGTTTGTTGTGGAGTGCGAAAATCCCTCGTAAGGAAAAGAGTTCTACTTTCGAAAACCGTTACGCTGAACTTGGCTACAAGTTCTTTGGCGAAAACACGGTCGACAACCTTTCTGCTACTGGCGAGGCTGAGGAAGAAGTCACTAATTTGCATTGGGTTGCTTTCAAGGACCAGTACTTCTCTTCTGTGCTTATTGCCGATGGCGGCGACCGTATTGCAAAGGCTAAACTCCATTCAAAGGAATACAACAACAACGACCATCGTGCCGCTTTCATCAAGGATTACAGTGCTGATGTTGAGTTGGGCTTCGATGCAACTGCTAACCAGGTTAGCAAATACCGTTTCTACTATGGCCCTAACAAGTACAACTTGCTCTGCAGTTACGACGATAACGCAAAGGGCGATGAGGTGTTGAAGTTGAACAAACTCATTCCTCTCGGTTGGGCGCTTTTCCGTTGGGTAAACCAGCTTATTGTTATTCCTTTGTTCAACATGTTGGAAAACTTTATCAGCAACTATGGTTTGTTGATTTTCGTGTTGACAGTTATCATCAAGCTTATTCTCTTCCCATTCTCATACAAGTCTTATCTTTCTACTGCTAAGATGCGTGTGTTGAAACCTGAAATCGAACGTCAGCAGGCAGAAATTCCAGAAGAGAAAACGATGGATCGTCAGCAGGTTCCTATGAAGGTCTATCAGAAAGCAGGTGTTAACCCAATGGGTGGCTGTTTGCCTATGTTGCTTTCTATGCCTATCCTCATTGCTATGTTCACTTTCTTCCCAACTGCTATCGAGTTGCGTGGACATAGTTTCTTGTGGGCCGACGACCTTTCTGCTTACGACTCTATTTTAGATTTAGGATTCAGTATCCCATTCTATGGTGACCACGTCAGTCTCTTCTGTTTGTTAATGACTGTTGTAAACGTTATCTACACTAAGTTCAATATGCAGATGACTGATACTGGCGCACAACAGCAGATGCCAATGATGAAGTACTTGATGTATTTCATGCCAATCATGTTCCTCTTCATGTTCAACGACTATGCTTCTGGTCTTACCTATTATTACTTTGTCTCTCTCTTGATTACTATCGTCCAAACCATTGTGATGCGTTATTCTGTTGACGATGAAAAACTTTTGGAACAGATTAACAAGAAGGCAGAGAAGATTAAGAATAATCCAAGTGCAAAAGGCCCATTACAGCGTATTCTCGAGAAGGCCGAAGAACGGCGTAAACTTATTGAAGCTCAACAGAGAGAAATTGAAGAGCAGAAAAAGTTGGATTCTAATAACGGTAACAAAGAATAATATCTCTCAATAATTAATGAAAAACCGAGCCAATTTGTTTGACTCGGTTTTTTATTTCTTTTCATTTTAATACTGTGGTAGCAATTCTCATCTATTTTACAGTCGTAGCCCTTATTTCATATTGGGTTGGCCGAAAAAAAACTGCAAATGCCGATTTCTTTAATGGTGGTCGTCAGTCCCCTTGGTACCTTGTTGCGTTGGGCATGATTAGTGCTTCTGTTTCTGGTATCTCTGTGGTTTCCGTTCCAGGCATGGTTGGTAAGGCGTCTTTTACGTACTTACAAATGGTTTTTGGCTTCATACTGGGTTATATTGTAGTGGCCTTTTTGTTGTTGCCTTTGTACTATAAGTTAAATTTGACGAGCATCTACGGTTATCTTGAACAGCGTTTCGGAACCGTTACGCACCGTGTGGGTGGATTGTTCTTCTTGGTCTATAAAACTGTTGCTGCTGCTTCCAAACTCTATTTGGTGTTGATCGTCCTTCAGTTCCTTGTCCTCGATGCATTACACATTCCGTTTGCTCTTTCTGCTATATTGTTTGTGTTGTTTATTTTTGCCTATACTTGCCGAACGGGTATTCGTACGCTCGTATGGACCGATGCTTTTCAAACGGTTTGTATGGTGTCTTCGTTGGTGATAATTACGGGGTGCGTGCTTTCGCAGTTAGATGCTTCTGTGTTCAACTCGCTTTCTACTATGTGGCACAGACCAGAATCAAAAATTTTCGTGTTCGATGATTTTTATACCCGACAGAACTTTTTCAAACAGTTCTTTAGCGGTATGTTCATAGTGGTGGTTATGACCGGTCTCGACCAAGATGTAATGCAAAAGAACCTTTCTTGCCCTAATTTGAAATTGGCTCGTCGCAATATGCTGTCGTATGGGGTGTGCTTTGTGCCTGTCAACTTTATTTTGCTTTCGTTGGGAGTTTTGTTGTTGATGTTGGCCGAACAGCAGGGCATCTCACTACCAGAACGTGGCGACCAAATTCTCCCATTCTTTGCCATGAACTACTTTGGTGGGGCGGTGGCAGTCCTCTTCTTGGTGGCGCTTTTGTCGGCCGCAATGTCAAGTGCCGACTCTGCCTTGGTTTCGCTTACCACATCTTTTGCGGTCGACATCCTTTCCCTTTCTGCCGACAAATTAACTGTGCGCCGGCGTTTAGGTTTGCATTTCTGCATCTGTGTGGTATTCTTGTTGGTGGTGTTCTTGTTTAGGTTAATCAACAGCCAGAACGCCCTCGATGCTATTTATACTATTGTAAGTTACCTCAATGGTCCGTTGTTGGGACTGTTCGCTTTTGGCTTGTTTACCCGTTATAAGGTGCGCGAGGCGGGTGTACCGTTTGTTTGCGTCTCATCTCCTGTTTTGTGCTATATCATTAGCACGTTGGCTGCAAGCCATTATGGCTACCATTTCGGCTACGAGTTGTTGCTGCTCAATGGCGCACTCACATTCTTTGGCTTGTGGTGTCTGCGCAAGCCATAGACCGGTTTCTTGGTGTTGGGGACGCTTGTCTTCTTATACAAATAGTTTTATGAAGCAGCCGATAAGGTTCTTGCTGATTGTTAACTTTTTGTTGTAAAGTGTCCAGTTGTCTTTTAGCACTGCCCGCAAATATGGGTACTCCTTAATTTTGAAGATTTGTTTTAGCGCGTTAAGTGTATTCTCTTTCTGGGCCCAATAAAAACCTGATGTTAGGGTTCCGATAAATCCTTGATATGCGCTTTGCTTTATTTCTTCGCTTTCTATAAAGAGTGTATTCTTGCAGATGTCTTCTGCTATCAGGTTTGTGTATTTGCAGATATAGTCGAACTTCCACACTTTGTTTGATGTGTTTTCTCCATGAAAAATGTGCCAGTATAGAATTTCTCTAACATAGGCAACTTCTTCATTTCTGTCTATCTCCGACAACTTTTTGAATACTTGGTAGTTGAATAAAATGTCTTCTCCTGCGGGATATGATTTGTTGTCAGGAAACTTGATGCCGTTTTCTTGAATGAACTGCCTGTCGTAAATCTTGTTCCATACGTAAACGGTATTTAAGTTCTGTTTGTTTGCTATAGTTTTTAGCAAACTTGTCCACACCGTGTATGACTTTTGGCCGTCAAGTCTTTCGACCTTCTTGTTAACCAATTTCAAGATGTCGCCTCTTTCACACATAGCTACGTGAACTTTATTTCTTGAAATGGCATTATATAGTTTTTCGTACATTGTGGGCTCCATGTAGTCGTCGTGGTCCGAGAACCCAATGTATTCTCCTGTAGCGGCGGCTATGCCTCTATTCCTGCTTTCACCTATATTTAGGTTGGTTGTATTTTTTATAACTTTTATGCGGTTGTCTTTCTTTGCATAATCTTCTACAATTTTATCCGTTCCATCGGTCGGACAGTCAAGTACACAGATTATTTCTAGTTCTTTCAATGTCTGTGCCTGTATGGCGTCCAAACAAGGTTTAATCTGTTCACCTGCGTTATAGACGGGTATAATGATACTGATTTTTGGACTCATTTTTTATGAAGAATTTCTATTATTGGTTTTGTGAGTTCTTTATCATAAAACCAAGTTATTGCAAAGTATAATCCAATAAATAACACACCTTCCGTCATCAGTCGCATATATAGCGAATGGATTTGCTCTCCTGCAACGAATACGATGACGGCTACTATAATGGTTCTTACAAAGATTGGCAGATAGTCAGTCAGTTGGTTTTTTATCTTGTATCCTGCCAAGTTGCGTACGTATATTATCTCTAATAGTGTGGTTATAAACATTGCCAATACCGAACTCCATACAATATAGTGGGGAGAACGGTCAAAATATAATATACATACAATTGCTAGGATTATAATTAGGGTGTTCTTGACCATGTCTAACATAAACGAAAGATTTTTGTGCCCCGTCATTAGAAAAAAGTGTTGATACAGGGTCTGCAACGGATAAAGCATCCCACTTAACGATAATATCCGGAAGTAGGGTACCATAGGCAGCCATTTCTCTGTAAACACAATCGTTACAATGTCTTCAATAACAATGCTTAATAACGTGAGTGTGGGAAGAATGGTGAAGAAACCTAGTTTCCCGAATTTTTGTAGGTAGTGTAGCTGTTTTGTTTTGTTCTTGTTCAGCTCTGCTAACGATGGTGCTGCTACGCTGCTAATGCCGTTGCCTATAACTACTTGCGATAATATGTCGTTGTATTTGCGGCCGTTACTGTAATAACCTAAATCGGTTGTTGTAAAGTATTTCCCTAATATGAAATTGTATATGTTCCCTACTGCGCTGGTTATAATATAGTTTAAAGCCAGTATCGAACTATAGGAGAATAGTTCTCTAATTATCTTGAATTGTGGTGACTGGCTCGGTATAAACGGATTGAAAAACCAGAGTAGTATTGTTCTGGTTGCTGCAAGGGTTACTTGCTGCCAAACTAGTGCCCAGCAACCATAGTTGTAATGAATTAAGACGATAGTAGATAGTGCGCTTATAATGTTCGCTATCAGGTTCGCATAGGTGAATTGCTTGAATTTGAACTGTTTGCGAATCTGGGTGTATTGAATAATGCATAGTGCGTTAATCGGCAATATTAAGAATAGAACGTGCGCATACGCTGCCAGTTTGTCTATCGAAAAGAATTTCTCTATTGATCCAGAAAGGGCGAACAACACTCCGTATATAGTAAGGCTGACTCCTATGTTGAAATAGAGCACTGCCGAGTATTCTTCTCTGCTGATGGTTTCTTTGCGCAACATTGCTACGCCAAATCCCGATTCTATAATGAAGGCACTGATGCTGGTGAAGATGGTCAAACAGCCAATTGTTCCAAAATCTTCAGGACACAGCAAACGGGCTGATATGATACCTATCAGCATACCGATAAATTGCGATCCTATCTTGTCGAGGATGCTCCAGACAAGCGATTTTTTCGTTTTTTGACCTAACTCTTCTGCCATTATTCCTTAGTTAGCATTTGCTGTATGTTGTCCATCACTTTGTGGCCTGGCACTTTACCCGATTTCACTCCCATTTCTCCCAAGCGGAATACGTGGTTTATGCGTAAGTTCGCCACATCTCTGCGGTAGCCGAAATGGTCTGCGCTCATGCAGGCTCCATTATATTCACCAGAGAGCGAAAGGCCTCCGTAGCGGTAGTTGTAGGTGAGGTTCACGCGTCCGTGCGCTTTCAGTCCCCATACAACTCGCTGGTGATTCTCGTGGTCGTAGTTATATTCTGCAAGACCGCCCGACAAGTAGGGTACGCATATCATGCCTAACACCCATCTGCCGCCTGACCATGCCGCGTTGTAGCCATATCCTCCACCAACATTCAGCATATGCATATAGGCTTTGTTGAGTTGCAGTTGGTCTAATATGTGGTTTGCTTGCTCACTTTGCTCAAAATCTCGCTTCTTCATTCCGTCGAAGGTGTAGCGGGCGGCTAATATACCTGTCCCCTGTCCCCTTAACTGGGTGCGGTGGTACGAATAGTCGTAACCCGAAAGCAGCGCGTAGTTTTTGTTGCAGGTCCATTCCACGCCTAAATCGTAGTCGGTAATGGTTAGTCCTCTTAAGCGGGTTTCGTCTTCAAGGCTTGGGCACAAAAAGTCGTTGGTGTTGGTTACGCGCAGGTTTCTAATGTGGGCAATATCTAACTTTAGGTTCATACGGCCCATGTTTATCGCATAACCGAAGTTAAAGCCTTTGTTGATGTTCTGCAACGCGAAGTTCCATCCTAACTTCAACCATTTCCAGTACATGAATACCGATACCAGCGGTTGCATCTCTGTGTCGCAATGCAGGTTGGGGCCTCCTTGTTGGTAAATGCCCACATAGGGAATTCTGTAGCGGTAACCTATCTCAAACATAGGGTGAGGTTGTTGCGCGGCAATAAAGGGTGTACTTTTGGTGAACGGACCCGCAAGGGTAGTGTCGGGGTGGACAAGCACCTCGTAACCTTCTATCTCTTCCTTTGTCTCAATTGCGTTAGCATTATACGCCATTACGGCTGTTAGGAGTCCTATAATCAGTCTTTTCATCTTTACAATATGGCTTTTATGTAGAGCGCAAATATATTTTTGGGGAATGTGAACGTCTTGTTCCACACTGCGTTGTAGGCTCTTAATGGTTCTGCTACGGTAGCGTCTTTTTTTAGGGAACCAAACAATTTTAGTGTCGCCCACAAACCGTTCCTTGCCTTTTCTCGTAAAAACGAGGTGTAGAGGCAGCGTATGCCGAATTCTGCTATGCTTGTTGCCGGTATGGGGTAGACTTGTGTCACTTTCTGCATTTCGCGGATCGAGTTCGCAACTTTACAGAAGGCCCAGTGGCTATACGACTTGTTTTGGTTGTTGGCGTAGTCTACATGTATGTAGTAGTCGTGGGCGATGGTTTTCAAAACGGCCTTTTCTGCGGCTATTTTTGCTAGAACTTTCGCGTTGAAAAGGGTGTCTTCTACCGAATGGGTGTTGTTGTCGGTGAAGGTAATATGGTTTTCTTCTAAAAAACTTCTTTTGTAGAGGTGGGGGTGTATGTGGGTGGTGTAGCGGCGCATAACCAGGTTGTTCAGAGTGTCGTCTACCCATTGTGTAGGGCTGGCTTTCTCCCACTTGGCGGCCTGTATGCCTAATGCGCCCGAGAGCACCATCGCTGCCCCGCTTTCTTGCGCCTTATTGTAGAGGTCTTCATACATGTTCAATTCCCGGTAGTCGTCGTGGTCCGAGAATCCGATGTATTCACCTGTGGCTACAGCCATGCCACGGTTGCGGCTTTCCCCAATATTCAGGTTCCGTTCGTTCTTAACCACTTTTATGCGGCTGTCTGCTTGTGCAATCTCTTCTACAACCTTGTCTGTCCCATCGGTGGGGCAGTCAAGCACGCATATTATTTCAATGTCGTGTAGAGTCTGCTTGGTCAGAGTGTCCAAGCACGGTTTTATGTGTTCACCTGCATTGTATACAGGTATTATGACGCTGATTTTCGGAATCATTATTTTCGGGGACTTTTTGCCGAGTTTAATTAATCTTGCAAATTTACAAAGTTTTGTGCACCTATTCGCTCTTTGTTGTGTTTTAGACAGTATTCAGCAGTATAATTTTCAGAAAAAAAGCACCTGACTGTTTCCAATCAGGTGCTTCTATTTTTTAGATTAGTAGTGAGACTTATTCTACGCCAAGTTCTTTCTTCCACTTGTCGAACTCATACTGTTCTGAATAAGATTCAGTACCGTCAACACAGATGATGGTGTTGATGAAGTTCTTCATGCTTTCCAATGTCTGCTTGCGTTCGTCAGCGCTCATGTCCTTCAAACATTCGTTAGTTTCTGCAATAAGTTCGCTAAGAACGTACTTCTCGTTGATGGTTTCCTTGATGATTGATTCAACGTCAGCTTCCATGCCGCCCTGCAACTTCAAGTAACCGATGAACAAGTTAACGAATGCCTTTTCCTTATCATCGTATCTGCCGTCTGCTGCACCGAAGTGAACACCTGTCTTAGCTACTAATTTTGCGAATTTTGCTTTCTGGTCCATTTTTATGTTTGTTTATGATTATTTGCTTCCAAGAATACTTTTAAGAATTACTGCTGCGTTCTGTGCCGCAGAAGCAATATCGTTTTTTGACATGTTGCCCAAACCATTGTTAGCCTGGTTTGCGTTGGCTGATGCGTTTCCCATCATCTTGCCAAGACCACCAGCCACTACCTGCTTCAAAATGACATTGATAAGGTCTGAACTGTTGTTGCCTGCCATCTGTTTCAAGATTGCGCCCATGTCGATGCCGTTGCCGCTTGCTGCTGCATTGTTGTTGGCACTTGCGCCGTTAATCTGCTTCAAGATAGCACCTAAATCGATACCAGCCTGGTTGTTTGCACTATTCTGGTTTGCGCTCTTCCCACCTCCGAGAACGGCGCCCAATACACTTGTCAAATCCATTTTCGTTACTTTTTAAAGTTTGTGTGTTTGTATTTTCACTAAAGGTAAGAAAAAAATGAAATTAATGGTGTTTTTTGAGCCTTTTTTTTTGACTATTCGCTCATTATTTCATTAACGTAGGTGTTCCAAGGTATGCTAACTTTGCATTCGGACAGCACTTTATCAACAAAGTTTTCTTCCAGCACTTCCTTGTCGGTAAAACTTTTGCTGACCATGTAATCCTTCATTTTCAGGTATTCAATGCCTTCACAGTCTATAGGGTAGCCCATTGGGGCGCGTTTCAAACCGTTCATGCATGTTACTTTGCCGAAAACCTTTACCAACTCTGGCGCTTCTGCCACGCCTTTCCATTCGTCGTAGAAGTTGACAATAATGTCTCTAACACGTTTAAGCACGGGTTTGTCGAGGCAGTAGACGCCTGTGGCTATCATGGAGTTGCCTGGTTGCAAATGCACATAGTAGCCGCTTAAAAGGCTGCGTCGGGCACCGTGAGGTGCTATAAAGGCTCCGAAGTGGCGCTTGTAGGGCGACTTGTCTTCCGAAAACCGTGTGTCTCTATAAAACCGGTAGGTGCAGTCTTTGGCTACCATTGGTTCCAATGTGGGGTCAGCCGCTCTCATCTCGCCAATTAGATAGTCGATGATCTCTTCGAAATCTGCTTTCGCGGTTTCGTACTCTTTCTTGTGCTGTTGGAAGTAGGGGCGGTTGTTGTTGTCGCGTATGGCTTCCAAAAATGCGAGTATACGGTCGGTTCTCATTGGTTTACTTTTTCTTGTCGCTGTTCAGAATAGGTAGTCTCAACACAAAACGCTTGCCTTTTGGATTTGGTAGTGTGTTCGAGCGCAACCATGCGTTCTCCTCTTTCAATAGATTGAAGTTCAAACCCTTGTCTCTTGCAAATTGAGCCAAGTTCTCCATGGTGCTGTCTATTTCTACGGTGTTGCATGGCACTTCGTGGTAGAGGTCGCTCTCCTTAAGGTCGAAACCAAAGGCTTTCGGATTTTTGAAGAGTATCTTTACAGCCAAAAGGCGGAAAACGTAGCGGTTGGTCTCTTCCATCAGGTTCATCTCGTAGAAGTTGTTGGCCATCTGCACCTTTTTCTGTTTCACTACGCGGCCCATGCCTGTGTTGTACGATGCCGCTGCCAAATTCCAGGTGCCGAGCAGTTCGTATGCGTGTCTTAAATACTTGCATGCCGCTCTGGTCTCTAACTCTATATTGTAGCGCTCGTCTACGTTCTCGTCAACTTGCAGGCCGAATTCTTTTGCTGCGTCGGGCACCATCTGCCACATACCTGCGGCTTTGGCTGGTGAGTAACTGCGTGGGTTCAGGCTACTTTCTATTGCAGCAAGGTATTTAATGTCGTCGGGCATGCCTTCTTCCTTCAGCACGCGTTCCAACAGCGGGAAGTAGCGGTTGGCGCGTTTCAGCAATTGCAGGGTGCTGCTGTGGCTGTAGGTGAAGTTCATGAGCTCGCGGTCTAAGCGTTCGCGGTAGTACTCGTTGTCTATTGCTATTTTTTCTCCGCACCATTCTGCTTCTGCGGGTATTGCTGGCAATAATAGTTTGTTTTCAACTTGTTGCACAATGGGTGCTTTGGGTTCGTCGTTAGCGCAGGCACTTAATGGCAATATGGCAATAAGTCCTACGAATAGGGCTTTATTCAAGTTTACAGGTGTCATTATGATTATGTGTGTAGATTTTGTTCCTTTAAAGGTCCACTTTATACGTGGAATACCAGCAATGGTGTTTGTGAATTGTCGAGCATAGTCTTTGCCGTGCTCGGATTGAACAAACGAACGAAGATGCTGCGCTCGTGTGTGGTCAATGAAACAACGTCGATATGTTCTTCGCGAACATATTTGTCTATGGCTGGTAAGGTGTCGCCTCCGTTAAGAAGGCTGAGCGTGATTTCTTGCTCTGGATAATTCTTTTTGAAGTATTCCTGAATGCCGCGGAGCTTAATCTCGTTCCACAATTGGTTGTCGTTTTCTTCGTTCTTCTTTCCTTTTGCAAGGTGGAGGAAGTGGACTTTGAAGCGGAACGGTTTAAGCAGGGTCATCAGGTTGTCGAATGCCATTAGGTCGTCATCCTCAAAACGGGTGGCGTACACTATGTTCTTCATTTCGCTGAAATTCTTAAAGCTTGAGTCTTTTGGAAGTACGAAGACTGGGATGCGCGAACGCTCCATCACTTCGCCTGTAATGCTTCCAATTTCTTCGCTGTCAATTTCCGCTTTGCTGCGGCAGCCCATTACAATGAGTTGTGGGTCGTTGCTGCGGCTGTATTTTAAGATGGCTTCTTCTGGAATACCTGTTTTGGTGACGAAGCGGTAGTTGATGTTTGGCAGTGTCTTGTTTTCTATTGCTGCTTTCAACTGTGCGTCAAGTTGTTCTTGCTGCTTCTTTACTTCGTCAAGTTTAAGCTGTAGCGCGGTGTCGCGCTTGCCTTTTTCACGGGTCAGCATTTCCTCTATGAGGTTGATGTGCGGTGTGGGGTCTATGAACGAGTGCAGCAGCACTACGTTAGTGCCGTAAACATGCGCCAAGTTAAACGCTACATCGCAAATGCGGAGAGTGAAGTCTGAAAAATCGATTGGGACAAGTAATTCGCCTTTGTTGTTCAATTTTCGCAGAGCGTCTTCTACTGCTTGGTTTTGGTTGATTTCCTCTACAATTTCTGTCGCTCTGTCAAGGTCGTTTTCTTTTATACGGACACGCACATTGCGGGTAACAATGCTGTCGCCCACATGCTGGATGATTGATTCAATCCCATTTGCCTTCAACTCTTGCTGCAAGGCTTGTGCCTTTTCTAAGGAGTGGATGGCTAGCGTTACGAGTTTAACTTTATCGTCCATATAATTGTATGTTTACTTGTTTTTCGTAAATATACACCTTTTTCTGCAACAAACGAGCTTTTGCCGCTCACAATTTACCAACAATCAGGGCTTTTGTAGGCTTGCTTGCTGTTTGTAAGCTTTCATAATTAGCGCTCTTG
>JAKSKS010000043.1 GCA_024401615.1 Paludibacteraceae bacterium
ACTTGTCGGTTGGTGCTGACAATAAGGGTGGCTACCCGCTCACCCATACTTAAGCCGTCGCGGTTGGCGTCGTAGGGTTTGCAAGGGTTTGCGCTAACCGATTTGAACGACTCGAAACCGCTGATGACGAATTCGGTCAATTCGTCTCCTCCAATAATAATGGCTGTATTGTAGTCTCCGCTTTTCAAAAGACGCATGGCTACCACTTGTGCCAAAACGCCTGAAATGCAGGCGTTGCTTACGATGAGCGGAGTGTTTTTTGCTCCAATGTGTTTTGCGATGCGCTTGGCCAGCTGGTCGAGAAATGCGTCGTTGGGAACTTTCCCTTTGGCGCCGTCCAGTAACCCGATATTGCCCTTTGTCGACGAAACGATGACGATGACGTCGTTTGCTGTTACATCTACAGAAGTGTGGCTGAGGGCCTCGCTAACCGATGCTGTCATAAGGCGTTCCAACCTGTGCATGCTTTCGCTTTGTTGGTAGGCGGCAATGCCGTTCAACCTGCTGTCGTCGATGCGTTGTGCCGGAAACGGTTCTGGGTAGAGGCGTTTGTCGTCAACCAGCCCTATGCCTGTCTTTTCGTCAAGCACATTGTCGGTGTTCTCGGCTGTTGTCAACCCAAGCCCAGATATAATGTTGTCGGCTATAGCGTAAACTATTTTATCAGATTCCATTTCTTTTTCCAGTTCAAGTAAAATTCTGGTGTTGAGAGTTCCAATTCACCGGTGTCTTTTTTTACGAACACTTGGGTGGTCGTGCCGGTTGCGCACAAAAGGTGCTCTGGCTCTTTGTAGACAGCGTATTCGAAGATGATTTTTGCAGCCGGAGTGTCAATGAAACGGGTTTCAATGGTTCCCCTTTCTCCTGCGTGTAACGAGTGCACATATTGGCATGCCACATCTACAATTGGAATAACATAACCTTCTTTAAAGACTTCGAGGTAAGGCATGCCGAAGTTTTCGCCAAACGATTCTCTTCCGTCTTCAAAGTAACGGATGTATTCTCCGTGCCACACCACACCAATGCCGTCTGTTTCACTGAAACGGACGCGTAGTGGCATCTTGTCCACAAGGTTGGTCGGTGTTTGTTCTGTCTTTCTTTTTCTCATAAACCGTAAATTCTTACAAATTTACAGATTATAGGGTAATTGCGCAAATCGATTTTTGCTTTGCTCCTCTGCCTGCTCGGGTTTGCAACTTTGGTTTCCTTTGCTCCTTTTTAGACCATTATTGCTCTAAAAGTCACCCGTTTTGCTTGTTACGCTTTTAAATCGTATCTTTGCGCGAAATAGAAGGAAATCATTTATTTATTTTAATCAATAGAAATTATGTTGAAAAAACTTTTCATTCCTTTCGCAGTTGCTGCTGCTATGGCTTCTTGTTGCAATGGTGGTTCTTGCCCTAAAGGTGAGGCGGCCGATTCTACTAACGCATGTGCCGACACTGTAAAGAAGGCTTG
The DNA here is from genome assembly GCA_024401615.1 of Paludibacteraceae bacterium. GTDB lineage: Bacteria > Bacteroidota > Bacteroidia > Bacteroidales > Paludibacteraceae > Physcocola. The sequence continues at coordinate 1,459 of JAKSKS010000043.1, forward strand.
CGGTGGTTGTATTAAGGGCGATTGGAATGTCGTTTCAGCTAACGGCGTTTGTGCTGTTGTTGATACTGTTAAGCCTTTTATCTCTTTCCAAGACAGTAGCAAGGTGAATGGTCACAGTGGTGTGAACTCTTTCTTCGGTTCTTTCGAGAAAAAGGGCGACACGCTTGCTTTTGTTAACATTGGCCAGACTAAGATGATGGGTCCTGATACTTTGATGAAGGTTGAAGACGCTATCACCGACGCTATTAACAAGACTGCTTCTGTAAAGGTATGCGGCGATTCTGCTAAAATCTTCAATGCAGAGGGCAACGAAATCATGGTACTTGTTAAGAAGAACTAAACTTACTAATTTGTCAGTCTAATTATTTGATTTTCTGACAATATGGCGTAAATTTTGGATAGATTCTGCCAATTTTGCAGTTTAGCGCTGTTGGCAAACCTTTTGATAGATTTAGAGTGGTTGCAGATGTGGGTTGTCCCATCTGCGGCCACTCTTTCTTTTTGAATAATAAAAAACGTTATAATATGAATTTCCAAAACTTTACAATCAAAGGTCAGGAGGTGGTTCAAGAGGCTGTGAAGGTTGCACAGGGCAACGGACAACAGTACATTGAACCCGCCCATTTGATGAAGGGTGTCCTTAAAGTGGGCGAAAATGTAGTTGACTTCATTTTCAGCAAAATGGGAATGAACAAGGCGGCTGTTGAGCAGGTCGTAGACCGCGAGGTGGCTGCTTTGCCAAAAGTGAGCGGTGCGCAACCTTATCTTTCAAGCGCTACCAACGCTGTTTTGCTGAAAGCGGAAGATCTGTCGAAAAAGGCAGGCGACGAATTTGTCTCTGTCGAGTACATACTTTTTGCATTGTTCAAGGAGGCCGGACCGGTTTCTACTCTGCTTAAAGACGCTGGTATGAACGAGAAGGAACTCGATGCTGCTATTCGCGAACTCCGTAAGGGTGGTAATGTGAAGAGCCAAAGTGCCGAGGACCAGTACAACTCGCTTGAAAAATATGCGGTGAATCTGAACGAAAAGGCGCGCTCGGGCAAACTCGACCCCGTTATCGGTCGTGACGAGGAAATCCGCCGTGTTTTGCAGATTCTTAGCCGCCGTACCAAGAACAACCCAATTTTGATTGGTGAGCCTGGTACTGGTAAGACGGCTATCGTTGAAGGATTGGCCGGACGTATTGTCCGTGGCGATGTTCCTGAAAATTTGAAGACGAAGCAGATCTTTTCACTCGATATGGGTGCGTTGGTGGCTGGTGCTAAGTTCAAGGGCGAGTTTGAGGAACGTTTGAAGGCGGTAATCAACGAGGTGGTGAAGGCCGATGGTGAGATTGTGCTCTTTATCGACGAGATTCACACTTTGGTTGGCGCTGGTGGCGGCGAGGGCGCTATGGATGCTGCTAACATTTTGAAGCCTGCTTTGGCGCGTGGCGAATTGCGTGCTATTGGTGCTACTACGCTTAGTGAATACCAGAAGTATTTTGAAAAGGATAAGGCGTTGGAACGCCGTTTCCAGCAAGTTATGGTTAGCGAACCCGATGAGGCGAGCACAATTTCTATTCTCCGTGGTTTGAAGGAGCGTTACGAGAACCACCATAAGGTTCGTATTAAGGACGATGCGCTTATTGCCGCTGTCCGCCTTTCTTCTCGCTATATTTCCGACCGTTTCTTGCCCGATAAGGCTATCGATTTGGTCGATGAGGCCGCTGCGCGTTTGCGCTTGGAAATGGATTCTGTACCTGAAGACCTCGACAAGGTTGAGCGCCAGATCAAGCAGTTGGAGATTGAACGTGAGGCTATCAAACGTGAAGGCGATACCCAGAAATTGGACCAGTTGGCAAAAGAAATTGCCGAATTGAAGGACGAAAGTGCCAATATGGGCGCCCAGTGGAAGTCTGAAAAAGACCTCATCAACAAAATCCAGCAAGAAAAAGTCGAGATTGAACAGTACCGCTTCCAAGCAGAAACTGCTGAACGTGAGGGCAATTACGGATTGGTTGCCGAATTACGCTATGGCAAAATCAAGCAGGCCGAAGACCACATTAAGGCACTTCAGGCAGAATTGGAGTCCCGCCATGCTAATTCTCACTTGATTAAAGAGGAAGTTGACGAAGACGATATCGCTGAAATTGTGTCTCGTTGGACGGGTATTCCTGTCACCAAGATGATGCAGAGCGAGAAGAACAAGTTGCTCCACCTCGAGGAAGAGTTACACAAACGTGTAATTGGCCAAGACGAGGCTATTTCGGCTATTTCCGATGCTGTTCGCCGCAGCCGTGCAGGTTTGCAAGACCCTAAACGCCCTATCGGTTCGTTCATTTTCTTGGGTACTACCGGTGTGGGTAAAACCGAGTTGGCAAAGGCTTTGGCTGAGTTCTTGTTCGACGATGAGAATATGATGACCCGTATCGATATGTCTGAATATCAGGAGAAATTCTCCGTTACCCGACTCATCGGTTCGCCTCCAGGATATGTGGGCTACGACGAGGGCGGACAGTTGACCGAGGCGGTTCGTCGTAAACCTTACTCTGTGGTTTTGTTCGACGAGATCGAAAAGGCACACCCCGATGTGTTCAACATCCTGCTCCAAGTGCTCGACGATGGACGTCTGACCGACAACAAGGGCCGTGTGGTAAACTTTAAGAATACCATCATCATCATGACTTCCAACATGGGCTCGCAGCTCATTCGTGAGCGTTTCGAAAACTTGAACGACTCAAATCGTGCCCAGGTGGTCGAAAATACCCGAAATGAAGTGCTCGACTTGATGAAGAAGACCATCCGTCCTGAATTCCTCAATCGTATCGACGATATTATCATGTTCTTGCCGCTTACCAAGCCGCAGATTCGCGAAGTGGTAAGGCTGCAGGTGAACACTATCGCTAAATTGTTGAAAGACATTGAGGTCGAAATGTCTGTCAGCGATGCGGCTCTCGACTTTATTGCCGATGCTGGCTTCGATCCTGAATTCGGTGCCCGCCCTGTAAAACGTGTCTTGCAGCGCGAGTTGTTGAACGAGTTGTCGAAGAAACTCATTGCGCAAGAAGTCGACAAATCGCAGCCTATTATTGTCGATTCTAACGGCGAAAATCTTGTGTTTAAGAACTGAAAAGTCTCACTATGAGATGATTGCTCTATAAATGTTTAATTGTTTCGTGCGGTGTTCCCTTTTTTCGGGAGCACCGCACGTTTTTTTTGCTTTATTCTCCTTTTTTTGTTAAATTTGCTTGTTTGAAGTCTTGTCCTTTTATGAGTGGGGCTTCCAAAAAAGTCAGAAAATAATTAATAAAAATATAATGAGCGACGAACAGGAAAAAAGCGAACAGTACGGTGCCAGTAGCATTCAGGTGCTAGAGGGACTTGAGGCTGTACGCAAACGACCTGCCATGTACATCGGCGATATTAGCGAAGGCGGTTTCCACCACTTGGTTTACGAGGTGGTCGATAACTCTATCGACGAAGCGTTGGCTGGTTTCTGTAAAAACATTGAGGTCACAATCAACGAGAATAACTCTATTACCGTTGAAGACGATGGCCGTGGTATTCCTACCGGCATGCACCCTAAAGAAAAGCGCTCTGCGCTCGAAGTGGTGCTCACCGTCCTCCACGCAGGTGGTAAGTTTAACAAGAACTCTTATAAGGTTTCTGGTGGTTTGCATGGTGTGGGTGTTTCTTGCGTAAACGCACTCTCTAAAGAATTTCATGTTGAGGTTAACCGCGAAGGCAAGCACTTTGTGCAAGACTACGCTTATGGTAAGCCTCTCTACCCAGTAAAGACTGACGGTGTTAGCGATAAGACTGGTACTAAAGTTACTTTCTTGCCAGACGATTCTATCTTCACTGTCTCTGTTTATAACTACGACACTTTGGCTGCCCGTATGCGTGAGTTGGCTTTCTTGAATGCTGGCTTGCACATCACCCTTACCGATATGCGTACTAAGGACGAAGAGGGTAACCCTGCTCCTAAAACTGAAACGTTCTATTCTGAACACGGTCTTAGCGAGTTCGTTCAGTATGTCGACCAGAACCGCGAAAGCCTTATTGGTTCTGTTATTCACCTCAATACCGAAAAATACGGTATTCCTGTTGAGGTGGCTATGACTTACAACCGCGAATATACCGAACACGTATACTCTTACGTAAACAACATCCATACTCACGAAGGTGGTACACACGTCACTGGTTTCCGTCAGGCTATTACTCGTACTTTGAACAAGTACATGCAGGCCGACACCAAGTTGATGGCACAGTTGGAGAAGGATAAGATTAACATCGACCCTGCAACCGACTTCCGCGAAGGTCTTACTGCTGTGGTTTCTGTTAAGGTGGCTGAACCTCAGTTCGAGGGCCAGACCAAGACTAAGTTGGGTAACAGCGAAGTGGCTGGTATGGTCGACCGCGCTGTTTCTGAGGCCTTGGCTGCATACCTCGAAGAGAATCCGGCACAGGCAAAATTGGTTGTCGAGAAAGTAGTGACTGCCGCTCGTGCTCGTATCTCGGCTGCTAAAGCCCGCGAAATGGTTCACCGTAAGAACCCTATGTCGGGTGGCGGACTTCCTGGTAAGTTGGCCGACTGCTCTGACCGCGACCCTGCTAAATGCGAGTTGTTCATCGTCGAGGGAGACTCGGCAGGTGGTACTGCTAAACAGGGACGTGACCGTAAGTTCCAGGCTATTCTTCCGCTCCGTGGTAAAATCTTGAATGTAGAGAAGTCTCAACCGCATAAAGTGTTCGACAGCGAGGCTATCCACAACATCTACGCATCTCTTGGCGTGACTGTGGGAACTCCTGAAGATCCTAACGCATTGAATATGTCTAAACTTCGCTACCACAAGGTGGTGATCATGACCGATGCCGATGTCGATGGTTCTCACATCGACACACTTATCTTGACTTTCTTCTACCGTTATATGCGTCCGCTTATCGAAAACGGATATGTATACATTGCTCAACCGCCTCTCTACTTGTGTAAGAAGGGTAAGGAACAGGAGTATTGTTATACCGATGAAGAGCGTATTAACTTTATTCACCGACATGGTGGTTCTGAAGAAGATACTGGTCGTAACGATTCTGCTAACAAAATCTCTGTTCAGCGATACAAAGGTTTGGGTGAAATGAGTGCAGAACAACTTTGGGAAACCACTATGGATCCTGAAAGACGTATGTTGCGACAGGTGACTATCGAAAATTACGCTGAGGCAGACTACACCTTCTCTATGTTGATGGGTGATGACGTTCCGCCTCGTCGTAAGTTCATTGAAGACAACGCTACTTACGCGAATATCGATACCTAATTGTTATCGGACATCATACAAAAAGAAGGTGTATCATAATTCAGTTATGGTACACCTTCATTAGTTTTTGTAGTATTAACAACGGTTTTGACTCCACTACGTTCCGCGAACTAATGTTACTGACGTTTTTGCTCGCTATGCTTCACCGAATTTCAATTCACCGTTAAGGAGTTTTGACTCGCTGCGCATCGTCGATTTTCAATTCTAAGACATCTTCGATGACTGTTTTTTTGTGGTGAGAATGATTCACAAAAAAGCCACTGGATGAAAATCCAATGGCTTAAAAGTGAGTCATCACGGCGTATTGCCGAAATGTATATTTACTTGAGGATAACCTTGGTTGACATATTGCCGACGGTCACCACATAAACGCCTTTCGCAGCGGAAAGTTCAGCATTCCCATAACCATCAGTTTCCGATGCAGCGATTGCTATGCCGTTCATGTCGAAAACTTGAGTCTTCGTGTTTGGTTGTGCGTTAGTAATGTAGATGTTACCATTCCTACTGTAAACCTGAAGTTTTTGGTTACTGATGTTTGAATATTTAGTTAAGTCTATTGACACGACAGCGCGAACAGGTCGTCCCCAATAACGATCGTATTCATGTGGAAAGATGCCCCAGTCGCTGAATCCTATCTCATATGAAGTCATAGGCTGGTCGTATTCAGGATTTGGTGTAGATGACCAATAATGGCCGATCTCATTTGCATGGAAAAGGTCTGAGTCTACTTTTTCGCCAGCTGCGGGCAAGAAGATAAGGTTTCCATTAATTTTAGAAATACCGATTATCCCTTTAACTCCACTGCCAAAGTAGTTGTTGGTCCATTCCCAATCACAACCGTCAATCAATTCATTTTGTTCTTTTGAAGTTGGAGTTCTCCATGCGCTTCCCCAATTTACCGTTGCTGCATCCTTAGTTGGAGCTAATCCTGTTGCCTGTTCATCGTACACATACGGTGCGTCAAAGTTTTTGCATGGTTTTGTCTGTCCCCAACGGAAGTAGTCGCCGAATTCGGTAGGTTTGGTAGCCCCTATGTTGTAGGTAGCCCAAAGTCTGCCACTTGGTAAGCCAAGGTTCACATAATCGTAACCATTTACGCTACCATTAACGGTGGTAGGATTAGCAATTTCTCTGTATTGGGCATAAACATCCAAGTCCTTTTTCACGTTTGTGAAGGAAGAGTCGCTCCATCCTATAAATTCGTAGCCTTCTTCGAACGGGTATTTAACCTCGCTGGTCGATTTGCCTACCGCCACAACTTGTTTTTCAATCAGCACACTATCTTTACTATAGAACGAAACATTGTAAGTTTCCAAAGCAGTCTCCACGGCAACCGCACGCACATTTGAAGGATAGTAGCGTTGGGTTGACATAATCTTTGGCGAATTGATAATGCAGATACAGCGTACTTTGTCTGTTACTTCCTCACTAAGCGAACTCGAATAATACAAGGCCATTTCGTCGTAAGGCAAGTATATGATTGCACCATTAGTTTTTGAGGTGCCTTTTTGCACTTTTATCGACGTTCCTGCTATTCTCTCTTGCACCCAAGTGCAACCATCAATCAACTCTTTTTGCTCTTCCGTTGTCGGCATTCGCCATTTTATACCCCAGTTAGCTTTCGCAGCGTCGTCCTCAGCCTCCAACACGGTCTTGTTGTCAATAGTGCCGTAACCTGGAGTTATTACATATTTCGTAAACTGGTCGAAATTGCCATTCTCATAAATGGTGCACCATTTATAAGTTTCCCATTCGTATTTATCCTTGGTTTCTGTTTCGCCCCAAGCAAAATCGTCGCCTTTTTCGGTTGGTTTTGTGGCACCCACGTTGTAGGTTGCCCACATTGTACCACTTTTCAGTCCAAGATCCACATAGTCGTACCCATCCACTTGTCCACTTACCGTCTGTGCAGTGCATTTCATTCCGTATAAGGCAAATCCTAGTGACAGAACTTTTATTAAATCTCTCATTTCGTGCAATATAATGATATATGGTGACCTCTGTAAATTCATTTTATCGAATTGTTTAGGCTGCAGAGGTCACTTTTTTTATAGGATTTAAAATCGATTTTATTTTGTCACTGCGCGAATGCTCATACCGCGGCCACGGAATGTGAAGACGTCCCACTCAATGCCAGCCTTCGCAAAGTCGGTGTAGTAAGCGCATGGCGAATAACGGTCGTAGAGTGTTGATGACCAGTAACCGGCTGTTTCATTTGAAGGATTCTCACCAACAAACTTGTTGCCTGTTGCAGGAATAAAGATTTTATTGCCGTTCTTCTTCGAAGTGCCAAGGTATCCTGAAACGCCGCTACCATGGAAGTTCTCCTCCCATTTCCATTTGCAGATGTCGAGCAATTCGCCAAACTCGTCGTTGGTTGGTGTGCGCCAGGTGCCTCCCCATTGTTCGGTTGCGGCATCTTCTTTAGCTTCCAATATGCTTTTATTGTCTATGGTACCGTGCTTGTCGTCGGTAACATATTTGGTAAAGTCTTGTGGCTATTTGCGATCGTCAACTTTCTTGTCCTCGCAACCTTTCTAGTTCGACCATGAGTAGATACCCTTTGGTTTTACCTCGCCCCATGCAAAGTAGTCGCCTTTGTCGGTTACCTTTTTTGCTCCCACATTGCAAGTCGCCCATTTTATACCGCTCTTCAAACCAAGGTCAACATATGGGTGGCCCTTTACTTTTCCACTAACGTCTTGTGCGGAACTTTCAATTCCGCAAGCCGCAATTCCTAATGCGACTAATGAGTATATTATTTTATTCATGGTAATTTCTTTTGTGTCTTAAAAACAGACTGGTTTTGTATAGAGTTGTTATTGTAACAAGTTGTGATATTCTATTTACTATACAAATCTAAATAAAAAAATGTGGTTTGTTGTGCAATCTTTTCTCAAATTGCATCTTTTATTTATAAATCACCAACTTTAACTCCTGTCCTCACAACTTTTGCCGGACTTCCGGCTACAATAGTGTTGGTCTCGGTAAAGGGTCTGTTCACTACCGAGCATGCGCCAACAATGGTGTCGTCGGGCAGGTTTGTTCCTTTTAGGACGATGCTTCTTAAACCAATCCAGCAGCGGTTGCCTATCACAACGTCTTTGCCCTGGTTCAGCACTTTGTTGGTGTTAGTGTCTATAATGCCGTGGTAGTCTGTTGTGTGTATCTCAGTGTTGTTGGCTAACAAAATGCTGTCGCCTATGGTGATTGAGGTGCCGTAGGCCGCATTTAAGAAGATGGGTTGCTGGTACGTTCCTCTGCATAAGGCATTGTTGCCAATGGTTATGTGGTTGTTGTCGCCCAGCATAAAGAAGCGGATACCGTTCAGAATGCCTTTTTCGCCCAATGTTACGGTGTTGTTCTTGCCTGCGTCTACAACGCTGCAATCGCGCAACTTGGTCTTTTTCTTACTGGCTTCCAATTCCAATTTCAGCATCTTGAAACTGAAACGGTTGTGGAAAAGGTTGTAAATGAGGTAACTTATATTCATGGTTTAATCTTCTCGTTTCCAAATGGTTTTCATTTTACGTGCAGTCAGCAGATAATTAAATGCCGATACTAATGCGAACAAACCTAAACCAACCAATAGGGTGGTGGTGGCGTTTGCTCCTTCGTAGTTGGGGAAGAACGATTCCATCTTCCCTATGTAGTAACTGCGGATGCTCCACACGGCAACTAATCCCATTGCCAGTACGGCTATGTTCATTCCTATGCTTAGCGTTTGGTACGGACGGGCTACTGCCGACGGACTATAACCTAACAACATCAGGTCTTCCAATTTGTTGCTGTTCTTCTGTATTAACAGGTAGATGCTCAGCATTAATATGTAGAAAGCCAAAAGGCAGATGACCACCCCTACCGCCATTACTATGCCTAACACTATGCGTAAGACGTATGCGGTTTTCGATGAGTTTAACTTGCTGCTGTCGGTCTGGTAATTATGGTTTTGCAAATATCTTGCCAGATTCTCGTCGGTCGGATTCTTTACTTTCAGTATGGCGCGTGAGTGCTCCACCTTCTTTCCTGTAGCGTAGGTCTTGTTGGCCCATTCCATAAACGCTTGTGGCACTAATAGGGTGTTTAGGCGGTTGGTAAAGCCTACTATTCTGCCGTCGAAGTGGTCTTCTCGCCCGTTACCTTTTATTGTGATGTCGAGGGTGACAGATGTGGCAAGTCCTTCCGATATTGAGGGTAGGTTCTTGCTCTGTGCAAAACCGAAGTTATAGAGGTCAAGATAATCGCGTGGTAGTATGATTGGTATAAATTGGTCTCCTTCTTTAAAACTCCAGGACTGGTCGGTGTCGACAAACTCGTCGGGTACCGATTCGAAGAACATATCGGTGCTCATACGTGAAAACCCCATAAGGTTGAGTCCTGCCCTTACTTTGAAGTTCGAAGGGGTGAATGCCCCAACTTTATCCACAAAATCCTGCTCTTCCAATTGTGCCAATTCGTCTTTGCGGAAGCCTGTCGACTGTTTGAAGATGGTGTTGCCGAGGGTGCTGACTTTTTTGCTGACAATAAGGTAGTCCTCTTTCATAAAACCGTCTTTCCCGTTGTAGGCGTTCATGGCGTCTTGGTAGAATTGGACACCGAGTAAAATGATGAGCATACCCACAAGGTTGGCAAGGAAGAATCCTGCAAACTGTGGTTTTGATATATGTTGTTTTAGTAATTTCCAAACAAGATTCATAACTCAAAGTTTAAAGGTTGTGTCGTATTTCAGTTCCAAACGTTTGCCTATGCTGGTGGCAATTACTGCCGCACCTTGTCTTTTTGCCTCTTGTGTGAGCAGGTCGGCCATCAGTTGGCTGTTCTGTTCGTCGAGGTGGCTGATGGGTTCGTCTGCGAAGATGAAGTCGGCTGGTTGGCAAAGGGTGCGGATGAGGGCAACGCGCTGCTGCTGGCCATAACTCATGCGGCCGATTAGAGCGTCGCGCTTGTCGCCAATGCCTAAAAGGTCAAACCATTGTGCAATTTGAAGGTCTGTCTGGAATTTCGTCATCTGGTTCTTTATTTGCACGTTTTCCCAAGCCGTAAGTTCTGGGAAGAGACGTAACTCTTGCCACAGTAATGCCAGATGCTGTTTGCGCAGTTCCACCCATTGGGCAATGGGGTAGCGGGCAATGTCCTCATTGTCGAACATAATATTTCCTTGGTAGTCGTTGCGGTAACCGTACAGAAAACTGCACAGACTCGACTTGCCAGTTCCTGAGTTGGCTTCTATCAGGTAGAATTTGCCTTTCTCGAAGCAGACGTCGTTCTCCCATATGTCGCTTCCTGTGAGTGCCCTTCCTCTGAAAACGTTAGGCAACACTTTGTTGAGTTGGATTTTCTCCATGTTCGTCTTTATTTGGTGGCTTTCATATACAGTTCCACTAATTGCTTCAGTGCGTTGGCTTTGTGGTCTGTCATGTTCAATTTCAACACTCCTTTGTTAATGTCGTCCACATTTAGCGTAACGCTCTCAACAACGCTGGCTGCGGTGCTGAACGGAGTGTCGTCTCCTACAATCTCCTCTATGAAGGGTTGTGCTGTTTTTAGGTCTATCATGGCAAAACCGTAACCTGCGGTTACGTGGTTCTTGTTCGCGGCGAGAAATGAGTTGACGGGTTGTTTTAGCATATCGGCTGCACTCTCTTTCGTGGTGAGGTAGAACAAGTTGCCGCCGTCGACACCCACTTTGGCGTTAATACCCATCAAACTGAACGAATAGGTGTTTTTATCTATTCTGCTCATTACCTTGGGTCTTGGCATTTCGTCATCGGTGTCGAAATCGCTAAACTCAAAATTGCAGTAGCGGTTGGCTTGCTGAATCCAATAGTCGCCATCGGCAAGGAATGACGAGCCCTTCATCTTTGCCGCTAAATGAATGGCTAATGGAATTGCCGATTCGCCGTCGTTAGTGAGCCCGATGGCAAGGGCGGCGTCTCCATTGGCTTCTTTTACAATGTTTTTTATTTTAGCGTAAAGTTCTTTCTCGTGTTTGTTCTTAAGTAGGTTTTTAAGGTCGCCGTTGCTTTGTGCTTCGCGGTCCATAGCCTCAGTTAGAGTTATACCGTCGATACAGCCAGTGGCGAACAGAAAACCTTTGCCGTCCATCAAGTTGAGGTAGTCGCCGTTAACGTGCTTGATGTTTTTCCACTGGTCTTTCAAGTGGGTTGCGGTTGTTGGGTCGTTACTGTATATCTCTCCCGTAATGTTTGCTTCACCATCGTCGAAGTTGGCGGCAAATAGCATGCGCACATTTTTTGTTTCTGTGCTGTCTGGCAAACTGAAAACATTGATGAAACCAGGCAATTCCAAAGCGAAGTCCATTGAAAGGAATATGCGGGCGTCGCCTTTTGCTTCCTTCATGCGTTTGTAGTCGGCAGTTTGTGCGAATTGTTCTTCGCTCTTCATGTTGAACAATTGGTAGGCTTGGTCTGCCGTGTTGCCTGCAACCGATTTCCCCGAAATGAAGACGAGTGCTGCTTGTTCGTTAAAAGCCACAGTGCCGTACCCCTCAATAGCCGCTGTTTTTATGTTGTCGCCTGGCACAATCTCGCCAATCAGTCCGTTCTCTTTGTGTAAGTCGGTAAGGAAGTCGTAAAAGTCGTCATCGTCCAGCATCTTTATGGCAATGCCGGTTGTGCTGTCGTTGGCGTTGGCAAAGATGTATACGGGTTCGCGTGCGTCCAAACCTATCTTTTTCGGATCTTCCATATACTTTTTCAATACGCCTGAAATGGCATCCCCGTTTGTCAGTCTTTTAGCCAAACCGGAGTTCGCAATATCGCTTTTTTTCACCAAGGCCATTATGTCGGTTTGGTTCACAATTGTGCTGTTGGCTGGTATCAACTCTATATATTTGTTCCCTTTCTCGCCATTTGGCTTGAAAACAAACAGCATGATGAGTGCTAAAGCAATTATTGCCGCTAAAGCGTATGCATATTTTTTGTTCATTATGGTGTGCTTTTCAATTTCTTTTACAAAGATAGCAATTTTGTTTATTCGTGTTATATGTGTGAAAAAAGGGTGAACCACAAAAGCGGTTCACCCTTCCAATTAATTATAAATGTAAGAAGAATATTTGTATTATAGCAAGTTGCTGGCCAATTCGCTAAGAGCGCTTCGTTCACCCTTAACAAGGTTCACGTGTGCGAACAACTCCTGGTTGCGCATCTTGTCGATCATATATACCAAACCGTTTGACTGTGCGTCGAGGTAAGGTGTGTCAATCTGCTGGATGTCGCCAGTGAAGACGAGTTTGCAGTTCTGTCCTGCACGGGTAATGATGGTTTTTATTTCGTGCGGAGTCAAGTTCTGTGCCTCGTCGATGATGAAGTAGGTGTCGTTCAAACTACGTCCGCGAATGAAGGCAAGCGCTTCAATAACCAACTGGCCGCTGTGCTGCATGTCGTCGATCGATGTTGCTTCCTTGCTCTGTGCGCCGAACTGGCGTTTAATGACACTCAAGTTGTCGAACAAAGGCTGCATGTATGGCGAGATTTTTGCTTTCTCATCACCAGGCAAGAAACCGAGGTCTTTGTTTGACATGGCAACGATAGGTCGTGCCAACAGAATCTGGCTGTACTGCTTGCTCTGTGCAAGGGCTGCGGCCAATGCCAAAAGGGTTTTACCTGTACCAGCCTTACCAGTAACGGCAACCAACTTCAAGTTGTCGTTCATCAAAGCGTCGAGGGCGAAAGTCTGCTCAGCGTTTCGGCCTTCAATGCCGTAGCATTTTTGCTTCTTTACAGGGCGTAATGTCGATGTTGCAGGATCGAGTCGTGCAAGAACTGACGATTTCTCGCTGTTCAAGATGACGTATTCGTTGTTGACCACTTTGTCTTGCATTTCAACAATTTCCATAAAAGGAAGTCCTGAACCAACAAAAACGCGGTCCACCATATCTCCAGGAAGGTCGAACTCCTGCTGTGCCTGCTCGAAGATGTCTACGTTGTTAACCTTGTCGGTCTTGTAGTCTTCGCAGTCAATGCCAAGGGCTTTCGCCTTCATACGGAGGTTAATGTCCTTTGAAACCAAAATGGTCTTGTGCTTTTTGTCCTTTTCCAATAGGTCGAGGGCAACCGCCAAAATCTTGTGGTCTGGAATTTTTTCAGAGAATGCTTTCTGGAGTTTTTCAGGGTAATTGTCGTTAATTACCACGTGTAGGGTACCAAGCCCCTTGCCTAACTCAACGCCTTTGGTGAAAAGGTCTGAATTTGCAAGAGAGTCGAGTTCACGGGCGAATTCACGACTGTTATAGTTAATCTGGTCGGTTCCTTTCTTGAACTTGTCGAGTTCTTCGAGTACTACGATTGGGATGTATATATCGTTCTCCTGAAAATTATAGATGCATTTGTAGTCGTGTAAAATGACGTTGGTGTCAAGCACGAAATTCTTTTTAGTTTCCATGGTTGTATATTTTTAAGATGTCCCCGCTTTGTGCGGTAATGCTAATTTGTGTTTCTCAAGCGAGGCAATTTCATTGTCGGCTTCTTTACTTTACGCCGCTTTTTGATTAACTTCGCTTTATGTAAAGATAGAAATAAAACTGAATAAAACAAACATTCAAAAATATATTTCACAACATATATGAATTACAAAGAAACCATCGACTATATATATAATCGTATGCCGCTCTTCCAAGTTGTCGGCTCTGCTGGCTATAAGGAAGGGTTAGACGGTATGCGTGCTTTCGACGATTTGTTGGGTCATCCGCACCAGTCGTTCCGTACCATTCATGTGGCAGGAACTAACGGTAAGGGGTCTACCAGTCATACGTTGGCTTCTGTGTTGCAGAGTGCTGGCTATAAGGTCGGTTTGTTCACTTCTCCTCATTTGAAGGATTTCCGCGAGCGTGTGCGTGTCAACGGTGAAATGATGAGTAAGGAATTTGTGGTTGATTTCGTAGAGCGCTACGGCAAGTATTTCGACGTTATCTATCCTTCCTTCTTCGAGGTCTGCGTGGCTATGGCGTTCGACTATTTCCGTCAGGAGAAGGTCGATGTGGCTGTTATTGAGGTGGGCTTGGGTGGCCGTCTCGACAGTACCAATATTATAACACCCGAACTTTCTGTTATTACCAACATCAGTTTCGACCATACCAACTTTTTGGGCAATACCCTTGGAGAGATTGCTGGCGAAAAGGCGGGTATCATCAAGTCTGGTATTCCAGTGGTGATTGGTGAGGCTGAAGATGCCGATGTGCGTAAGGCGTTCCTCGACAAGGCAAAAACTGTTGGTGCGCCTATTCATTTTGTAGATGAGGAAATTAAGGTGAATAGTGTGGCGAACGGATTTGTTGACGAAAAGGCAGTGCTTAAATTCAATATTGATGGTACTGATTTCTCTACTACCTTGTTGGGCGACTACCAGCACCGTAATATGGCAACTGCGTTCTTGGCAGTACGATATTTGCGCCAAGTAGGTTTCGCCATTTCCGACGAGGCTTTGCAACATGGCTTCCTACATACAGTAGACCAAACCCATTTGTTGGGCCGTTGGCAACAGTTGGGCACTAATCCGCTCACCCTTTGCGATACTGGTCACAACGAGGCTGGCATCCGTTTCGTTACTGCGCAATTGGAACGCACACCGCATAAGCATATTCGCTTTGTATATGGCGTAATGAAAGATAAAGATGTTCCACACATTCTACCAATGCTTCCGCAAGATGCTATCTACTATTATACCCAGGCTTCAACGCCGCGTGCTATGCCTTGCGAAATGTTGAAAGAAAAGGCTAATGCGGGTGGGCTGCCTGGCGATTGCTATCCAACAGTGGCTGAAGCGTTAGCGGCTGCCCGCCGAGACGCAGAACCTGGCGATGTGGTGTTTGTTGGTGGCAGCACTTATGTGGTGGCCGAAATTCCAGGATTAGAGTAGGCTATACCTTATATTTTATGATAAAGGACCGTTGTGAAAGTCGAAACTTTCGCGACGGTCTTGTTTTTTTCTGCTTGCCGATGGTTGTTTTTGCCGAATTCTTGAAAAATCGGGTTCCTGTAGAGCCTTATTATTCAGTGCGATGTAAATTAATTTGAAATTTTCTTCAAAAAAGTGTCGGTAAAGTCTTGCAATGTCCCAAATTTTCTCTAATTTTGCAACGCAATCGAGGAAATCGGGTTCATAGCTCAGTTGGTTCAGAGCATCTGCCTTACAAGCAGAGGGTCCTAGGTTCGA
>JAKSKS010000044.1 GCA_024401615.1 Paludibacteraceae bacterium
GGGTTCTCTTTCTCAACAACTCCTTCTGGCAACCAGGGAACATCTGCCGTCCGCGACGAGATACCGCAGAGTGCTTCTGCCAAATCGTTAGATTTTAACTTGAAGTTTTCTTCCACTTCGGCTTCTTGTACGGGATATATTTATTATTTGAGCGCGACGGCTTTATGCTATAATAAATTAAGTAACGGCTTCTTGTCTTTTAACAATCTGACAACTGATTCTGAAGGACTGGTTGAGCATGTTGTTACGGGTGCTGATTCTGAAACTCAAGTGTGGAATGTTTCTCGTTTGAGCGATGTTACCAAGTGCCAGACTTCGTTAAAGGAAGATACCATTCGTTTTAAGGGGCTGTCGAGGGCTAATGGTTTTGCAAAGTATGTCGCCTTCAATCCAAAGGGTAGTGGCTTCCTTTCTGTCGACGGATTTTCAATTGTCGTCAATCAAGACCTTCATGCGTTTAAGGGTGCCGACCTTATTATAATATCTCCAATTGCCTATTTCCCGCAGGCACAGCGTTTGGCTGAATTACATAGGCAAAACGACGGCATTTCTGTCGGTATTTTCACTCAAGAACAAATCTTCAACGAGTTCTCTTCAGGTACTCCTGACCCTACTGCTATTCGCGCTTTTTTGAAGATGTTGTACGATAAGGCTGTTGATGATGATGACCGCGTTTCGCCCCGTTACTTGCTTTTGTTCGGCGACGGTTGTTATGATAATAGGGGCTTGTTTAGTTCTTCTAATCCTGCTCCTCGAAATTTGGTGCTCTGCTATCAGCGCGGTTCGTGCTCAACCAGTTATCCTGCCGACGATTATTATGGTATGTTGGCCGATAACGAGAACAAGATTTTTTCAATTAACAATGCCTCATGCCAAGTCGCTGTTGGACGTCTCCCTTTCGTTACTGCCGAACAGGCCGATGCCGTAGTTACTAAAATTGAGAACTACATGAAGAACGACCAAATGGGCGCATGGAAGAATAAGGCGTGCATTCTGGCCGACGATAACGAGGGTAAGGCTTCAAGCGGTTCGTATAACGAGTTCGTGTCGTATGCAGAAAATCTCTCTAAAGGAATTTTAAGGGCCTGCCCGAGCATTGTGGTGAAGAAAGTTTATCACGATTCTTATGCGCGTGTCGCTGAATCAAGCGGAAACAGATATCCTGAAGTGGAAAACTTGATTATAGAGAATGCAGAAAATGGTTCTATGCTCATTAATTATATAGGCCATAGTAACGCTATAAACTGGGCTGCCGAAAAAACCTTCACCCAAAGTCAAATTGCCACATTGAATAATAAGAGGCTTGGTGTATGGTTCTCGGCAAGTTGCGAATTCTCTGAATACGATAATTACACCACTTCATGTGGCGAGTCGTTGGTGCTTGCTCCTAATGGTGGCGCTATTGCTGTTGTTGCCACCCCTCGTTTGGTGTATGCTTACGATAACGATATTTTCAATAGGGCTTTCGGTGCTGCTTTTTTCTCTCAAACGGCCGATATGACTATTGGCGATGTGATGCGTGTGGCAAAGAATGAGGTCACTTCTGAAATCCGTGCCAAGTATCCGCTCATGGGCGATCCTGCGCTTCATATCCTTTTCCCTGCAGAACGCGTTATAACCGACGCTGTCTCTGTCGACACTGCCAATGCGCTCGCAAAAGTGGTGGTGAACGGACATATAGAGCAAGATGGTGTTAAAGACGCTGCGTTTAATGGACGTGTGCTGATTAGTGTTTACGATAAAGAACAGGTTCGTAATACGAAGGGTAACAGTCTTGATTCTAATGGTAAACCTATGATTGCTAATTTCACCGACTACCCAAGTGTGCTATTCTCTGGTTCTGCCGAGGTGGTCGATGGTGAGTTCGCTTTCAATTTTATTGTTCCGAATGATATCTCGTACAATTACGGATTTGGTAGAATAACTTACTACGCTTACGATACCGATAATAAGTTGGAAGCAATTGGCAATTACGACAAGATGGTGGTTGGCGGTAGTCTCGATTCTGCGGTCGTCGATAGCGTCGGTCCAAAGGTTTCTGTTTATCTCAATACTCCTTCTTTCCGTTCTGGCGATGTTGTGGGTGCTAATCCTGTCCTTATTGTGAAGGTTTTCGACGAGAACGGTATCAATGCTTCTAATGTGGGTATTGGTCACGACATTACGCTTTCTTTAAATGGTGGCGACCCTGTCATCCTCAACGAATACTTTGCTTACTCTGTGGGTAGTTGTACCGATGGAACTGTTACTTATAAAATGACAGACCTGCCTAATGGATTATACACACTCACCTTTAAGGTGTGGGATTTGATGAACAATTCTACCACTCGAACTGTGGTGTTTGAGGTCGACAACGAAAAGGGCCCTCATATCGATGCTGTATCCTCTTATCCAAATCCTGCTGTTGACGAAACCACAATACTTGCGAAGTACGACCGACCCTTGTCGAATGTTGGTTATGTAGTTTCTATTTACGATGCCGATGGCCGCTATGTTAATGTGCTTGCTGGTACCGATAAGACTGACAACGGCATTATCTCAATTCCTTGGAATTTGAAAAACGCGTCTGGGCAGCGTGTTCCTGGTGGCGTTTATATCTATAGGGTTGAGCTTAAAACTGACGATAGTTCATTCGTTGGTAATGCCGATAAAATAGTGGTGTTGCCTTAATTGGAGCTCTTATTAATGACCGAAAAAATAATAAACAACGGTGAATTTGTTGAGGTCAACTGTATAAAAACCGGGTCTTTTGACCCGGTTTTTGTATTTTTGCGTAATAAGAAGGTAGTAATGCCGTTGTACTAACAGTTTAGTTGTTATAGTTATGATCACTTTTTTGAATAGGTTAGTTGTTTTTGCTGGTGTCCTTTTTGCCTTTTTGACATCAGCCAAAGCAGAAACGTATAAGTTTGTTGCACGTTTGCCGCTTTACTCCGAGAATTCAAAATTGTCTGCTGGAACATGGGTAAAATGCCGGGTATCTGAAGAAGGTATATATAAAGTCACTTTCGACCAATTGCGTGCAATGGGTTTCCAACATCCCGAAAAGGTGCGTGTGTTCGGTTATGGCGGTAACTTATTGTCGGAAAGTCTTAATGCCGATTATATTGACGACCTTCCTGAAGTGTCTTCTTATTTGGGTGAGTCCTATTTGTTGTTTTATGGCGTTGGCACTGTAAAATGGGTCAACAAATATGGTATCGACCCTTTTTTCTTCACAAAAAACCCTTATTCTGACTATGGCTATTATTTCCTTTCTGATGTAGTGGGCGACCGCAATGAAGTGCGTCAGTTAAATCCGATTACTTCCGACCCTAAGGATGTGCTTAACACACATTTGAAGAATGCACTGATCGACCCTGACATTGTTAATATAAACGAGGGAGGTAACGATTGGTACGACGAGGCTTTGGCTGTAGGCAAGTCGAAAACATATTCCTTTTACTGCCCCAACATGGTTGAGGGAGATAACGGCTATTTTTCGGCTTATTGGGATTCTCCAAGCAGAAATTCTAGTCTCACATTTTCCGCCGATACCTGGTCCTATTCTCCTAAAGCTGAACTCGTATCTTCTAAAAAGTATCTTCCTTTGCCCTATGGCGACTATCTTAAGGTAACCGCCAAGTTCTCGAATAGTTCTTCTTCTTCCGCTTTGGGTTATGTCAACTATGTTAAAGTTTCGGCGTTGTGCTATAACAAACTCAAATCGGGTTTCTTGTCTTTTTGCAATGTTAATGGAAGTGCTGATTTCGGAACTTACGATGTGGTTGTGGGAAATGCAGACCCTAAAACCAAGGTTTGGAATGTGACCGACCCTTTAAACGTTTTTGCCTACACTACTTCTTTTAAAAATGATACGCTTTCCTTTAGGGAGAGTGCTGATTGTTATAATCGTTATGTGGCTTTTAACGAGAGTGAATGCAGATACTTGACAGTTGAGCCTGTTGGTGTGGTGGCTAAACAGAATCTTCATAATTTTAAAGGGGCAGACTTAATTATTTTGTCTCCTTCTGTTTTCACAAACTACGCCAAGCAAATTGGTGAATTACACGCCGAATACGACGGTTTGTCCTATCTCGTTGTTACCCCAGAGGCTATTTATAATGAATTCTCTTCAGGTACCCCCGATCCTACCGCAATTCGTGCCTTTATGAAAATGTTGTACGATCGTGCTAATGCCGATCCTTCGTTGGTAAAACCGCGTTACCTTCTCCTTTTTGGAGACGGCAGTTACGACAACCGTGGCCTTTCTGGTAATGTCAATAACTTTTTGCCAACCTATCAGCATGGCTCTGGTGAACAGAATGCTATGACCGATGACTACTATGTTGCTTTGGGCGACGGCTTGGCTAATACCTCTTCTTCTGGTTTGAAGGGTAGTAACTTGCAAGTGGCAGTGGGGCGTTTGCCTGTTTCTAATTTCAATCAGGCGTCTGATGTGGTTAGCAAAATTGCACGCTATATGCGCAATGAAGAATGGGGTAGTTGGAAGTCTAAAGTTCTTATGGTGGCCGATGACGATGAGGCCAGGACTGATGTGTCCAGCTTTATACAGAGTGCTGAAAACACTTCAGAACATATCTTAACCACTTCGCAATCTGCGTTGGTGAAGAAGGTTTATCTCGACAACTATAAACTTATGCTCGAGGCTGGTGGACGTAGGTATCCCGAAGTGGAGAATACAATTATGAATGAACTGACCGATGGTGTTCTGTTCTTCTGTTACTACGGACACAGTAATCCGATTAATTTGGCATCAGAAAAAATATTCACACAGAGTCAGGTGGCTTCTCTTAACAACAAAAAGTTGGGATTGTGGTTCACTGGAAGTTGCTCTTTTGGACGTTTCGATGGCAATGTGACTTCGTGCGCCGAATCTCTTGTGCTTTCTCCGAATGGTGGGGCTATTACTGTGTTCGCTCCTACTCGCGACGCCACTTATGGCGATGGTGCCACTAATGGAATCGAACTTACCAAAGCATTGTTCTCTGGCGCTTATGGTAAAACGTTTGGCGATGTGGTGCTGGCGTCTAAACAAGAAAGCAATGCCGTTACTTTTAATCTTTTGGGCGACCCTGCTTTGCGTATAAATCTGCCACAGGTGAAAGTGTATACCGATTCTTTGTCTGCCGATACGCTCACGGCTCTCTCGCATGTTACTTTATACGGTCATGTTAGCGACGGCGAGCACTTGATGGCAAATTTCAACGGTAGAATGAAGGTGAGGGTCTTCGACAAACTGCAGTCTTGTCTCACAAAAGGTAATACCGACGTGCCTGCAGAATACACCGACTATGCCAGTACTTTGTTCTCGGGCGATGTTGATGTAGTTAATGGTAGGTTCGCTTGCCAGTTCATTATTCCGAAGGACATCGTTTACTCTTACGGTTTTGGCCGCATTTCATGCTACGCATACGACACAGAAAATAACATCGACGCTGAAGGTGGAACCGAAGTTGTGATTGGTGGTAGTAGCGATAACGTGTTGCATGACACGCTTGGCCCAGTTATCCGCCTTGCAATTAATCATGCGTCTTTTTGTTCGGGCGACGTTGTTGGTGCCAATCCGGTACTGATCGCCTACCTCAATGACGAGAATGGTGTGAACGCGTCGGGCGTCGGTTTGGGGCACGACCTCTCCATCTCGTTAAATGGTAGTGACCCAGTTTCAGTAAACGACTGTTTCAATTATGGCCACAATAGTAGTTCAAACGGTTATGTTAGTTATCGTTTGGGCGCGTTGGCCGATGGCGTTTACACTTTACGGTTTAAGGCTTGGGATCTTTTGAACAACTCTTCTACTCAAACTATCAGTTTTGTGGTTGACAACAGCAAGGGTGAACATGTGAGTGCTGTTAGGGCATTCCCTAATCCGGCTGTGACGGAAACCCAGATTGTGGTAGATTATGGTCATCCATTGGAAAAAGTTGACTATAGGGCCAATATTTATTCTTTGCAGGGTGTGCTAGTGAACAGCATTGTAGGCTCTGAAAATACAGCCGACGGCAAACTGCTGTTAGATTGGTATTTAACTGATTTCAACGGCAGTAGGGTGGCTCCTGGGGTGTATGTCTTCAGGGTCGATGTTGGTTCTGATGATGATAGTTTGTCAGGTAAAGCGGAAAAAATTGTTGTATTACCGCAATAAAACGCTTTTTTTTAAGTTATATATTTGTATTTTTGTGATAATAAAATAGACGATATAGAATGAAAAACTCTGTAATAAAGTATAGCCTCTTGGCAGGTATGCTCTCTGTGGCAGGTACCGCAATGGCGGCTAACGAAAAGACTGAGATGTTCAATCCTTTGCAATCTGCAGTCCCATCGCTTTCTATCGCACCCGATGCTCGTGGTGGTAGTATGGGTGATGTGGGTGCTGCAACTTCACCTGATTTGAATTCTCAGTATTGGAACCTTGCAAAGTATGCTCAAATGAATGGTCAGGGTGGTGCGGCTTTGTCATACACTCCTTGGCTTCGAGATATTGTAGATGATATCTATATGGCATATCTCGCAGGTTACTATAAGTTGGGCGACTCTCGTGCGTTAAGTGCGTCTCTTCGTTATTTCTCTTATGGTGATATCGAATTGACTTCAGCACCTACTCCTGGCGGACAGGTCCAGTCTATGGGTTCTTGCCGTCCATATGAGTTCGCTGTCGACCTCGGTTACTCACAGATGTTGTCTGAATACTGGTCTGCCGGTGTTGCACTTCGCTTCATTTACTCTGATATTACTAATGGTATGGCTTCCGATGGCCAGTCTGCAACTGCTGCTAAGGCAATCGCTGCCGACGTTGCCGCTTATTACCGCAAGCCAATTCCGCTTTCTGAAACCCGTAACGCTTATGTGGGTTTTGGTGTGAATGCGTCTAACATTGGTTCAAAAGTTTCTTACGACGATGGCGCTACCGAAGAGTTCCTTCCTACTAACCTTCGCGTTGGTGGTAACTTCGAATATCCGTTCGACGATTATAGCACTTTGGCATTGTCGCTCGACTTGAACAAGTTGATGGTGCCAACTGCACCAATCGCTCCTTCTAAACAGCCAAGCGAAACCAACGAACAGTATCAGGCGCGTGTGGCTGAATACCAGAAGAAATACGAAGATTATCAGAACAAGGGCTCTATTGCTGGTATGTTCCGCTCATTCACCGATGCTCCTGGTGGTTTCTCTGAAGAGTTAGACGAAATCATGTGGTCATTGGGTCTTGAATATAGCTACAACAAAAAGTTCTTCGTTCGTGGTGGTTATTTCCACGAATCAGAAAGCAAGGGTAACCGTAAGTACTTCTCTGTAGGTGCTGGTTTCAAATTGAGCATGTTCGAGTTGAATGGTGCTTACTTGATTGCCACATCAAACTCTAACCCGCTTAATAAAACTTTGCGTTTTTCGCTCGGTTTCAATATCGACGGTTTGAAGAAGATGGTTGAAGAGTAATCCTCTTCCTAAAAGATACCGACGGCAAATGCAGTAAAGCATTTGCCGTTTTTTTATTATATTTGCTTATATAATTAAAATTCTGCGTTTATGAAATTCCGTACTGGCATCGGTTTCGATGTTCATCAATTTGGACCCGACCGTGAATTGTGGTTGGGTGGTATCCGTGTCCCATACGAACTTGGTCTTGTGGGCCACTCCGACGCCGATGTGCTTATTCACGCCATATGCGACGCTTTATTGGGCGCTGCCCACTTGAAAGATATAGGTTATCACTTCCCAGATACCGATGCCGCATACAAGAATATCGACAGTAAGATCTTGCTGAAGAAGTGTGGCGAACTGTTGGCAGAAAAGGGATACAAAATCTCGAATATTGACTCTATTATCTGTGCGCAGGCTCCTAAAATGAAACCCTACATCGACCAAATGCAGGCTTGTATGGCCGAGGTTTTAGGGCTTGATGAAGAAGACGTAACCGTAAAGGCTACCACTACCGAGCGCTTAGGTTTTGTTGGACGTAAGGAGGGTATCTCAGCCTACGCTACGGTGTTGATTTATAAAGAATAAAATGTTTGAATTAGTATGAAGAAATTTGTTTTCACATTGTTGGCGGCAACTGCTTTGTGCTCGGCTTCTGCTGCCGAGTTGGTCCGTTTGCCATATGCGATGGCATCTGCTGCCGAAAAGGAAATGTCGGGTTGCGACACCATTTATACAATGCCAACAGCCAACGCTGAATTCCCAGGTGGTATGGATGCGCTTTACGATTTCTATTTTAGAAACCTTCCTAAAGAGTATGAAATGGTGATGAGTATGTCGCCTAATATTATTCTCTTGAAGGCTTTTATTAACGATAAGGGAGAAATTGCCAACGCTAAAGTGTTGCGCTCTTTTAATCCCGCTTATTCCGATGCTGTGGTCTCGGTAACAGAAAAGTTGCCAGCTTTCAAACCAGCAGTGTATAAAGGGCATGATGTTTGCTCTTACCGTATTATCAAATTATATTTTAAGTAAGAATATGTTTATAGACTACGAATCACTTCCGTCTCCATGCTATGTGGTCGACGAGTCACGTCTTCGCCGTAACCTTTCACTTATCCATTCGGTTGAGGAAAGAGCCGGTGTGAAAATCATTATGGCGTTTAAGGCTTTCGCTTTGTGGAAGGTTTTCCCTATCATTCGCGAATATGGTTTTAGCACCACAGCCAGTTCTCTTTCCGAGGCTCGCCTGGCAGTAGACGAAATGCATTCGTTAGCCCATACCTATGCTCCGGTCTATACCGACCGTGAGTTCCCCGAAATTGCGGCTTGCAGTTCTCATATTACCTTTAATTCGGTGGCACAATATCAGCGTTTCTCGGCTTTAGCCAAGTCTGCTGGCCATCCTATCTCTTGTGGCATTCGTGTCAATCCTGGTTATTCCCCAGTCGAGACTGCGCTTTATAATCCGTGCGGACCTGGTTCGCGTTTGGGCGTAACTGCTCAAAATTTGGGCGGTACTTTGCCCGAAGGCATCGAAGGCTTGCATTGCCATAACCTTTGCGAGTCTACCTCGTATGAGTTGGAGAAGACTATGCAGATATTGGAACGCGACTTCGCCAAACAATTGCAGATGGTGAAGTGGGTGAACTTTGGTGGCGGCCATCTGATGACTCGTGCCGATTACGATGTTGAACATTTGGTTTCAATTTTAAAGGCGTTCCGCTCACGTCATCCTCACTTGCAGGTAATCCTTGAACCGGGTAGTGCGTTTGCTTGGCAGACGGGCGAATTGGTGGCTACAGTAGAAGATATTGTGGAAAATGGAGGCGTGTCAACTGCTATGCTCGATGTTTCTTTCGCGTGCCATATGCCAGACTGTCTGGAGATGCCTTACCAACCTAATATCATCGGTGCTTCTTCTCAAGCCGAAGACGGGTTGCCAACTTACCGCTTAGGGGGCAACAGCTGCTTGAGTGGTGACTTTTACGGCGACTGGTCTTTCGTAAAACCGCTTAAGGTTGGCAGTAGGGTGGTGTTCCTCGATATGATTCACTACACTACGGTAAAGACAACCATGTTCAACGGCATTTCGCACCCGTCGTTGGCGCTTCAACGCATGGATGGCTCTGTTGAAATTCTACGTAAGTATGCTTACGAAGATTATAAGTCAAGAATGGCATAAACTTATACACTATGGTCGTCAGGCTGGGTAAAGAAATCGTTTTCCCTAATCCTACAGAGGCTGATGATGATGGCCTGATGGCTGTAGGTGGAGATTTGTCAATCGAAAGGTTGAAGTTGGCCTATAGTATGGGAATTTTTCCCTGGTTCGCATACCGCTATTCCGAAATCCTTTGGTGGTGTCCTAAACAGCGTTTCGTATTGTTCCCAAGCGAAGTGCATGTCTCTCATTCTATGCGCTCGTTGTTAAATAGTAATAAGTACACGGTTACTTTTAATAAAGACTTTTCCGCTGTTATAAAAGCCTGCTCGTCTGTGAAAAAACGTAACGAGGACGAAAATGCATGGTTGGGACCTGAAATGATTAAAGCCTATACGGCTTTGCACGAGGCCGGATTGGTAATGAGTGTGGAGGTTTGGAATGCTGACAAACTGGTGGGTGGCTTTTATGGTGTTGTTAAGGGGCACTGCTTCTTTGGTGAAAGTATGTTTTCTTTCGAACCAAATACGTCAAAATTGGCTTTAATCTCTTTAGCGCGAAAAATGCAGTCGGAAGGCGGTCTCCTAATCGATTGTCAAGTGGAGAGCGAACACCTGAAAACTATGGGGGCAAGACTCATTCCTTATGCGGAATATATGGAGTATGTTCGTAAGGAATGATTTTTTTTGAAGGTTTTATGGTCTTTAAAATCAGTAGATTGTAAATTTCTTGTAAAAAACTTGTCCAAATGTTTTGCAGATGCCAAAATTATCTCTAATTTTGCATCGCAATCGGGAAATCAAACGGTTCTCTTGCAAAACATAATGCGGAATTAGCTCAGTGGTAGAGCACCACCTTGCCAAGGTGGGGGTCGCGAGTTCGAGCCTCGTTTTCCGCTCTTAGCAACGAAAGTTGTTCTCCTTGCGGAGGTGGCGAAATGGTAGACGCGCTACTTTGAGGGGGTAGTGTCCTTAAGGACATGTGAGTTCGAGTCTCATCTTCCGCACATAACGCTGTAATGAAAATTACAGCGTTTTTTGTTTTTAGGTGCTATCAAATAGCAAGATGCCGCTAAATAAGTTGTGGAAGACGAAAGCAATACTAAACTTGCTTAGATATTGTTGGGCTAAGGCACTTGTGGTAACAAACAAAAAACGCTGAAAGGTTGAAAAAGGTCGTGTCCTAAGAAAATAATTAACAATGGTGAATTTGTAGAGGTCTCCTATAGATATTCCCAATTATTATATATCTTTGTGTAGTATATTTATAAATGGGTGGTTTCTTTCCGCCCTTGTTCTATTATTCACAAATTCTTTTTATTTATGAAGCTTTCAAAATTTTTTGCGTTCTTATTGACTCTTGCTGCTGTGTCTGTTGTTTCAACATCATGTAAAGATGACGATTCTGACGATCCATACATCCCTTCACAAATGAGTTTGAACGTTGATGGTTTCCACGTCGACTATAAATTCGGAACGTTCAATTCTTATCATTCTGATGAATTGAATCCTTCTCTTATTGTTGATTACAATAAAATTATCAACGTAACAAGATATCGTGCAGACGAGCGTTGCTTCGTCGCATACTACAGCTCTAAAGATGCCGTTAACGACCAGGATTTTAACGACCAGGTCGATGAAGAATACATCGGTTTCGTAACTCCAAAAGAATATAACGGTATGGGTGTTGATGCTGTTTTGGGCGATACTGTTATTGGTCCTGACGCTATTCCTGCTAAACGTATAACCTACAGCACTACCGACGAGGATGTGTACAAGTTTATTTTCTATTACATGCACAATCCGAACAACGGCCGTCTGTACCGTTTGCGCGTTTCTGGTCCAGAAGATGCTGACAAGTTCTTCGAAGAGGCCGACAAAGTGCTTGCTACTTTTACTTGGGAGTAAGTCCTGCTGAGTAAATTGGCAAATACTGTTCATTCGTTTATTTCAATTTCTAAATATGAATTTAAAACTTATAGAAGCTGCTTTGGCAGCTTCTTTTTTGACCATGACTTCTTGCTCTAATAATCAAGAAAAGCTTTCTGCAGGTGTCGATTTCTCTAATCTCGATACCACAGTAAGTCCTTCTGCCGACTTTTTTCAATATGCTTGTGGCGGTTGGATGAAGAATAATCCGCTTCCTGGCGATTATTCACGCTTCGGTACGTTCGACCAGTTGGCTGAAAACAACCGCGAACAGATCAATGGCATTATTCAAGAACTTGCAAGTAAACCGCAGAAAGAAGGCTCTGTCGGTTTCCAGATTGCTACTTTGTACAATGCCGTAATGGACAGCGCTAAACAAAACAAGTTGGGTGTGGAACCGCTGAAAGCCGATTTGGCAAAGGTAGAGGCATTAAAGGCTGTTGCTGAACTGCCCGCTCTCTTGGCTGAATTGCAGTCTGTCGATGTTGATGCTTATTTTGCGCTTTATGTGGGTGCTGATGATAAAAACAGCGATATGAACATTGTTCATACCTACCAAAGCGGTTTGGGCTTGGGCGAGCGCGACTACTACCTCGAACAAGACGACAATATGAAGCACATTCGCGATGAGTACAAAAAGCACATCAAGCGTATGTTCGAACTCTGCGGTTATTCTGCCCAAGTTGCCGATGCTGCTGTTGCCGATGTTTTGGAAATCGAAACCCGTCTTGCCAAGGCCCATTATTCTAAGGTGCAGTTGCGCGATCCGCAGGCTAATTACCATAAGATGTCAATGTCCGATTTCCAGAAAAAGTACGCTGGTTTCGATTTTGGCGCTTTCTTTAAAGGTGTCGGTTTGCCTGAACTCGACTCTATTAATTTGTCACAGCCAGAACCTATTCAAGAGGCTGTCGATATCATGACTACCATCCCAGTCGAGAAGCAAAAGCATTATTTGTTGTGGGCGCTTATCGATCGTGCTGCAACTTCTTTGGGAGATGAACTGTTCAACCAGAACTTCGCGTTCTTCGGTCGTGTACTTTCTGGCACAAAAGAACCACAGCCACGTTGGAAGCGTGCTGCTGGTCAGGTAAGCGGTTCTCTTGGTGAGGCTGTCGGACAAATGTATGTGAAGAAGTACTTCCCTGAAGCAAATAAAAAGCGCATGCTCAACTTGGTGAAGAACTTGCAGAAGGCCCTTGGCGACCGTATGCAGTCGTTGGCTTGGATGGGCGACTCTACTAAGGCGCTCGCTATGGATAAGCTGTCTTCTTTCCACGTTAAGATTGGTTACCCTGACAAATGGCGCGATTACTCTAAACTCGATGTTTCAGGGGCAAACTTGTGGGAACTCCGTAAGGCTGTTTCACGTTTCAATAACGATTATGCGGTTTCTAAAGCCGGTAAGCCTGTCGATAAGGAAGAGTGGCATATGACCCCGCAAACTGTAAATGCTTACTATAACCCAAGCACCAACGAAGTCTGCTTCCCTGCCGGCATCTTGCAACCTCCTTTCTTCGATATGTCTGCCGACGATGCGTTCAACTATGGCGCCATTGGCGTGGTTATAGGCCACGAAATGACTCACGGATTTGACGACCAGGGCTGCCAATACGATAAGTTTGGAAACCTTCACGACTGGTGGACCAAGACCGATGGCGAAAACTTCCGTGCTAAAGCACGTGTTATGGCCGACTTCTTCAATGCAATCGAGGTGGCTCCTGGCGTTCACGCAAACGGAGACTTTACGCTTGGCGAAAACTTGGCTGACCACGGAGGCCTCCAAATCTCTTTCCAGGCCTATAAGATGGCGACTAAGGGGAAAGAACTTCCTGTAGTGAACGGTTTGACTGCCGACCAGCGCTTCTTCCTCGCATATGCGGGTGTCTGGGCTGCAAACATCACTCCTGAAGAGATCCTCCGCCGCACAAAGACCGATCCGCATGCGCTTGGCCGCTGGCGCGTAAACGGTGCTTTGCCACAGGTGCAGGCATGGTACGACGCTTATGGCATCGATTCTACCAGCCCTATGTACGTGGCTCCAGAAAAGCGTGTGTCTATTTGGTAATTGACTGCCAATAGCAAATAATACGGGCATTGTCGATTTTTTATTCGGCAATGCCTTTTTTTCTTGTCCTATGTTTCGCTTTTTCGGCCGAAACCGCTATTTTTGCAACGGTTTTTACCCTTATTCTAAAGAATAAATTCAGGGGGCGCTTGTAAGTCTCCCTTAACTAATAGTTTTTATGATTAAAGTTACTTTTCCAGACGGTTCCGTTCGTGAATATGAAAACGGTACCACGGGTATGCAAATTGCAGAAAGCATAAGCCAGCGTTTGGCTCAAGACGTGCTTTCTATTGGTGTCAATGGCGAAATTCGCGACCTCAATCGCCCAATCAACGAAGATTGTTCTATCAAACTCTTCAAGTGGGAAGATCCTGAAGGTAAAAAGACATTCTGGCACACATCTGCGCACTTGTTCGCACAGGCAGTTCAAATGATTTACCCTAATGTTAAGTTTGGTATCGGTCCTGCCATCGAGAATGGTTTCTACTACGATATCGACCTTAATGGCTATGTGTTGAAGGATGCAGACCTTCCTGCCATTGAAAAGAAAATGATGGAAATCGTCGCTTCTAAACAGGCTCTTACTCGTGTCGACATCACTAAGGCCGACGCTATGAAGATGTTCGAAGAACGCGGCGAAATTTATAAGACCGAACTCATCTCTGAGTTGGAAGACGGCAAAATCACCCTTTACGAACAGGGCTCTTTCACTGACCTCTGCCGTGGTCCTCACCTTGCCGACGTTTGCCCTGTCAAGGCCGTTAAGTTGACTGCTATTGCAGGTGCTTACTGGCGTGGCGACGAAAAGCGCACTCAGTTGACCCGTGTTTATGGTATCACCTTCCCTAAGAAGAAGTTGCTCGATGAATATCTTGCATTGTTGGAAGAGGCTAAGAAGCGTGACCACCGTAAGATTGGTAAGGAAATGGAATTGTTCATGTTCTCCGACCGTGTAGGTAAGGGCCTTCCAATCTGGTTGCCTAAGGGTACCGCTCTCCGTCTTCGTCTTGAAGACTTCTTGAAGCGTATCCAGAAGAAGTTCGGTTACCAGCAGGTTATCACTCCACACATTGGTAGCAAGCAGCTTTATGTTACTTCTGGTCACTGGGATCACTATGGTAAGGACTCTTTCCAGCCAATCCATACCCCAGAAGAAGGCGAAGAGTATATGCTCAAGCCTATGAACTGCCCTCACCACTGTGAGATTTTCGCAAGCAAACCACGTTCATATAAGGATCTTCCTTTCCGTTGTGCTGAATTCGGTACTGTTTACCGTTACGAGCAGAGTGGTGAGTTGCACGGATTTACCCGTGTACGTTCATTTACTCAAGACGATGCCCACATCTTCTGCCGTCCAGACCAGGTAAAGGGCGAGTTCCTTCGTGTTATGGATATTATCAACATTATCTTCAAGTCTTTGAACTTCGAAAACTACGAGGCTCAGATTTCTTTGCGCGACAAGAACGATCACGAAAAGTATATCGGTGCCGACGAAGTTTGGGAAAAGGCAGAACAGGCTATTATTGAGGCTTGTCAGGAAAAGGGCTTGAATGCTAAGGTTGAATATGGCGAAGCTGCTTTCTATGGTCCTAAACTCGACTTCATGGTTAAGGACGCGCTTGGCCGCCGCTGGCAGTTGGGTACCATCCAGGTAGACTACAACTTGCCTGAACGTTTCAAGTTGGAATACACTGGCGAAGACAACCAGAAGCACCGTCCGGTTATGTTGCACCGTGCTCCGTTCGGCTCTCTCGAACGCTTCACCGCTGTGCTTATCGAACACACTGCTGGTCACTTCCCTCTCTGGCTTACCCCAGACCAGGTCGCTATCCTCCCTATCTCAGAAAAGTTCAACGACTACGCTCAGAAGATTGCACAGTATCTCGACTCTCGCGATATTCGTGCTATTGTTGACGACAGAAATGAGAAGATTGGTCGTAAAATTCGCGACAATGAGCTCAAGAGAATCCCTTATATGCTCATTGTAGGTGAAAAAGAACAAGAAAATGAAGAAGTTTCTGTAAGAAAACAGGGCGGAACTGACCAAGGTTCAATAAAAATTACTACTTTTGCAGACAATTTGTGCAATGAGGTTGATTCTCAGCTTAACGCATGGAAGGCTGATAGCTCAACTCCAAGCTTCAAATAATAAAATTTATTACAAACAAATTTAATAGGAGGATACGATTATCGCACCGCAAAAACCTTTCCAGAAGAGACCTGCCGGCACTGGTGCTGCAGCAGGACCTCGTGTAGGCGCAAACAACGCTGGGGCAAACAACCAAGGCGCTAATAATGGCGCTGACCGCAACAACCGCGCCGCAAAGAAGAACGACCAACCATTTTACAGGATTAACGAACAGATTCGTGTACCTGAGGTGCGTCTCGTTGGTGAGAATGTGGAACAAGGTGTCTATCCTACCGAAAAGGCTAAACAAATAGCTGAGGAGCAGGAACTCGACCTTATCGAAATCTCTCCAACTGCTGTTCCGCCTGTTTGTAGAATTGCTGACTACCAGAAGTTCCTTTACCAGCAGAAGAAACGCGAAAAGGAACAGAAGGCTAAGCAGAAGAAGGTTGAAGTTAAAGAAATTCGATTCGGTCCTCAGACTGGCGACAACGACTACGCCTTCAAATTGAAGCATGCCGAAGAATTCCTTAAGGAAGGCAACAAGGTTAAAGCCTACGTTTTCTTCAAAGGCCGTTCAATCCTTTTCAAGGACCAGGGCGAAGAAATTTTAGGACGCTTTATGGCTGACCTCGAAGAACTCGCTAAAGTAGACCAGCAGCCTTTGCTCGAAGGTAAGAGACTTTCTATTATGCTCTCACCTAAAAAGGCTAAGTAATTTTTGAGTATAGATTTTTCTATATAATATTTTAAATTTTTAAGTAAAATGCCAAAATTAAAGACTAATTCCGGTGCCGCAAAAAGATTCCTTCTTACCGGATCAGGAAAAATTAAGAGAAAGCACGCTTTCAAACGTCACATCTTGACTAAGAAGACAAAGAAGCAGAAACTCAGCCTTACTCACTGGGGCCTCGTTCAGCACGCTAACATGCCTGCAGTTCGCGAACTTCTCGGTCTCCGTTAAGCCGTGTTACTCTTAACTTCAATTATTAATTTTTGATTTTATTAACCGAGCGTATAGCTCTCTAAGTTCTCATTATTTGAGACGCTAACGCGCACAAATTTCTAAACTACGCCAAGATCAGTCAATCACGTATCATCACGAGA
>JAKSKS010000045.1 GCA_024401615.1 Paludibacteraceae bacterium
ATACTACTGTTGAGGAAGATGACGACGATGTAAGGGTGTTTGTTAAAACTGCCGATAACGGTGTTATGCTTTTGAATCCCAATTCTTTAAAGGAGAAATCCAATATGGTGGGCAATACGGCGTGGGGCCCTAATTATTTGATTGGTCCAGACCAGGTTGGCTACGAATACCATAACGATATGTATAGCAATGGCACATTCGGCCCATCTCTTCATTCTTACAAGTTTACCAGTAAGGAAGATTTTGAGAAAACCGCTCTCCGAGACGATAACCCTATCAATAGGGTTAGTCGTTTTGTTAGTGGCTTGTTTGGCTGTCTCTCTATACCTTCCGCAAGCGAACTTAAAGACCACAAGATGATTTCCGAGAAGACTACTTGTGGAGGTATTGAATGTACACATTATTCTTTTGTTCCAAAAGACAAGTTTTATGCCGAACTACTTGGCAGTGTGGCCGACCTTTGGGTGACCGACAATGGTTGTGTTTTGAAAGCAGGAATTTATGGTAATACTTCTCAGGATTTTGTGTACCAAACAATTGAGGATAAGACTTTCGAAAAGGCTTTCAATTCAATGATGGGCACTTATAATTATCATGGCGCGTTCAATCTTAGCGATTGTATTCTTAGCTATAAAATTTACAAGGCTGTTATGCCTGAAGATGTTTGTCCTGAATCTGTTCGTAAGCACTTTGTTCGTTACGAGGGAGAAGTCAAGAACTACGATGTGTCATACCGCGCATGGAAAACATTAAATGGTTTTACTGGCATCGGTTTTGTTGTGGAAAATATCTCGTTAGAAGATGCGCGTGCTTATGTTAAGCGTGTTAAAGATTTGGAACTTTGCACAGTAAACGACGATTTTGATGTCGATGGTATGATTCTCTATCAGGCAAGTAACTGGGATTGTACTGATCCTGCTTTGGGTGAAACAGAAAGATATCCTGCTTACAAGATTCTTTATAGCGAGTCTAGTCAGGTGTTAACTGTAGAATTTACAGAAGATGCCGTTTCAGGTGTATAAATGAACCACTTTTTTATAATCGGGTGCCATACAGAAATGTGTGGCACCTTTTTTTGTTACTATTTTTTAGGTTTTGTTGATAGATAATTATTGATACATCCGCTAAAGCTATCAAAAAATAGGCGAGCGGGTCTATCGTTGATATTTACTCTAAATTACTGTGAAAAGACTCGATTTTGCAGGATTTCCCATCGTCTTGTTGTCTCTCTGTCTTTTAGTCTCTTTGCCTTGTAGTCTCGTTGTCTCTTTGTCTCGTTGACTTGTTGTCTTATAAACCTCTCTTCTCGTCGTTTTTCGCCAAAATGCTCAAGAACTTTTCGGTGTTGTAGTTCACAATTAGTTCGTCTGGAAATTCGGTTTCTGCCAAAAGCGGGTAGACGCGTTCGTAGTTGGCAATATCGAAACTGATGTGTGCGTCCGAACCGAGAATTACGGGTACATTGTATTGTTTGCAGAGGCGCAAAATCTCTTTGTTGTTGTCTGCTGCTGTCAGTTTCTTGCGGATGGGGTTGAGCGACGAGTTGTTTATTTCCAGCAGGGTGTTGTTGGCTTTTGCGGCTTGCACAATCGGTTCGAACAAGAGTTCGGCGGTGCCGTCGCCAGGGTGGCTGATGATGTCGGTCCACACGTTTTCAATGGCTTTCACCATGCCGGTTGTGTTCTCGTCTTTTGTTCCACCTTCCCAGCAGAGTCGGTGAATGCCCGCTATGCGCACATCTAGGTTTTTCAGTATGTTTTCTTCAAGGTCAATATCGCCTTTTGTGTTTAGAATATTCAGTTCCGAGCCTAACATCAGGCGCACTTCTCCCCATTGGCGTGGCACCATTTTCAGGTTGCGGAAATAGAGGGGGTGGCAGGTGCCGGGAATGGAAGGCGCGTGCTCGGTAATGCCGAGAATTTTCAATCCTTTCTGTTGTGCGCTTGCCACCATTTCCTGCATGGTGCTGTAAGCGTGGCCCGATGCTATGGTGTGGGTGTGAATGTCTAACTGAATATTTTTCATTACTTTCTACTTATAGTGTTGGCGAATGTGCCAGCATAGTGCAAAGTTAACAAAAAAGCGGCGGCATTTTGTGCCTCCGCTTTATATGTATGTGCCTGTCGTGGCTAATCTTTCTCTATCTTCACCTCGTCTAACGAGACAATGCCGTTCACAAGGGCGTAAATGGTAAGTCCCGATGGTGAGTGTATGTTCAGTTTGCGTGTAATATTGCGTCGGTGGGTCATAACCGTGTTTACAGAAATAAACAGGTTGTCGGCAATTTCCTTATTACTAAGTCCCTTAACTATTTCCCGCACAATGTCGAGTTCACGTTCCGAAAGTCCGTCACTGTTCTTGTCATCTCCTTCCTCGATTTCGTGGTGTGAGTTTGCCGCCTTTTCTTTCACCTCTTCTTCCAGTTGTCGCACGGCTTCTGCAAAAAGTGTGTCTTCCAAATGGCAGTGTGTCAGCAAGTCTTCCTGCATCATGTAGATGTCCATCAGCACGTCGTTCAGTAGCAGGGAGTTGGCATCGCAAGTGTAGTACTTGATGATGATGCTCTTCAGTTCCTCGCTGCTTTTTTCTATGCTTTCGTGGTTGTCTTGGTGTTGGTGGATGAGGCTGTCGAATATATCGGCTTTAGGTAGTTTACCGGCAAGCAGTTGGTCTACGTATGGGTGCACATGCTCGTTCTCGTATTCCATGTGGCGGCTGACTTCCGATGCGTAGTCGTCGTAGAATTTCAGGACCAAGAAGGCTATCTGGTTGCTCGAACAGTCTATCGCCTCAATCAGTTTCCTGCGTATTGCGGGCAGACGGAATTGCAGAAAATAGGTGTGCGAGCGTTTAAGGTAGTCCATTAAATGGCTAACGCTTACCGAGTCGACCAAATCGAGTGTGTATACTTTCTCGCCAGCCTTAATATAGTTAACCACCGCTAAAAACGTTGCAGTGTCAACGCCAGATGCTTGGCAGGCTGCCTGCACAGTCTGGTCGCCCACTCCTAAAGCAATATTGAAGCGGCTGAATCATATCGGGTGCAAAGGAACAAAAAAAAGAGAAAAAGGATGGTTTTCTTTTGGCCCAATTCTCACCGTGTTGGTTCAAAATACCCAAATATAGTGAGGAGTACTTGTTGTTAAGTGTGTTTAATTACCTTTCCAGCGTGCCTTTGTGGGTGAAAAATGCGAAAACATCACTGATTTTAGGTATTTGTGTGGGTGCTAAATCACTAAATGAAGTGAAGGAAAGGGATGAACCTAAACTGTAATTTTGCACTGGAAATAAATGAGTTGAGATGAATAGATTACTTGGTTGCATTAGCATTTCGTTACTCGGAACTTCGCTTGCCGCGCAGAATCCCGATTTAGATGCTCTAATTAGAAGAATTGAGGCCCTCGAGAAACAGCAGACGGTTGTAAATGTGGAGAAACAGCCCTCTACATCGCAGGAAACTGATTCCGAAAACAAAAATTCCTACACTGGAGATCCTTCTTTTTCGAAATACCGGATTGGCAGTTATGGCGAAATGCTGTTAAGCCACAAAGACTATAGTTACAACCGTTGGAGTGGGAATGGCACCTACCGGATGGACCGTTCCGAAATCTCCCTGCCCCGCTTTGTCTTGAGCGGCGATTATAAATTCAGCCGTTGGTTCCAACTGGGCGCTGAAATTGAGTTCGAGGCGGGTGGCGTCGGTACCGAATGGGAGCAGGAAACGGGCTCGGGCGCTGAGAATGGAGAGTTGGAAAGCGAGTGGGAGAAAGGTGGCGAGGTGGCACTTGAGCAGTTCCACATAACCGTTCCCTTTATGCGTGAACTGAATTTGAGAATGGGACACGTGATTGTGCCTGTTGGCATTACTAATGCCCACCATGAACCTATCTTCTTTTTCGGTAGCAGCCGCCCCGAAGGCGAAACGGGCATACTTCCTTCTACTTGGCACGAAACCGGTGTTGAGTTGTTCGGTACGCTTGGACATGGCTTTGCCACTTTCGACTACTATGCCGAACTCGTTAACGGTGTAACAGTCGATGGTCTTGACAAATACAAGTATTTGGGTGGCGCAAAGCAGGGACTGTTTGAACAAGACATTTTCTCAAGTCCTGCCCTTGTCGGCCGATTAGATTATAAAGGTGTTCCCGGCCTCCGTATTGGCGGTAGCGTCTATTGGTGCAACGATGCTGGTCAAAACTCCAACTTCCCACATTACTATAGCACGTTTAAAGTGCCTGTCCGCATTTTCAGTGGCGACGCTCAATATATGAACCGATGGGTAACTGCCCGTGCAAATGTAATTCACGGCAACATTGGCAACACGGTAAAGTTAACCCGCTCTACGCTTGGCCGCACTAGTGCCGCTTACAGTGGCAATACGCCTGTGGCCAAATATGCAGTTAGTTATGGCGGAGAACTGGGCGTAAACGTTGGCAACTTCTTCCATACCAAAAAAGCGTTACGCATTTATCCGTTCGCCCGCTACGAATACTACAATCCGCAAGAAAAGTTAGACGATGGTTGGGTGGGCGAAGTGGAAGACCCTCGCTGCCAGGTCGCTGCTTGGACTTTCGGCGTTAATTGGTATGCGTTACCTTATCTTGTAATCAAGGGCGATTGGACGGCCCGTCACATCGGCACGCACAGCGCTTTCGACTGGAACACCGACTACCATTCAGAGAACGACTTCTCGCTCGGTGTGGCTTATGTGGCTTGGTTTATTAAGAAATAAAAAACAACCTAAAATAGAATTATAAAATGAAGATGAATTTCAAGTATGTAATTGCCCTTACGATGGGCGTTGCAATGACGTCGGGCATGATGACTTCATGCGATGACGACGACGATGACAAAAACAACGGTGGTGCCGATGCCAACTCCATGATCAGCCGTATCGATGCGGCCGATACGCTTGAATATGACAGCAAAAACAAGGCAAACTGGAACGCCTATATGAAAGTGGTGGCAAACTACTTGAAAACCGACGCTGCAACCCTCTATAACGACTGGACCGACAGCTACGAAAAGGGCGATGCTTACGCTACTACCTTTATGAATGCGGGTAAGAGTGGTTATACCGAGACTTTTTCTTCTGCATTGAACGCTACCGAACAGATTGTTGCCGGTTGCTCCGACATCGCTAACGAGGTGGGCGAGGCTAAAATTGGCGACCCGCTTAACTTGTGGCAGTCAGGCAAATATGCCGAGGCTCTTTATGCGGTCGAATCTTGGTACAGTTGGCACAGCCGTGTTGACTATAGTAACAACATCGAGAGTGTGAAGAACGCTTACTATGGTAGCCTCAATGGCAAGGTGGCTGATAACTCAATCAGCGCACAGATTGCCAAGGTCGACGAAAAACTCGATACCAAGGTAAAGAATGCTATTCAAAACGCAATCGATAAAATTTTGGCTATTCCTCAGCCTTTCCGTAACCACATCGCTTCTGCTGAAGCGCTTGCTGCTCAAAACGCTTGTGCTGATTTGAAGGACATCTTGGACAGAGATTTGACTCCAGCCCTCTCTAAACTTTCCGAAAACACTTGCGAGAGCATTAACAAGAACTATGTGGAAAATGTGGTAGTGCCTACTTATAAGAGTTTGAAGGAAGCGAACGAAGACCTTTACAAGAGTGTGGTTAGTTTCACTGAGGCTCCAAGTAATGCTGGCTTCGAAACTTTGTGCGAAAAGTGGATTGCAAGCCGTACTTACTGGGAAAAGAGCGAGGCGTTCTTGTTCGGTCCTGTTGCCGATATGGGCTTGGACCCTAACATGGACAGCTGGCCGCTCGACCAAAACGCCATTAAGGGAATCTTGGTGAATGGTGACTTCAAGGATTTGAACTGGAGTGGCGACTTCGATGAAGACAGCGACGAAATTGCGGCCGCACAGAGTATCCGTGGTTTCCATACTTTGGAATACCTCATCTACAAGGCTGGCAAGGCGCGTACTGTTAAGTAAGATAATTCTGTAATTATGAAACTACACCTTTGGGAAGGACTGCGAAAAATCGGTCTTTCCCATTGGTGCGTAAAAATCAGGATAAAAAAGAGCAGATAAATGAGACAAAAAGCAAGTAATTATTTCTTCATTTTAGGTTTGATGCTTGTCTCTGCATCGTGCAGTAAAGAGGTTATTACCGAAGAGTATGTGGAGGTGCGCGACGGCTATGCGCTGTCGGCGGGCACGTCTACTATTTTCTCAAGTTCGGCTTTTGCCTACGACACAGAGTCTGACTGGGTTAGTGGTGACAATAAAACCCGTTGGAACCGTGGTAACACTCTTTACGACGACGGCCCGAGAGACAATAAAGGCCTTGGCCCTGTTTATGCGGGGTATAGTTGCGGCAGTTGCCACAACCGTACCGGCCGTTCAATTCCTTCGGCTTGGTCCGATGCGGAGGGTAGTGGCAAATACGGCTTCAGCAGCATGCTGGTGTATGTAAGCCGCAAAAACGGCAAATTCTTCCAAGACTACGGACGCGTCATTCACGACCAAAGCATCTATGGTGTTGAGGCCGAGGGCAAAGTGAATATCAATAAACATTACAAGTCTTTCAAGTTCCCCGATGGCGAACCTTACGAACTGTGTTGGTTTACCTACAATATTACGGAGTGGTATGCCGACAGCATTGCGCCCGAAGACTTGTTCTGTACGGTGCGTATTCCGCTCCGCCATGTGGGTATGGGGCAGATGATGGCGCTCGACCAACACGAGATTGAGGCATTGGCCGCGCGTAGCAACTATCCCGAATACGGCATCAGCGGCAAGTGCAACTACATTACCGAACGTGGTGTACGGCAACTGGGTTTAAGCGGTAACAAGGCCCAACATGCCGATTTGACTGTTGAACTCGGTTTTAGCAGCGATATGGGTTACACCAACAGCCGTTACCCCGAGGAAATTTGCCGCGGTCAGCGCCAAGTGGCGCAGGGAAGCATGATGGGGCTGATGTATGACCAACTCGACGCTACGACTACCGATATGGAAGATGTGGACCTTTACATGCAGGCCAATGGCGTTCCTGCCCGCCGAGATGTGAACGATCCGACTGTTCAGCACGGTGAGCAGATGTTCTATAAGGCAAAGTGTCACCTCTGCCATGTCACCACGCTGCACACACGCCCTGGCGGCAGCACGTTGCTGAATGGTACACGCTTGCCTTGGTTGGGCGGACAAACCATTCATCCATATAGCGATTTCCTGTTGCACGATATGGGCTCTGAAATTTGTGGGGTAGGCCTAAACGACAACTACCAAAGCGGTTTGGCCATGGGCAACGAGTGGCGTACAACCCCGTTGTGGGGCATCGGACTGCAGAAAGTGGTGAACGGACACACTTATTTCTTGCACGATGGTCGTGCACGCAATTTCGTGGAAGCCATTATGTGGCACGGTGGTGAAGGCGAGGCCTCTAAAAACATCTTTAAAAATATGAACAAGACGGAACGAGATGCGCTTGTCCGTTTCTTACAGTCGTTATAACAATTCTAAAAAAGCATAAAATGAAAAAGACATATATAGCATTAACTATGGCTGCCGCTTTTAGTTCGGCTGCCGTTGCTCAAGACAGTACCGAATATGTTTCTCGCCCTGAGTTGGCTGAGCGTGACCGACAGATTATGGAGGACAACGATTGTGGCGTGATTCCAATTGCAGGCCGGCAAGGTTTCGCCCTTCAAAGCAAGGACGGGCAGTTCGCCTTCAAACCCTATATGATGGTGCAGACCACAGCCAACTACAACTGGTACGACGACGAGGGCCTCGATAAAGCCTACAATCAAGACAATGTGGCCAACTCTGGTTTCGCCGTGCCTTATGCTATCATCGGTTTCACCGGTAAGGCCTTCAATCGTTTGAACTTTAATGTGAGCATGAATGCGGCTGCCAGTGGTGGCAATATCTTACAGCAAGGTTGGATTGACGCGAAGGTGTGCGACGGGGTCCAAGTGCGTACTGGTAAGTTCAAGACGCCTTTCACCCATGCTTACCTCACTATGCTTGGCGGAACATTGTTGCCAAGTGTGCCAACCTCTTTAACCTCAAGCGTCATTATGCCCTACACGCTGAATGCGGTAACACCTAATATCGGCACGGGGTTCGACCTGGGTGTAGAACTGCACGGCCTTTTCGCTAAACAGAAAATGAGCTACGAAATAGGTGTGTGGAACGGAACAGGTAGCGCTGTTAATAGTGCTACCAAAACCTTCAGCGACGATTGGCACATCCCTTCTCTGCTCTATGCGGGCCGTTTGGCTTTCATGCCTAAGGGTGTAATGCCAAGCACACAGGGCGACCCTAAGCACTTAGACGACAATAAGCTGTTGTTCGCTGTCTCAGGTGGTATTAATGTGGAAAGCGAGTACGAGAGTACCAACGACCGTCGCTTTGGTTTGGAAGCCGCTTGGTTGTACAAGCGTCTCTATTTGGCAGGCGAAATCTACACCATGCACGTGGGTTTTACCGAACGCCAGAAGATTGACGACCAGTTCGACTATTTGGGTGGATATGCCCAGGTTGGTTATTTCCTTACAAACAATTTGCAGGGCGCTTTCCGTTACGATATCTATAACCGTAACGGTTGGGATGCTAACGGCTATTTGAATATGCCTGCTGTTGGCTTGAACTACTTCATCAACAGCTGTAACCTGAAGTTGCAGGCTATGTATCAGTATACGGGACGTACAAAACACGACACCCAACTCGACCGCGATAACGACGACCTCGGCATTGCTACCCACAAGGCGGTTATGCTGTTGCAGTATAGTTTCTAAATTACGGGGGGGACGTGTATGAAGCATATAGTCTTAACCTTAGGCACATTGGCCGCGCTGCTCTTGAGTGGCTTGACCAGTTGCGACGATGGAAATATTCACAATGATGATGAATTGTATGTCGATGCGGGTTATGTGGTGAAGGTGAGTGGCAACCTAAAGAACATGGAGCAGTGGGGTAACAAGTACCAAATTGTAATTGCCGCCTTTGCAGCCCAAGATTCTTATCCATTGCTGGCTAAAAGTCTGCCGGTAACCGAAAAGATGCAGAATTTTAAGTTCGAGGGTATCAATCCAAATTGCGAAAGCATCGAACTGTGCGTCTTGAACCTCATTAACAAGCGTGTGGCAACATTAGCCACTATTTACGACAAGGCGGAAGAGCCTAATCGCAAGTTGACCGATACCATCTACTTCAAGGCCGATAATTTAGATGCGGGTATGTATGCCTGTATTCAGAACAATATTTTTACAAAGCGTTGTGCCTATTGCCACGGTATGGGCGAGACGCCAGCCGCAGGTTTGTATCTCACCGAAAACACCAGTTATAAAAATATGGTGGGGGTGTCTTCTTCAAAAATAGACAGCCTAAAACGAGTGGAACCGGGTAATGCCGAAAAGAGTATGCTTTACAAAGTATTGACTGAATATAGCGACGATTGCGGTTGGCACTACAACCACACCCGTTTCTTTTATGGAAACACCATGAGTAATTTGGTGAAAGAATGGATTAACAGCGGTGCTTCAGAGTAAATACTTCTGTTGAAAAATTGGGCCTTTATAATGGTTTTGAACTGCTGGCTTCAGGAATGGTGTGAAAACCTTTCTCCTGAAAATCAGCAGTTTTTTATTATACCCTAAAAAACGCCTCCGTGTAACCTAATTTTGTGTATCTTTGCTCCACTAAAATAAAATGTATTACTATGAGCAATTGGTTTGAATGTAAAGTAAAATATGGAAAAGTAGATTCCACTGGTAAGGCTAAAACCGTAAGCGAGACTTATTTGGTCGACGCTATCAGTTTTGCTGAGGCGGAAGAAAGAATTAGCCGCGAAGTGGCTCCTTATGTGACTGGCGAGTTTGCTATTGCGGGTCTGAAGAAGACTACCGTTAACGAGATATTCCCACACGAAGAAGGCGACCGTTGGTTCCGCTGTAAAGTGGTGTTCATTTCTATCGATGAGGTGAAGGGTACCGAAAAGCGTATTTCAAGCACTATTCTTGTTTTTGGTTCCGACATCAATAACGCTTGGCTCCACCTTACTGATGCGCTTAAAGACACAATGTCTGACTACGAGGTGGCTTCTATTGCCGATACTACTATTATGGACATCTTCCCTTACTCAGAAACCGAAGGTAATGGATTGACTCCTGAAAAGAAACAGCTTGGCGTTAGTGCCAATGCCGACGATCTCGACCTTTTGGCCGACGCTGAAAATTGAACTGATTAAATATGAGCATAGCTTCTAAAATTGCTGAAATTACAGCACAATTGCCTTCGGGCACAAGATTGGTGGCTGTCTCCAAATATCATCCTGCCGATGCTGTTCGCGAGGCGTACGACGCTGGCCAGCGCGTTTTTGGCGAAAGCCATGTGCAAGAGGTTACGGCCAAGTACCAGGAACTGCCAAAGGATATTGAATGGCACTTCATCGGTCACCTGCAGACTAACAAGGTGAAGTATATTGCTCCTTTTGTTTCGCTGATTCATAGCGTCGATTCTGAACGCTTGCTCGACGAAATTGAAAAGCAGGCGGCTAAGTGTAACCGTCAAATTCCGGTCTTGCTCGAAATGCACGTCGCACAAGAGGAAACAAAGTTTGGTTTCTCTATCGACAGTCTTCGCGAAACGTTGAAGTCGGGTGGATTTGTTGAAAAATACCCTCACATACTTTTTGCTGGTATTATGGGTATGGCTTCACATGTCGACGACGAAAACCGTATTCGTGCCGATTTTCAGGCATTGGCTGCTTTCTTTAACGAGGCTAAAGTTTACGTGCCTACGTTCAAGGAACTTTCTATGGGTATGAGTGGCGACTACCAGATTGCAATGCAAGAGGGTAGCACACTGGTTAGAATCGGTACCTACATTTTCGGCGAGCGCGACTACGCATAAATAATGGTGAATCAATAAAAACAATCAGAATATGGCAAACGAACAAAACGACGATCTTGCATGTTTCGACGACAAGGAAGCCATCGAATACATCCAGAAAAATATCTTCCCTGACTACAAGGGAAAGTTGACCGATAAGCAGATTCAGTACATCCTCGACTGCGAGTACGATTATTACGAGTCTAAAGGTTTCTTCGAAGGCGATGAGGAACGTGACGTTGATATCGACGAGGAAGAAGAATTCAATGCGATTTGCGCACAAGTTGAAAAGGACGGACGCTCAAAGGAATTACCTTCCGACATTATAGGTGCTGTTCTTGATGCCAACTACGCTTATTGCGAAGAATTCGGCATCTTTGAAGATGATGACGAGGCTTAAGAGACTGTTTTTCTATTATGAACCTATAAGAAGCGGGGTGGCAGTTATTACTGTTATCCCGCTTTTTTAATGTTTAAATTCAGGTTTGTTAAATGTAATGAAATGTTAAAACAATACAACTTGTTGATTTATAATGTATATTATAATAAGTGCGGTTAAAGTTGTGTTTTTTAACACAATATAAGTGTTAATAAACGCCTTGTTTTTATGTTTTCTAACATATTAATAATCAAAGGTGTCTAATATAAATCAAAAAAAATGTAAAAATATTTAGGTCTAGTGTGAACA
Organism: Paludibacteraceae bacterium; assembly: GCA_024401615.1. Lineage (GTDB taxonomy): Bacteria > Bacteroidota > Bacteroidia > Bacteroidales > Paludibacteraceae > Physcocola. The sequence goes on from JAKSKS010000045.1 coordinate 11,558, forward strand.
TATATTGAAAAAGATATCTATCTTTGCATCGTCAATGACAAGCAAATAAATGTTGTTTAATTTATATTATAAAGAAATGAAAAAAGTAGTTTTATTTTTCGCTGTATGTGCTTCTGTAGCACTTTCTTCTTGTGGTAACTCTCAGCCTGCTGAAGCTCCTGCTCAGGACACTACTGCTGCTGTAGCTGATACTACTGCTCCTGCTGCTGACACTACTGCTAAGGCAGATTCTACTGCTCCTGCTGCTGCTGATTCAGCTGCTGCTCCTGCTGATTCTGCTGCTGCTGCTAAGTAATTTTGGCATAACAGTCGAAAAACAGAAAACAAAGGGTGCGATTCTTAGAGTCGCACCCTTCTTTTTTTAGGCTTGTCTTATCGTTGTGGTTGTTTCCCGCTTGCTCACAAGGTGTTAAATGTGCAAAGTGTTAAGTGTGTAAGGTAATTTAGCAAAGAATATGTGAAGTGATTGCTAAAGGACAAGCAATAAGATGTGCAAGTTTGCTAAAGCGGTAGGCAGAACAAAAAAAGCATCCCTATTACTTAACACCTATCACCTCTTCCCTATTACTTATTCCCTATTATTTATTCCCTATTCCCTATTACCTAGTACCTAGTACTTATTACTTCGTACCTAGTACCTATCACCTATTCTCTATTACTTATTACCTATTACCTCTTCCCTATTCCCTATTACCTAGTACCTCTTCCACATCCAGGTTCCAGTAACCGGCACGCAGGGCTGTTTGTTGAATAATATCGATGCGGGTACGGTATTGGTTGACGAGGTTGTTGTCGAGAATTAAAAGTAGGGTGTCGGCAAAAACCTTTTCTATCGTTTTATAGTTTTTCTCCCATATTCGCCAGTTCTTAACCCCGTATTTGCTGGCCAGTTCGGCCATACAGAGGCGCACGTCTATTCGGCGCTCCACGCTGGGGCGCAGGGCCTCGAAGTCTTGTAGGGCTTTCTTGCACTTGCTGATGCGGCCCTTGGGTGGACGCACGCCTGTTTTTGTGTATTCTTTCTGTAAAACAGTTTTGCATTTTTCCTCCGCCTTTTCTTCGTTCGGATTCAAAAAATACTCAAAGTAGTCCTTCGCTTCCTTTTTAGAATCGTAAAGGGCAAGCACCATCTCCACCAAATCTTCTTTGGTCATTTCATTGGCCAACTTTTCGAATTTTGCTCTGCTCATTTTTTGCCGTTTACAAGTCTCACAATTTCACCAATCAGCAACACCGGTAGGGTGCAGACTAACAACATGGCCCAATCTGACGCTTGTAGGTGTGTTACATTAAACATATCTCCGCCGAACGATACAATCAGCACTTGGCCAATTAATATCAGGGTTGCTATAAAGACGAATCCCTTACATGCTCCCATATTGTTGAAGGCCGATTTGCCGGTCATAAACGCTTTGGCGTTAAACATGTTCCAGAACTGGAGGAAGACGAAGATGCAGAAGAAGAGGCTCAACTCTTTCTCGCTCATACCGTCACCGCCAACTTCTGGGTGTAGCAAATCGCTCATGCCCTTTATGTCGTAATAGTTGAACGCATATACCAAAGCCAGCAATATGGCAGTAAACGCAACGCCTAACCCAATAATGCGCACCTTCATGTCATTGTTAATGATGAAGGCTTCTCGGTTGCGCGGCTTTTCGTTCATTACGTTCTCGTTTGGTGGTAGCGATGCCAGTGCCATAGCGGCAAAGGTGTCCATAATCAGGTTCACCCACAGCATCTGTGTCACGGTCAGTGGCGATTGCGTACCTATAAATGCGCCGAGCAGCACAATTAGGCAGGCGGCAACATTTACCGTCATTTGGAAGAGGATGAAGCGCTGTATGTTCTGGTAGAGCGACCGGCCCCACATAACGGCCTTGCCGATGCTGCTGAACGAGTTGTCGACAATGGTGATGTCGCTGGCCTCTTTGGCGACACTGGTGCCGTCGCCCATTGAAAGACCCACGTGGGCCGACTTCAATGCGGGCGCGTCGTTGGTGCCGTCGCCGGTCACAGCCACCACCTCGCGTTCCTCTTCAAGTGCTTTCACTAGGCGTTGCTTGTCCATAGGGCGTGCGCGGCATACCACCTTTATCTGTTTGGCCGTCTTTTTCAACGTGTCCCAAGGCATATCCTGTATATCCTGTCCGGTATAGATGCGGTGCGAGGTTTGGCAGTCGTTTTCCTCGTAAACGTCGTCTTCAGCGCTCCATATGCCAACCTCGCGGGCTATCTGCTTGGCTGTTTCGGCGGTGTCGCCAGTAACAACAATTACAGTAATCCCAGCCGACTGGCATTCCTTCACGGCGTCTGGCACCTCTTTGCGCACAGGGTCGGCAATGGCCACTACGCCAAGCATGGTCATATCTTCAAGTGCAGTGCTGTTGGTGGCTTTGCAGGCAAAAGCTAATGTGCGCATCCCCTTGCGTTGGCTGCTCTTCAAAAACTCGTTGAGTGCTTCTTTCTCATTCTCGTCAAGGTTGGCGCATTTGCCCATCACAATTTCAGGCGCGCCTTTCATATAGAGCAGTTGTTGGCCTTCTTTAACACGGCTTTCAACCAGTGTGGCCATATATTTGCGCTCGGTGTTGAACGGAATTTCGCTCACCACTTTTGCCTTTCGGTAGTCTTCGTAACTGCCTGCTTCTTGTTGGCTGTTCATCCACATCAGCAGTGCGCCTTCAGTCGGGTTGCCTAACGCGTTGCCCTCTTTGTCGAGCGATGCGGTGCTGTTTACTGCTATGCCTTCGTAAATCAGTTGGCGTTCGTCTTCTTGCTTGTTGCAGTAGTAGAACTGGCTCACCTGCATTTTGTTCTGGGTGAGTGTGCCGGTTTTGTCGGTACAGATAACGGTAGTGGCACCCATGGTCTCGCAGGCGTGCATCTTTCGCACAAGGTTGCTGTTTTGCAGCATACGGCGCATGCTGTAGGCCAAACTCAGGTTAACGGCCATAGGTAAGCCTTCGGGCACAGCCACCACAATCAGCGTAACGGCAATCATCAGGGTGTTGAGGGTGTAGGCCATCAGTGCCGACAATTCGGCTTCGGGCAAAAGCAGTTCGTGCAGCCATACAATCAGTCCTATGAAGAGGATGAAGTAGCACGCTATGCTGCCTATGATGGCTTTGCTTCCCCAGTCGTCAAACTTCTTCACAATCAAATAGAAGAAGGCCGCTGTAGGCAGAACGATAAGGAACGAGGGTAATGCGAATTTGAAGTAGACCAATAGTTTGCCGATGATGATGAGGGCGGCAAACACGTAACTGGCTTTGGTAATAAGGTCGCCAAGTCCGTCAAGTTGTTCGTTCAGTGGTGTCTTGGTGCTGTCGTCAATTTGTGCGGCTTCATAGACCTTGCCGTTCTCGGTGTGGTCGCCCACGGCAAACACACGCATCACACCGTGCCCTTCCATCACCTTGGTACCTTTCATGGCGTGGTTCGATGGGAAGGTGGCGTTGGCGTCGAAGTGGGCCTCGTCTGTGGTTTTCTCGCAAATAGGTTCGCCAGTGAGGGTCGATTCGTCAATCTTTAGTTGGGTGGCTTCAAGCAGTTCGCCATCGGCTGCCACTTCTTCACCGGTGTTGAACACCACAATGTCGCCAACTACCACGTCTTTGCGGGCAATAGAGGTGTGAACACCATTTCTTATCACCTGCACGGGTTCGTCGTTGTTCACCTGGTTGAGTAGCGAGAATTCTTTGTCGGCCTTCAATTCAAACAGAAACGACATGCCTGTTGCCAAAAGAATGGCTATGAAGATGCCGAGCGGCTCGAAGAATACCGCTGCCCCTGTGCCTGGTAGTGCGAAGTACTCATAACAAGAAATGCCCACACTCAGAGTGCCGGCTATAAGTAGTATAATGATTAGTGGGTCGGTAAATTTTTCAAGGAATTTTTTCCAAAGTGGTTCTTTCTCTGGTGGAGTTAGTATGTTTGCTCCGTTTTGGGCTCGGCTTGCGGTTACTTCCGCATCAGTCAAACCTTTATAAGCGCTAGTTGTACTCATTCTTTGTTAGGTTTAATCCTTTTGTATTACAAATATACGCTTTATTTCCCTTCCTTCCCAAAGTTGCAAGGTTGCAACCCTTGCCTAATTTTTCGTTTCCTTTGTCCCTAATGTTCTTCAATTCTGTCTTGTTAATGTCGCATTGTTAAGTACGCTCTCAACATAACCCAATTTTTGTTACTTTTGCGTATCAATCAAAACAGAATAACTATGCCCCCATTAGCAGAACGAATGCGTCCCCGTACGCTCGACGATTACATCGGACAGTCACACCTTGTTGGCGAAGGTTCGGTGTTAAGGCGTATGCTCGAGTCGGAACATATCTCCAGTTTCATTTTGTGGGGTCCTCCGGGTGTCGGCAAAACCACTTTGGCCAACATTGTGGCACACCAACTTAATGCGCCTTTCTTTACCCTAAGTGCGGTCACTTCGGGTGTGAAAGATGTGCGCGAGGTGATAGAGAAAGCCCGCAAAACGCGCTTCTTCAACTCGCCTACGCCTATTCTGTTTATCGACGAAATCCACCGCTTCTCTAAATCGCAGCAAGATTCTTTGTTGGGGGCGGTAGAGCAGGGCGATGTGGTGCTAATTGGCGCCACTACCGAGAATCCCTCGTTCGAGGTCATCACACCGTTGCTTTCCCGTTGTCAGGTATATGTCCTCAAACCGCAGGAACCCGACGATTTGTTGGCGCTTGCCAATAGGGTGATAACGACCGATGTGGAACTCTCTAAACTCCACATCGAACTGAAGGAAACCGAGGCGTTGCTCCGTTTTGCGGGAGGCGATGCGCGCAAACTGCTCAATATAATAGAACTGGTCGTTAATTCCGAGGCGGGTAAAGACCCTATCGTCTTTACCAACGACAAAGTGGTGGCCAACTTGCAGGCTAACCCTAACGCCTACGACAAAGATGGCGAGATGCACTACGATATCATTTCGGCCTTTATCAAGTCCATTCGTGGCAGCGACCCCGATGGCGCTATCTATTGGTTGGCGCGTATGATTGATGGGGGAGAGGATCCGAAATTTATTGCCCGCCGTTTGGTGATTTCGGCGTCTGAGGATATTGGTTTGGCCAATCCGAACGCTTTGCTGATTGCCAATGCCTGCTTCGATGCGCTTACCAAGTTAGGCTGGCCCGAAGGCCGCATTCCGTTGGCCGAGGCTACTATCTATTTGGCGTCAAGCCCAACGAGCAATTCGGCTTACAATGCCATCAATTTCGGTTTACGGTTTGTGAAGCCAA
>JAKSKS010000046.1 GCA_024401615.1 Paludibacteraceae bacterium
GCCTTGAATGTGTCTACCAATAAGTTGGTGATGGCCGCACGCACTTGCTTGCGGGTAGATTCGAAATTGTTGACCATAATGGTAAAGGCGTACCATTTGCCGTTCCAAAGCACATAACCGCTAAAGTTCTGCACGCGGTCCATACTACCGCTCTTCGCATATGTCTTGCCCGACAAAATGGTGCCGCTTAAAAAGCTTTTCACCGTGCCGTTTTTCCCGGCCGTTGGTAGCGATGCGGTAAATGCATTGGCTTGCGTGCTCTTCTTTTTCATGCAGATGAGCAAGTCGGTAAGAAATTTAGGGCTGATGGCGTTCTTCATTGAAAGGCCAGAGCCGTCGACTTGGTGGGTGCGTGTCATTGGCACTCCATGGGTGTTCCAGTATTTGTTTATAACAACCCTTGCCGCATCGTAGCTGCTGATTTGCTCGTTTTGCAAGCCCAGATAAAGGTATAAGTTCTCGGCAAACAAATTCACACTATGATAGTTTGTCTGTTTGCAGATCTCTTTTAACGGTTGCGAGAAATGGCTAAAGATGGTGTTCTCATTTGGAGCGCGTTCGCTGGTCCATATGGTTGAGCGGCTCTTGTTGCTGCAGATGCCGTTGCGGTCGAGCACGTTACGCAAAGAGTCTGCCACAAGTAAGGCTGGATCTGGAATCTCCATCTTTATCAGTGTTTTTTTACCTGCGGGTATTCTTCCGCGCACAATTTTCTTCCAGTCGTAACTGTCGCCGTAGATGTGCCACCAAAGGGGTGTTCCACTGATTAATCGGTTGTCGATGTTGAGCAAGTTGGTTCTTGGCAGAATGGTTTCCACTTGTCCCAGACCTGTAGAGTCTACGCCTGAGCAAGTTACCATAAAGAGGTTGTCGTGAAAACACAATGCGCTTGGGGTTTGGCCGTAATACGACCCAACGTCTTCCAAAAGCCAGTCGCCATTGGCGCCTCTGCGCTGGAAGAGCGACGCGTCGCCCACCACATCACCTTCAATCTTCTTTATGCCGGCCTGCTCAACAGCGGCGGCCATATTGTCGAAGATGGGGGTGTGCATAAAGTAGTCCGACTCGAAGGAAGGGTCTCCTCCGCCCACAATATAGAGGTTTCCGTATAAAACGGAGTCTTTTATGGTGCCTGAATAATTGATTTTTGTTTCAAAACGGAATGTGTCGCCTAAAATTTCCATCGCGGTTGCGGTGGTTACCAACTTGGTTACCGATGCTGGTATGCGGTTGTAACCAGATTGGTATTCGGCAATTATGTTGCCGCTCTCCACTTCTTTCACCAAATAACCTAAACCTGCGGCTTGCAAACCGTCGGTTGCAACAAACTTGTCGACTGCCGCTTCACCAATCAATGAGGTGCCCGTTCCCGTTTGAGAGAAAACTCTAACACTTGGTAAACAACATAATAGGACCACTATGGTGGATCTCCAGTTCATCATCTCAATGCTCTTTAATTCTGTTTGTAGTTCGAAAGAACTCAAATGGTTTCTTTTTGCAAAGATAAACAAATTTTGTCTATTTATACTTTTGCAACTGACCGCCTGACGAGAATTGGTTTTATTGTTGTGAAAAAAGGTCTTTTAGTTGGGTGATAATGCTTCGCAAATTGTCTTCAGTGAGTAAAGACGGACCTTCGGCAAACAGACATCCATCTTCTTGAGATGCAAAGTCGGTTGACAGTTCGGTGTAGTAGGTGGCTTTTTGGTTGTTGACGGCGGTGTTGACGGCGTGACGGGCGCCGCTGCTGCTTGTTGCCTCAACCACGATAGTGGCGTCAGATATGCCGGCTTGCAGGCGGTCGCGTTCCACAAAATAGATTTGCTGGGGTCTTACACCCATAGGATATTCCGAAATGGCCAAACCTCCGTTGTCGATTATCTTCTGCAGTAATGCTTTGTTTTCTGGGGGGTAGACAGTGTCGAGCCCGTGCGCTAAAATAGCGGTCGTTTTTCCGCCAGCGTTCAGGGCTCCTTGGTGTGCGGCTGTGTCGCAGCCGAGAGCCAATCCGCTTACTATATTGAATCCTTCTTTGGCAAATTCTTCCGCAATGTGCGTACTGCCTATGCTGCCTCCTATTGAGGGCGTGCGTGTGCCTATTATGGCAACAGAGGGCATCTCGTCTACTATTTTAAGGTTGCCTTTGCTGAAGATGAGGGCAGGGCTGTCGTTTTTGCCGTCTTTTTTCAGGTGGCGTAGTTTTTCGGGATAGTTTTTGTCGTAGTAAGAGGTGATTTGTATGTCGGCACTTTCTGCCGCTTCTTCTATTTTTACAGCAAAAGCATAGGCAGTGTTGACTTCTGTGCCCAGGTACTGACCTGCACCGCGAACGAGTTTCCGTTCTTTGCATTCTGCAATAAAGTCGTGTAGTTCTGCCACTCCTTTGATGCTCTTTTGGGCGATTTTTGCGTATTCGGCCATAGCAATAATGCTCTTTCTGCCCAAATTAGGCAGTTGCAGAAGCGCAAGTATTTGTGTGTTGGTCAGCATTGAAGTCTTTTTCTAAATTTCCTTTGTTCTAGCTATGTTCGTACAAATATACGAATATTCTCTTATTTTTGTCCCGACTTTAAATTCTGTTGGCTATATGTCTATTTTCAAATGCGTCCGTCCACAATTGGTAGTTATAACCCGCCCCGATTTGTACGAAGATGAGGTGGCTCAGATTTCATCCTTAATGGCTGCCGATGCTGGTTTTTTACTGCATTTGCGTAAACCAGAGGCTGATGCTGACGATTATCGCACCATATTGAGATGTCTGCCACCAGAACACCTCCCCCGTATCACTTTGGGGGACCATTTTGAGTTGGTAGACGAGTTTGCGGTTGGAGGTGTGCATTTGAGTGGCCGGCAGAAAGAATATTGTGGAACGAGAAAGGTGAGAATCAGCAAATCGTGCCATTCTTTTGAGGAATTGGCCGATATTGCTCCTTACAACTATGTGTTTTTTAGCCCAATCTTTAACAGTATTTCTAAACAGGGTTATAATGCCGCTTTCTCGGAAGGTGAATTGTTAAAGGCTTCTGCTGCTGGTTTGATTAACGAAAAAGTGATTGCCCTTGGCGGGGTGGACGAACAAACGATTCCTTTACTTGCTCCGTATGCCTTTGGTGGCGCTGCTGTGTTGGGTACAGTTTGGAACCCGTTTTCGTTAGAGCGCTTTAAACGGCTGGCCTCAATGTTCTAAGCATAATCTATTAAATATCATAAAGCTTTAATTTGTGAAAATTCCCTTAAAAAAGGGTAGGAACATGAAAAATAAGGTGTATTCTCCTTCAAAAACAGACAGGTTTGTTGTCTGTCTTGGAGGATTTTTTTACGGAAGTAGGTGCGATTTCGTCTGCTGGTAAAATTTTTCAAAAAAAGTAAAAATTTCTCTTGACTCGTCCCTTAGGGCAGGGCTTAACTTTGCGATGTAATTCAACGGATGCGCAAACAAACAATTACGAAAATGAACAAAAAGTTTAAAATTGGAGAGTTCTCGAAACTTTGCAGAGTTACCGTTAAGACGCTAAGGCACTACGAGGAGATGGGACTTCTGAAACCCGCCGAGGTGGACGAGTGGACAGGTTTCCGCTACTATATGCTAGACCAAACACAAAGGCTGAACCGTATTCTACACCTGAAAAGACTCGGTTTGTCGCTTGAGGAAATTTGCGAAATCTTTTCGCGTGGAGACGATCGGCCGAATATTGAGACCATCCGGCAAAAGATGGCAGAGTGCGTAAACGAGTTAACGCGTTTACAACAGCAACTGAACGAACTGCAATGTTTGGAAGAATTTTCCCAAAACAGAAAAAACATGAAACAGACATTCGAAATTAAGAGTATAGCAAGCCGCATTGTAGCTAGTCACCGTCAAGTTATCAAAAGCTACAACGATTTAGGCGCATTGTGTGTTGGCGTTATTGGTCCTGAAATGATGCGTGTGGGGTGCACTTGCCCAGAACCACAGTACTGCTACAGCATTGAACACGATAAGGAACACAAGGAAACCAACATCGAAGTGGAGTATTGCGAGGCGGTCGGCGAAATGCACGACGATACCGATATCATCAAATTCTACGAGGCTCCAGCTATCCCGAAGGCTTTGTGTTTTAACCACTACGGCCCATATAACACATTCCCCGAATCAATGACCAAGGTGTTGTCATACATTCAAGACCAAGGTCTACAAATTGTTGGTTCTCCTCGTTTCTGCTACATCGATGGCGCTTGGAACAAGGAAAATGAGTCGGAATGGTTGACCGAGATTCAGATACCTGTAGAATAAGTTTTTTTCGTTGTTCTTAGATCTATAACAGAATGTGACGAGACAAATAGGCTAATTAAAAGCCCTTCCTCAAAGCGGTGCGCTTGGGGAAGGGCTTTCTGAATTTAAATAGGGATTTCAAAAAAAATGTTATTCTTCAATTTTGAACTTGTGGCCGTTCTGAATGTAGATGCGGCCAGGAGTGATGTAGTAGACGCGTCGGCCCTGAATGTCGTATACAGGTCCGTCTTGTCTGTTGGTTTCGGCAGCAGTTTCTTCTACGTCAGTTTCTGTACAGTCGCACTCTTCAGTCTCAAGTGCTATGATGAAGCAGGCTTGAGCGTCGTTAATGGTGAAAGTGAAGCTGTTGCAAACCTCCTCTGTAAAGGTGTATGACACCTGCGCAGGGGCTGTGGTGTAGTTGCTGGCACTTGTGTTTACACTTAGAGGTAAGGAAACGCTCTTGCCATTTACTTCGCTGAGTACTGCTGTCGCATCTGTTGCGTTAGAGTAACCGATGAAGGTTATCTTGGTTGGTTTTACGTTCTTAGGAAGGTAGAATGTGCTTTGTGCGCCCTTTGAATTCTTAAACGTTTTATAGGTGGTGCCGTAGTAGTTGATGTCGGCACCATAAAGCACGCTCTTGTCCGTTCTGCTGGTAATGGCCCAGCCGTAGCCGCTCTTGTCGTTGTCGGTGCAGTTCCACTTGTCGGTAATGTCGTTGCCGGCTGTTGATGTGGTGTTGCCGTTGCCGTAGTGGAAGAAGAAAGTGCTCTTGCTTGGTACGATGCCAGTCATGTTCACACCTTTTGAAACCGGACCAAGACCTCCCATAGCGTTTGCTGAACGGACGGTAAACACATCGCTGGCGATTGTGTTGCCTGGCATGGTGAAGGTGTTCTCTGCTGTGTTGGCCAAATAAGTGCCATTCTTAAAGATGAAGTAGCAGAGGGCAGAATCGTTGTGCACCCAACTGATGACGTTGCCGTCTACTTTGAGTCGTGGCGCAGACACTTGCTTGCAGTCGTTGTCTGGTGTCCAGTTGTCGGTGCCGGCAAGCACATTGCTTACGGTGTATTTCGCGGCATCGTTAGCGCTGAGTACAGGGTTGAGGTAAACGGTGGCGCCGTCTTTGGTGTAGGTGGTGCGTCGTTTGCTCAGGTCGACCGGACTGCCGTATGCGTTAACACTGTTGTATTCGGCAAATACAGCCGGATTCACATTCATAGGGTCGCCCCATCCTGCGGCAGAAGGCAACTGTTTCATCGTAGTGTTGATGTAGACTGCTTTAGGGGTGCCTTGCCATGAGCGGCCAAGATTGTATCGGTTGTTGTTGATTGGGTCGCCGTCGATGGTGCAGTCGCGGAACACGTAGCCCCAGGTGCCGTCTTTGGTGGCAGGTGCGGCAATCACATTGGCGTTCGAGCGGTACTCGAGGTAGATGGTGCACTTGTTGAAGAAGACATCGCCGTAACCGCAGATGAAGTCAACTGTTCCGTGTATTTCGCTGTTTTCCCAGTAACTTCTGTTGGTACGGCTGTAGTAGGTGTCTTGTCCGCTAAGTAGGCGCACATTCTTAAAGATGTTCTTTTTGCCTTCGTCGCAGATGACCACAAATCGGCCAGCAGCGGCTCCGGCTTGCACTTCACCCTTGTTTTGCAGTGTCAGGTCTTGCAAATAGAGGTCGGTAGCCGACGAGGTGAAACTCAAAGTGGCAGTGGTGCCAATAGATTCGGATGTAGACTTGTTGTAGAGTGTAACACCGCCCATGCTTTGGCCAATGAGCGACACTTTACCTGCTTTCCACGATGTCTTTTGGTTGCTGTCGCCGGTAAGTGCGCCAATATTGTAGTTGCCATTTGGCACGAAAATGTAGAAACGGTCGCTTCTTGAAACTTCTGCAGCCGCTTTCGCTGCCTTGAAGTCGCCGTCGACGCCTACCACGAAATTGAATTTTTGTTTGTTTACGCTGTAACCAGAAGCTTTAACTGTGAAAGAAATGTTGTAAACGGCCTCGTTGATGCCGCCTTTTGTCTTTACGGTAGCGTTGTAAACACCAGCCTCGTCGTAGGCAACACCGCTGAAGGTGATGGCCTTCGCGCTGTTGTCGATGCTGTAGGTAACGCCTTCTGGAAGGTCTCCTTCTACAGTTACTGCAGTTGCGTTTTCCCAGTTGAAGAAGAAAGAGGTGATTTCTGCTCCTTTGTTGACGGTTTGGTTCGAACTGCCAACCCCGTGCTTGATGAGTTTTGCTGAGTCTTGTGCAATAGGAGTGCTTTCGCAAGAATAGTCGCTTGGGGTTAGGGCATCGCTCAAACCTTCGCTCATAATCTCACAAACGAGCGAGTTCATATAGAGTTCGAGGTTGGTGTAGCCGCTGCCGTCAGCGGCAGTCTTCGCACCGTCGGTAGCGTCGTTAGGGTTCAAGCCTTTAGCGCTTTCCCAAGCGTCGGGCATACCGTCGCCGTCGGTGTCAGTAGGTTTGGTGGTGCTGTTGTATTTAGGCCAACCGCCCACATCGCTGGTTTTGTCAATAATGCCAAGTCCGCCAAGCACAGAACCCACATAAGTGTTTTTGCCGGTCAGAGCTTCGTTAGCAATACGTGCGTCAACAGCGTCGCGTTTAAGCGATGCGCCGGCAAGAGCACATACCTTTTTGAATGCGTTTTCTGCGGTATGGGTAGTAACGGCAGTATGCTTGAATTCGCTGTTCGAACGAACCAAGTCTTTTGAAAGGTAACTCAAGTTGCCGTTGTTGATGTCCATGCCGTTCCAGTCCCAGTTGGCGCCTTTCTCGTTCATGTAGTTGCCACTAACGTAGAAGTGACCGTAAACCCCTTTGGGTTGTGAGTTGGTGCCGTCGTCGGCATAGACTTCGAAAATGCGGTATTTGATGCTCGACTTTGTAGCCGGTCCGCTCTTGTAGTAGTTGTTGACAAAGTTGTAGTTGCCACCTTCGCCTGCATAACCGCTGTTGGTGTTGCCCCAGTTGTAAACAACGTTGTTGCGGAGGTCAACCATTTCAAGGTCGGGTTGGTTGGTATAGCGGCTACCGCAAAGGCGTGGGTTTCGGCTGTCGTTATTGGCCAACATGTTGTGGTGGAAACTCGCTCCTTGTCCGCCCCAAATACCACCATAACCGTGGTAACCTTTAGGGTGGAGCGAACCTCGCAAACTTTCTGCAATTAAGCACCACTGCATAGTGAAGTTTTTATTGCCGTAGAACGAGGCACATTCGTCGGTACACCAACTCATAGAGCAGTGGTCGAGAATGATGTCGCTACGGTTTCTGCCCCAAATAGCGTCGCGGTCTTGGGTGCCGTCGGAATCGGGTTTGTCGGTACCTAAACGGAAACGCATGAAGCGGATGATGACGTTGTTGGCATTAACGTACATGTTATAGTTTTTCAAGCAGATACCGTCGCCCGGTGCTGTTTGGCCGGCAATGGTAATATCGCCGTTGCTAATGCTTAATTGGGAATTCAGTTCAATAATACCGCTTACATCGAAAACAATGGTGCGGGCTCCTTTTTGGTTTACGGCGTAACGTAATGAACCTTCCTTACCGTCGTCGGAAAGGTTGGTGACGTGGTAGACTTTACCTCCGCGTCCGCCGGTGGTATACATTCCATAGCCTTCGGCTCCAGGAAATGCCGGAGTTGCTGCTGTGGCGTTGAGGGCGGTCGTCGTTAGAACCGACGCGGTTAAAAACCTCAAACCTTTTTTTAATGAATCTGTTAACTTCATGGTAGTAGTTAGTTTTATTTGTAGCGTTCGAATGTAAAGATAAATGTATCATCTATTTCTACAATTTCAAAATTAGGTGTTATTCAACACAATAAAATGGATTTTTGATTCAATTGTTTGTGACTTTTCTTTCAAAAGGTGTTATAATTCTGTAATTTTCCGTCTGGAAAATCAATAGATTATGCGGACCGTTGAACTGATAAAAAAACGAATGGAAGATTTCTACCAAGAAAACCCTCCAACTGCCGAGCAGATAAGGCATACGCTCGATGTGGCAGACTATACTGTACGCTTGGCTAAAGCAATGGGATGTGACGAACATCTCGTTAATTTGTTACATATAGCGGCTCTGTTGCACGATATTGGTTGCCCGAAAGCCAGACTTCTGCATGGTAAGTCGTTGCCTCCATATCAAGAACAATATGGAAAGGAAATTGCAACCGAATGGTTGAAGGATTATGACGAGTTGACTGCTGAAGAAAAAGGTTGGTTGGCCGATGTGGTCGGCTTCCATCACCATCCCCGTCAGGCTACCGAAATGAATTTCCGGCCTTTGTTCGAAGGTGACACCATCGTTAACATGTACGAGGGCTATTACAAACCCGGACAGGAACAACATGTGTTCGATACTTTGATGGTTACTGAACAAGGTAGAATGTTATTTATGGATATGTTTTTGAAGTAAGTTTTGTGTTATGAGAGTGTTTGAATTTCTAAAACGAGTTGCGTTCTTTTGTGGCGTAATCTCTTTTTCTGCCGCAACTTCGCAGACCTTCTGCGACACCACCTGGTATACGGGCGAAGGTACACAGTATGGGGGCGTGGCAGGTAGCAATGGCGGAAACTGTGGCATTTGGGTAGATGAAGACGACATCTACACTTGTGCCCTTAACCATTCCCAATACGATAGCAGTATGGCTTGTGGCGCGTGTATTCATGCCTACGGCCCAATAGGAGACATTACAATTAAAGTGGTGGACCGCTGCCCAGAATGTAAACCGGGTGATATTGATTTTTCTACCGGTTCGTTTGTGAAGGTGGCAACGCTCGAGGCAGGCCGTGTCCCAATCAAGTGGCAGTTTGTGCCTTGTCCGTTGGCAGAGGAACAAAAAACAATACGCGTATTTTACGATGCGGGCACCAGTCCCTATTATTTTAAAGCCATGTTCAGCAATCTGTTTGTGGCGCTCAAAACAGTTGAGTTTCTTGACGACGACGGTTCTTGGGTGAACATTCACCGCGAAATGTATAACTATTTTGTATACCCTGGCGGATTGGGAGGCGACAAAACAAAAGTGGGACCCTATTCTTTCCGACTAACTTCGTGGACGGGTGAACAGGTTGTGGCTGAAAACATAGAGGCTGTACCCGATAAAGAATTCGATTTGGGTGTGCAGTTCTCTCAACCTTATTGCGACGATGCGACTCAAATAACTGAAGTTGCTAATGATGTGGAAGCGGCAGGCGTCTACAAAGTGGAGGTACTCGATGTGCAGGGCCGTCTGTTGACTACACTATCAGAATGGAAACCGCAACTATTGTCCAATTTAAACCCACAGGTGGTTATCGTGCGCCAATATGCGACAAACGGTGTGTTTGTGCAAAAGTGGGTAGTGAAGTGAAATATGGTAAAATTGCCGAAGATTGAGATTCCGTGAAGTATAACCGATTTTATGCGTTATACTTCACGGAATCTTGTAATTTTTGCCACATTCCGTGAAATATAAGCACTTTTTTGCGTTATAATTCACGGAATGTGGTGTTTTAGCAAAACAGGTCATCAAGGCAAATTTCACGTTGTAAGTAGCCCCAATTAGCACCTTCGTGGGCAATGCCATTAGTTGTTACAAGGGTAAGGTGTATCGCATGCCGGGTTTTAGTCACTTGCTTGAAAATCTGTTTTTTGGTTTGCATAGCATCTATCAGTTCTTTGCTAACCACGTATTTTGTTGTGGAAAATTTCATTTCGCATAAATTGATGACATTATCGTTTCGGCAAATAAGAAGGTCGATTTGTGCGCCTTGGTGTTCCTCCGTTGGTTTGGTGTACCAGGAACAGACTTCCGAAGCAATCCCCGAGATGCCAAGCGCAACCTTTATTTGGTCGACATGGAGCAGACACAAACGCTCGAAGGCTAACCCTAACCATGTGGAAATTTTTGGTGATGCTATTTGATTTGACCAAAAATGTGGATCTTGACTTGAATTGTTATCAATGAATTGGAAGTAGAAGAGGGTGAAACTATCAATGAGCTGGTAAAGTGTTTCTTTAGTTTTCTTACCGAATGAAGAGTAGGAACGGATAAAACCGCATAATTCTAAATCGTCGAGAACATGCGACAATTCTCCACTATCTTTAAGTTCTGTGTTATGAATAATCTCTTCTCTCCGCAATCCAACCTTCTTTTTCCCTAAAGCAGTAACAACGGCCATATAAGGGTCTGGGTTTTTAAAGAGGGAATGATAAAGCGCATTAAATTCGTTCTTTAATTTAGCGTTCGCATCGAAAAAAATGCTGTCAATATTTTGTGGAAGACTCAAAGAACGGTCTAAAAAATTCCAGTAGTACGGAATTCCTCCGAATATCATATAGGCCATAGCGATGTCGATGCGTTCCATTTCTAATCCGCTAACTTTAGCGTATTGTTCACATTCCAGCAAAGTGAATGGCTGTAGGAATATCCTTTGAGTGATTCTTCCATAAAGGCCTCCGTGATTGTGGAATATGTTTTTGGAAATCCAAGAAGTCGCGCTTCCGCAAACTATAAGGTAGACATCTTTTTCGGCACGTGCAGTCGCCTGTGCATTCCAAAAGTATTCTAATGCAGATACGAGGCTTGATCTGGGTGTGTCCATCCAAGGCAGTTCATCAATGAAGATGATTTTTTTTGTGTCGGTCGATTGCTTGATGAGGTCATATAGAAAATCGAATGCTTCAAACCAGTTCTTGGGCAGTCTGCACTTTTTCAGACCGGCTGCTCGCAATGAGTCGCGAAATGCGGTTAACTGCTGTTTGGTTGTGCCATTTGCCACTCCTGTGTGTTGAAATGTAAAGTGGTAGTTGAACGATTCCCTAATCAGAAAAGTTTTACCGACTCTACGCCTGCCATAAACAACGCAGAATTGGGATTCTTTTTTTTCAAGAATGTCAACTAAACATTGTCTTTCTTTTCTTCTTCCAATTAACATAAGCAATCCCTTTGTTTTGAGCAAAAATAACGAAAAATGCGTTATAATTCACGGAATCTTCAAATTTTTGCCACATTCCGTGAAATATAAGCACTTTTTTGCTTTATAATTCACGGAATGTGGTGTTTTGAGTGAGCTGTGAAAAATGGATGAAATTGGTGCCCCTTCTGCTGGGTTTGAACGTTTATTTGCTGTGTAATCATCGTTTTGTACGCTCTTCGTTGTATTTTTGCATAAAAATAGAACTCTATGATTGTACTTTTACTGGTAGTGTATTGTTTACTGACACCTTTGTTGGTGTTGTGGCTCACTTATAAATACAATTTTATGGCCAAACTTGGCAGTGTTGTAATTGCCTATACGCTTGGCTGTTTGGTGGGTTTGTCGGGTATACTTCCGGCTTTAGGCGATGCCGAAGTGGTGAAAAGCACACTACTGGCCGTTTCAAGTGCGTCGGTACCGTTGGCAATTCCGCTCATGCTGTTTCCTTCCGATGTGCGTTCATGGAAGCATTTGGCTCCAAATTTTGTAAAATCCCTTTTTCCCGGTTTGTTGGCGTGCGTGTTGCTTGCCGTTGCCGGGTTCTATTTGTTTGGACAGTCTAACCCCGAACATTATGCGGGTGTTTCAGCCATGTTTGTAGGGTTGTATACCGGTGGTACCGCCAATATGGCCACCATTAAGGCTGTTGCGGGTGTCGACAACGATACCTTCCTTCAAGCGCAAATCTACCAGATATTGGTGGGAGCCATTTATCTGGTGGTTGTTATCATTGCCGGTAAGTTTATCACAAGGCTGGTGTTGCCAGCGTTCAAGTCGGCAAAAAGTGAAGAGGGGGGTGCTGGTGAAGTCGTTAAAGAAGAGGAGAAAGAACTGTTCTTCGGACTTTTTGCTAAGAAAAACCGGGTGCCACTGCTGAAGGCATTTGGTTTAACCATCTTGATTTTGGGTGTGGGGTACCTTGTAACCCTTCCTTTCTCAAAAGACGCGTTTATGGCCGTCTTTATGCTGTCTATCTCTTTCTTGGCCATAGTTGCATCGTTAGACCGCCGGGTAAACTCATTGCCGCATACGTTCGATGCGGGTGTCTACCTGATATTGGTGTTCAGTATTGCTGTGGCTTCGAATGTGGGCGAAGATATGTTCAGCAACCTCGACTTCGATTTCTTCCTGTTCGTGCTGTTTGTAACCCTTGGCCCTTTCTTTATGCACATTTTGTTGAATGTGTTGTTGAGGGTAGATGCCGATACCACGCTGATTAGTTCTATCGCATTGGTTACCAGCCCAGCGTTCGTTCCTGTTATGGCCGGAACGTTGAAGAACCGCGAAGTGGTAGGCCCTGGCATAACGGTAGGTTTAATTGGCTATGCCGTAGGCACTTATTTGGGCTATGCCGTTTATGTGTTATTAAAAGCATTGTGCTAATTTGCTATGGCGGTGTTGCGAATCCTGATAGTTTGTTTGGCGCTGGTGTATGGACAAAGTTCTTTTGCCCAAACCGACTCGCTGTTGCCGATTCAGACATCAGACACCTTGTCGCCCATCGTTCAAACAAATGTTGGTTGTGAATGTCATGCCTTTAAATGGAAACAGACGATTGCACCCGCATTGCTGTTGGGGGGCGCCTGTGTTGTCCGCCATTTCGATAACGATATATTAAAGTTCCGTGAAGACCATCTTTTTGATTTCCACAACAGTGCCGACGATGTGGTGCAGACACTTCCCGGAGTGGTGTTTTTGGGACTTCGTGCCTGTGGCGTGAAAGGCAAAAGCCAAACATGGGGGCAGTTGTTGGCGGCAACAGGTTTTTCGGGGGCGATTACCGCCGGATTGACTGAAGGTTTGAAAAACACCTGGGGCAGAACCCGTCCTAACGACGAATACTTCCATAATTCCTTCCCGTCGGGACACACATTCACGGCCTTTACGGGTGCAACTCTGCTGCACCGCGAATATGGCTCAAAAAGTGTCTGGTACAGCATAGGCGGCTACACTTTGGCCAGTTTGGTGGGCGTTAGTCGTATTCTCAATAGCGAGCATTGGGGTAGCGATGTGCTGGCTGGTGCCGGATTGGGGGTGGTTTCTGGTAACTTGGGTTATGGATTGGCCGAATGTATGTTTGCAAATCCGCGTCGTGGACGTCCCACTTACTATGGCCGCAATCCGAGTTTCATTGGTGTGAATGTGCACGTGTCGCCTTGGGGAAATGACATCAACTCGTTGGGAATGTGTGAAGATCCTGCCGAGACTTATGAAAAGCAGTTCGTCCGTTTCAAACATAAGATTGGTTATGGCTACAGCCTCGAGGGGGCTTATTTCCCTTTCCGTTATGTGGGCATTGGTTGCGAAACCTCTATGTTTTTCAACCAGTTTGAACTTGACGAGGATTATTTCCGTGTGCCTGAAAATGGTGTGCAGAGCCATTATGTGGCTTTCGAGTCGAATAAGGCGAAAACCTACCAGTTTATGCCCGGCGTTTATTTCGATGTGCCCGTTAGCAGTAGGGTGCTGGTGGGTGGAAAAGTGCTGTTTGGTATGGGACAAACCCTCTCGTTTAATGTGGAGACCGATACGCACAATCCGGCAACAGGCCCTGAACATTGGGTGTATATCTACGACGATTTCACGTATGGAAGTGCCTTTAAAGCCGGTTTGCACAGCCGAGTGCTTCTTGCTCGTTATTTAGAAGTAAGTGGCGGCCTAAACTATTCATACTCAAATGCGGGTTATGCCTTCTTCAATTATCCGCAAAGCACAAACTTTGTTAGAAACCTGGCCTTTCAGTTGGGAGTTGCCATCCCGTTGGAGTAAAACTGAAGTTCAATTGCCTGCAGGTGACTTGCCACGCATATATTTTCATTTTTAATGGCATATAACTCACAATTTTGAGTAAATTTGCAGTCTAATTGTCGAAAAAGGCGATTTTCGAAGAGAATACAAAAGAATTCTTAAATAATAAATGAAACGTTTTAAACAGTTAAACAACATTGTCGGGTGGGTGGTTTGCGCCATTGCCTGTGCAGTGTACTTAATGACGATTGAGCCAACAGCCAGTTTCTGGGACTGTGGCGAGTTCATTGCAACATCTTACAAGATGGAAATTGGTCACCCGCCAGGTGCACCGTTCTTTATGATGTTGGGCCGTATTTGCTCATTGTTTGCATCAGACCCTTCACAAGTGGCAAAAATGGTGAACGCTTATTCTGCGTTGTGTAGTGGTTTCACAATCTTGTTCCTATTCTGGACAATTACCCATATTGCCCGTCGTATTGAAGTTCCACAGGAAGTCTTCAAGAACAATGGCGAAGTTTCATTGGGTAAGGTAATTGGAATACTTGGCGCCGGCGTGGTTGGTGCCTTGGCTTATACTTTCTCCGACACTTTCTGGTTCTCGGCTGTAGAAGGTGAAGTTTACGCTTCTTCTTCGTTGTTTACCGCCGTTGTTTACTGGTGTATGTTGAAGTGGGAAGACTGTGCCGACGAACCATACGCTAACCGTTGGTTGGTGCTCATCGCCTATTTGATGGGCTTGTCTATCGGTGTCCACTTGTTGAACTTGCTTTCAATTCCAGTACTTGTATTGGTTTACTACTACCGCAAGACCGAAAATCCTACCACAAAGGGTGCTATTATCGCATTGGTGGTTTCTTGCTTCATTTTGGCAGCAATTCTTTACGGTCTCATTCCTGGCTTCGCACAGGTTGCTGGTTGGTTCGAGTTGGCGTTCGTCAACGGTTTAGGCTTGCCTTACAACACTGGTGTGGTAATTTATGCTATTATCCTTATCGGTTTGTTGGTTTGGGGTCTTTTCCTTACTGGCAACACAGGAACAGTAGTTAATTCGGAAGTGACTCGAGGCAGCAACCAGCACATGAAGTTGGTGGCGATTTTCGTTGCAACAATTATCCTGCTTGGTATTCCATTCTTCGGTTCTGGCAAGGGTTCACACTTGTTCCTTGCTATCGTGTTGGTAGGTGCGCTTGTTTATGTTCTCCATTTTTATGGCGAGAAGGTGCAGCTCCCAATGCTCAACACCGTATTGCTTTGTTGCGCAATGGTGCTGATGGGCTATTCAACTTATGCTCCATTGGTTATCCGTTCTGCTGCTAATCCAACCATGGACGAAAACTCACCAGATGATGTGTTCTCATTGAAGAGTTATTTGAACCGTGAACAGTACGGCGACCGTCCGCTTTTCTATGGCGAATCTTATGCCGCAGATTATCACCGTGTGAACAACGGTAATGGTTCTTGGACTGTGGATATTGATGAAGGCGAAGCGCTTTATGCAAAGGCTATCAAGACAAACGAATCTGAAAGCGACCATTACGTGTTGTACGACCATAAGAAGGATTACAAGTATTGTCCTGAATTCAATATGTTGCTCCCTCGTATGTATAGCCGTCAACCTTCACACATAAGCGCATATAAGGAATGGGGATCAATAGGAAGCGGTAAGATTATCACTTACCAGAATATGGGTCAGACACAAACAGCCCAAGTTCCTACCCAGTTCAACAATATCAAGTTCTTCCTGACCTATCAGGTTGGCTTCATGTATTGGCGTTACTTTATGTGGAACTTTGTAGGCCGCCAGAACGACATTCAGGGCCATGGCGAAATTGTACATGGTAACTGGTGCAGTGGTATTCCGTTTGTCGACAACATGTTGGTTGGTGGTGACGCTGACCAGATGCCTGATCAGTTGAAGAACAACAAAGGCCATAACTGCTACTACTTCTTGCCGTTCATTCTCGGTATTCTTGGTATCCTTTACCAATTTGGTGGCAACGGTAAAGACGATAAGATTAGCATGCAGACCTTCTGGCAGGTATGTATCTTGTTCGTGTTGACCGGTTTGGCAATTGTAGTTTATTTGAACCAGACTCCATATCAGCCACGTGAACGAGACTATGCGTATGCAGGATCGTTCTATGCCTACGCTATTTGGATTGGTTTGGGTGTAATGTTTATTTACGGTCTGTTGAAGAGATTCCTCAATGCTCAGATTGCAGCCGCTATTGCTTCTGTTGCATGCTTGGGTGTGCCTGTATTGATGGCACAACAGAACTGGGACGACCACGACCGTTCGAACCGTTACACTTGCCGCGACTTTGGTGGCGACTACTTGCGCTCGTTGGCTCCAAATGCTATCGTCTTCACCAATGGTGACAACGATACCTTCCCTCTCTGGTATAACCAGGAAGTAGAAGGCGATTGTAAGGACGATTCGTTGAAGGCACAGTACCAAAACAAGCGTGTGGCAAACCTCAGTTACTTGCAGATGGCTTGGTACGTTTCGCAAATGACCCGCGACGCATACGATTCTAAAGGCTTTGACTTGTCGTTGAAGGAATCTGATTACTCAATGGGCAAACTCGATG
>JAKSKS010000047.1 GCA_024401615.1 Paludibacteraceae bacterium
GTCTGCCAATTACCGCTAAGTCTCAACTATTGTCTTTTTGATACATCCCCTTTTTATGTTAATTTTGCGTTTAGTTAACTTGAAGTTGTTTATGAAAAAAAGAGAAATAATAGGGTGGCTTCATATATCTTGTTTTATTGTTTCCCTCGGGATCAGGTTGGCAGTTGATTCTACATTGTTGACATGTATTGTTGTTTTGCTTGGAATTTCCTTCCTGATTTTGCGCGATCTATACTACGATTCAGATGGGTTTAAGCCAAACAAGCCAGAAAGAGAAAATCAGAACCAAAATAAGTATACTTACGACTTTTGTCGAGAAGAGTTTGAGGAGCGTAAACACCAACAAAAAAAACAAGCTTCTCAAACAAAAAATCTTTCTAACAGACTGAAAAGTTATGTGTATTGCCTTGCCGTTGTTGTGAAAGCCGATGGGGTTGTCACTGATGAGGAGAAAAGTAGGGTAAATGATTTCATAACGGCTAATTTTGGTAAGGACTACGATGTAAATGCTATCTACGAATGTTTCAGCTTTTTTATTGAAAAAAAGAATGTAGTTTCTCCAAAAATTGGTAAGAACTTTATCAACGATACATCTTATGCTGAACGGTATGCGTTTGCTGAAATGCTGTTCTCTATTGTGATGATGGCTGAACCTGATAAACCGTTTGTTGGCATTTCCGGAAATGTGGCAAGTGTGTTGTATAAGTATATGTGCCTTTTCATGTTAGAAGAAAAGGATATGAACTATCTTGCGTCTAAATATCGACTCGAAGTTCCTAAAGAAGAGGAAGAAGGGGCGAAACAAACGGATAACTCCCGCAACAATAAATCCAGTAACAAGGCGAAGTCTAAAGAAGAGTATACTCTTGAAACCTATGCTTACTGTTTTGCCGTTGTTGTGAAGGCCGATGGTACTGTTACAAACGAAGAGCGCAGAAGGGTGGGGGAATATCTCACCGATAATTTCGAAAATTCGTCAACGGCAATCGCTCATTTTAACCGGTTGATCAATGGCCGTATGGCCCCTTCAATTGCAATTCCCAAAGAGTTTGTGGGCAATACGCTCTATCAAGAGCGGTATGCGTTAATGGAAAACCTCATTTCTATGGCCTTGGTCAATTCGGGGACTAACGATAATAAGGGTATCAACAATAATGTGGTAAGCGTACTCCTGAAATTGATGAAACTTTTTGAGTTGGAGGCGAGAGATGTCGAGTACCTTTGCAATAAGTACCGTATTAAGGATCCTAAACAGAAGAAGAAGGACTCTAAAGAAAGCCCGAATTTCAAAAACAGGAACCAGCGTGCCCAATCAAACGGCTACTCGCAACAGCGAAAGCAACGCTCACAAGATAATTCTCAGCAACAGCAACAACAAAAGGAGTCGGCTGCAGAGCGTAGACAGAAGAATTTAGAACACGCGTTTGCTGTGATGGGTGTTTCCGCTACAGCCACACAAGACGAAATACGAAGGGCATATAAATCTTTGGCCTTAAAGTATCATCCCGATACTGTTCAAGATGAATTCCTAAAGCAGCAGTTGACCGAAAAATTCAAGGAAATCAACTGGGCTTATAACCTGCTAAAACAATAAAAGCGCCCCTCCAATTGGGCGCTTTTATTATAAGGTTACTTTCGCATCGATAGTCCTATTCTGTTGCGTTTGCGGTCTATTTCAACCACCTTCACTTCTACGTGTTGGTGCAGACTAACCACATCGGTCGGTGTGCTGATGTAACGGTCGGCCATTTGCGAAATGTGTACCAATCCGTCTTGGTGGACGCCTATGTCTACAAACGCGCCAAAGTTGGTAATGTTGGTTACAATACCCGGCAATACCATACCTTCCCGTAGGTCATCAACGGTGTGCACATTCGGGTCGAAACTGAACTCGGTCAGTTGCTCGCGGGGGTCGCGCCCGGGTTTCTCCAACTCGTTCATTATGTCCTTTAGGGTTGGCAAACCTATGGTGGAGGTGGTGTACTTGTTCAAGTCTACCTTCTGGCGCAACTCCTTTTTGCTGATGAGTTCTGGCACGGTTGTTCCCAAGTCTTTGGCCATTTGTTGTACCACGCTGTACGATTCTGGGTGCACGGCCGAGTTGTCGAGCGGATTCTTGGCGTCGGGTATGCGTAAGAAGCCCGCGCACTGCTCAAATGCCTTGTCGCCCAAACGCGGCACTTTCTTCAGTTGGGCACGGCTGCTGAACGGACCGTTTTCGGTGCGGTAGTTTACAATGTTTTGTGCCAGTTGCGGACCTAAACCCGAAATGTAGGTCAGCAAGTGCTTGCTGGCGGTGTTCACATTCACGCCCACTTGGTTTACGCACGAAACTACGGTGTTGTCGAGGGCTTTTTTCAGTTTGCTCTGGTCCACATCGTGCTGGTATTGGCCCACACCAATGGCTTTTGGGTCTATTTTCACCAGTTCTGCCAATGGGTCTATCAGTCGTCGGCCTATCGAAACGGCGCCTCTAACGGTAACGTCTTCTTTCGGAAATTCCTCGCGTGCAACGGCCGATGCTGAATAGACCGATGCGCCGTCTTCACTTACAGTAAACACTTGCACTGGGTGGTCGAATTTGAGCCCGCGTACAAATTGTTCGGTTTCTCGGCTGGCTGTTCCGTTTCCTATTGATATTGCCTCTATCTGGTATTTCTTAACCAAATGCTCTATGCTGGCTGCCGCTTCTGTGGTTTTGCTGTGTGGAGCGTGCGGGTAGATGACGTCGTGGTGTTTCAACTCGCCCTGTGCGTCGAGGCAAACCACTTTGCAACCTGTTCTGAAACCGGGGTCAAGGGCTAAAACGCGCTTTTGGCCTAATGGTGCGGCCAGCAACAGTTGGCGCAAGTTCTCTGCGAATACCTTTATGGCTTCTTCGTCGGCTTTTTCTTTGCTGCTGCCCGAAAATTCGGTCTGGATTGAAGGCTTGAGCAATCGCTTGTAACCGTCGGTAACCGCTTCTTCCACCAATAGGGCGGTGCCGCTTCTTCCCTTCACAAATAGTTGGGAGATGCGTTCCAAACTGTCGTCTTCGTCTTCCGGACTGATGTCAACACGCAACCAGCCTTCGGCTTCGCCACGGCGCATGGCCAACAAGCGGTGCGAGGTGCAGCGACGTAGTGGTTCGCTGAAGTTGAAGTAGTCGCTGAACTTTTCGGCTTCTTCCTCCTTGCCTTTTACCACTTTGCTGCTGATGATGGCGGTGCGTTCCATGGTGCGGCGCATTCGGTTGCGGGCACCCTCGCTTTCGGCCACCCATTCGGCAATAATGTCTTGCGCGCCTTTCAGGGCTTCGTCGGTATTGGCCACTCCGTCTCTCACATAGCGTTCGGCTATGGTGTCGGCGTTGTCGCTCACAATTTGCATCATCAGTCGCTTTGCCAGGGGCTCCAGGCCTTTCTGGCGGGCAACTTCGGCGCGTGTGCGCTTTTTGGGCTTGAAGGGGAGGTAGAGGTCTTCAAGGGCGCTGCTTTCCCAACAGTCTTTTATCTTCTGTTCCAACTCTGGGGTGAGTTGGCCCTGTGCGGCTATGGTCGATAGTATGGTTTCCTTGCGTTTCTGCAGTTCGGCATACTTTTCGTTTTGTTCTTCTATGGCCTGTATCTGGACCTCGTCGAGCGATCCTGTCATCTCCTTTCTGTATCGGGCTATGAAGGGTACGGTTGCCCCTTCGCCCAGCAGTTTCAGGGTGGCGCTCACTTGGCGTTCTGGCAGGTTTAGTGCCTTGGCTATAAGGTTGCTTATCATGTGTCTGTTTTCTTTTGTGTTGTTTGTGGAATTTGCGGTTATTTCACCACTTCAATCAGTAAAGTTACTTTTGAACTGAAATAGTAACCGAAGTCGTTTCTGTTCGCGATGCTCTCTTCTATCACACTGTCCTTTCTGGGGAATTTACCTTTGTAGATGGTTTTCCCGTCATAGATAATGGTCACTGGGCTGTCGAGGTCTACCATCGAATCGTTCAACCAGATGGTTAACTCGGGGTAGCTGCATTTCGAAACGCGTATGGTGTTCTCGTCAATTTCTGCGGTTACTTTGTCGCCTCTTTGCGGTGTTACGGTTGGGGGTACCGACAGCCAGTACAGACTGCGCTCGGTTACTTCTTCCTGTTGCCATACCACTTTTTGGGGCATCGTGTTGCGGGTGTGCTGCATCATCCATTCTATGGCTTTGCCGTCTTCCAAATCCATCCAGTGGCCTTTGTCTTTCACCACTGTGCAGACGTGTTTGTAGCCGGCGGTGTCTTGGGCTTGCAGTTGGTCCATTTCTACACCACGTTTGGCCACTTCTGCGTTACGGTTATAGGCTTCGTCGTTTTCACCCACCCACATCATAAAGGGGGTGTTGCGTAGGTTTGCCAGGCTAACATCGCCGGGGTGTCCTGCCATCATCGATGCGGCTGCCCAGTGGTCCGCCAATCGGGGCGCCAGGCGCCACACGCCGTCGCCTCCGGCCGAGTAACCCATTAGGTATACGCGGTTCGGATTGCCGCCTAAGTTCACTACTGCCAAGTTTACCAGCGTGGTCAGCAGTGAGTCTAATTCGGGTTTGAACCATAGGTCCCACGTGTTGAAGGGCGCGCGCGGAGCAATATAAATGCACTGGCTGGGTAGAAAGTTGTCGTAGAGGTGTTTTTGGTTCTCGTATTGCTGGTCGTTTACTTCTGGCGCTGTGCCTCCGCCTCCGTGCAGCGATAAGAAGATAGGGTATCCGTCGGCAGGGCGTTCGCCCGATACAAATACGGTAAATGGCATTCGCAGGCTGTCTAGTCGCAGCACTTGGTCATACCACGCCTGGTCGTATTTTAGGGTGTAACTTAGTTTCTTTATCTCAAAGGCGCTTTCTGCCTTAGTTTCGGCTTCTTCTTTAGTTAGTTTCGTTGTGAACGATGGAACCTTTGCCGATACCAGGGTTAGCGCATTTGTGGTTACTGCTTTTGTGCAACCAATGGCCATTGCCATTGCAATGGCGCCTAATAGTAGTTTTCTCATATATTTCTTTCCTTTTTCATTCCTAATAGTTCCATTAATGGTGTCTGTTTGGCCTTGCTTATCCGCACAGCGCATACAGGTCGCCCCGTGGGTTTATTACCATTACGGGAATGCTGCACTGGTTGATGACTTTTCGCTCTTTCGGACCGAAGATGATATCGTCTAATCCGTAGTCGCGCGATGCCGAAATCATGAGTAGGCTCGCCCCTATGCTGGGTGCCAGTTGGGCGGCTTCCAGTTCTACCTTGAAACTGTCTTTGGTTGCGGCTATCTCTTGGTTCTTGATGTCCGATTTTTCAATTACGGTTCTTATCGCGTCGGTGTTCTGGCGGGCCTTGCTTCCGTAGTCTTTTGCCGGCATCAACAGTATTTCCGAGTCGAAGAAACGGCCGAAACTGCTGCTGAACGGACCTTTCTCACGCTCTTCCATTAGGAAGCCAACAGGTACCAGTATGCGGCTGAACGATATTTCCTGTCCTTCTCTTACGAAGAAGTAGGGTATTCTCAAGTTTCTGCAGATGTCGAGCAACGACTGTATTTTGTTGAATGGTTGTGCTTTCTCGTGCAATTGAAAGACTAACATCGATGCCTCGGTTGCCTCTATTGTTTCTGTGAAGTCGTCTGCGGGGGACATCACTTTGTAAGTGAGGTTCACTTCGGGGCAGTCTTGCTTGTGCTCGTTTACCCATCCGCTAAAAGCGGTTTCATATGTCTGGGTGTCGAGCGCCTTTTTGCCAAAGCAGATGCCAAGGAAGCAGATGTCTTTGCGGTAGGCCTTTGCCAACTGCTTTGCCATCTCAAAACCGGTTGCTGGGAAAAAACTTGGGCATGCTGCCACAAATATCTGTTGTTTGAATGTTTCTGCCATAATGCTTTCTCGTTGAAAGTTATTTTGTGCCGTTCTGCTTTTCAATGAAGGCTTGGGCTTCTTCCTGTGTCTTGAACACTTCCTTCACGTCGATTGTGAACACAAGGGCCGAGTTTGCAGGTATAGGGCCGGTTTCGTGTTCTCCGTATGCCAGTGCCGAAGGTATTAGGAAGATGGCCTTCGAGCCTTTCTTCAACTGGCAGACGGCCTGTGCAAAACCAGGTATAACTTGGTTGGGTGCCAGCAGGGCTGGCTCTCGGCCGTCGGTTGTGTCAAATATAGTGTCGTTAGCGGCCAGTTTGCCCTCATAGTCCATATAGATGAAGTCAGATGGGGCAATGTGTTCGCCTGTGCCTTCTTTTATAAGCATCATTCTAACGGTTGGCCCGTTGTAGTCTGCCAGTCTTGGGTCTACTGGCTTGCCAAGGTCCACAAAACCTTGTTTTTCGTAAGTCTTTGCCAGGTAGTTGTAGGCCTCGTTAACAGCCTTCTGCTTTTCGGCAAAGCGTGCCTGCATATATTCGTCGGCGGCCTTGCCCATTGCGGCTTGGTCGATGGCGGTTTTCCCGTTCAAAGCGTCTGCAAATGCCTGAATGATGATTTCCTTTTTGATGTCTTTGCTGTCAAGGGACATTCGCTCCAATTGTTCTAATAGGCCTTGTGCGAAACTGTTTCCTATTGCGTAGTTGAATGTGTCTACTTTTGCAAACTTTATTGCGGGTTCTTTCTTGCTTTTGGCGTTGCAGTTGAGGGTGCCAAGTGCCATGCTGCAGAGCGCGATGGCTGCTATTCTTTTAATTGTCATTATCTCTTTTTTTTGTTAAATCCAAGGGCCCGTTTTTTGACGGGTTGGCGATATTAACAAAGTTAGCAATTATTCCCTAAACGTAAAAATCCCCAGTCGTGCAAAACGGCTGGGGATTTCTATCTTGTTTCAGTCTGTTATTGACTTACTTTGCTGCTGGAGCCTGTGGCTGCTTCATTTCTGGGTGAAGCTTTTCCATATACTTCTTCGCATCAGCTTCGTTCTTGAACACTTCCTTGATGTCTACAGTGAACACGAGTGCTGAATTTGCTGGAATAGGACCCATTTCGCGGGCACCGTAACCCAATTCAGATGGGATGAGGAATGATGCCTTTGAACCCTTCTTCAACTGGCAAAGTGCCTGTGCGAAACCAGGAATAACGCGTGCTGGTGAAAGAAGCGCTGCTTCCTTATCCTTGGTTGTGTCGAATACGGTGTCGTTTGCGGCAAGTTTGCCTTCGTAGTCCATAAATGGGAAGTCGGTCATCTTGATGTTGTCGCCTGTGCCTTCTTCAATAATCTTCATCAATACGGTTGGACCATCGTAGCCCTGCATTCTTTCGTCTGTTGGCTTGCCAAGATCTTTGTAACCGTCTGCTTCGAATTTCTTTGCCATTTCTGCGTATGCGGCTGCTACTGCTTCTTTCTGTTTGTCCATCTGTGTGCGGAAGTAGTTGTCTGCCGACATTCTCATTGCGTCTTCGTTCATAGTGGAGTCGCCGTAAAGAGCTTCAGCGAAACCTTTAATGATGGCTGCCTTGTTCATAACGGCATCCTTGTCGCCTATTGGCATCTGGCCCATCTGCTCAATCAAACCTTTACCATAGTTGAAACCGAGGGCGTAGTTGAATGTGTCTTGTGCGGTAGCTACTTTGCTGCTTTTTGCAGCGCTCTTAATGTCGCCATTGCAAGCGGTTGTCATCAATGCAGCGCAACCAAATGCTAATGCTGCAACCTTTGTTAATTTCATTTCTATATTATTTGTTTTTAATTTCTATTTTGTAATTCTCAATTGCCAATTGTCACTTCTCAATTGTCAATTGTCACTTCTCAATTGTCAATTATCACTTCTCAATTGTCAATTATCACTTCTCAATTGTCAATTATCTTTGGTAGGGCTTGAAGCTGTATTTGCTCTGCGGTGCCTGCTGCTGTTTAGGTGCTGGTGTCGCTTTGCCTACGTCAACAAGTTCTACTTCGAAAATGAGGATTGAGTTGGCCGGAATATTTGGCATTGGGCGCTGGCCGTAAGCCAACTCCGAAGGAATGTAGAAACGGTATTTTGAACCTACATTCATTAACTGGAGTCCTTCGGTCCAACCTTTTATAACTCGGTTCAATTCAAACTCGATTGGTTGGTCGGTAGTTCCGTCAAACTGGGTGCCGTTGGTAAGTGTTCCTTTGTAGAACGCCTTAACCTTGTCGGTTGCAGTTGGCTTAATACCATTACCTTCTTTTAGCACTTCGTATTGCAAACCGCTTGGGGTGGTCTTCACACCTGGCTTCTTTGCGTTGTTGGCCATCCAAATGTCGTTTGCGGCTTTGTCTTTTGCGTTCTGCTCGTCCTGAACGCGCTGCATATACATGTTGATGATGGCTGGTGTCTTGCTCGGTGTAATTGCGAGTTTAGAAGTGTCGTTCGACTTGATGCTGCTGTTAAGGGCTTCTGAGAAGATCTCCATATCAACAGATCCGCCAGGAAGGGTGCTCAACTGCTGTTTCAAACTAACACCTACATTTACTCCCAAAGCGTAACTTGCGCTGTCTTTCGATGTCTTCAAACTGGTTTTGCCGGCTGCCTGTACGTTTGCTACGGCCAATAGGCTGGCAACTGCAATTATTAGTTTTCTCATTTGCTAAATATTTGGAACTAAACTTTCTCGATGATTTATTTCAAAAGTTGTGCCGTTTGTCTATTTATTTTGCCAAAATTTCAAGCAACTCTACATCGAAAATAAGGGTAGAGTTTGGCTGAATCTGTTCGCTTACCTGCTGTTCGCCGTAGGCAAGGTTTGATGGGATGTGGAGTCTCCACTTTGAACCTACTGGCATCAACTGCAAGGCTTCTACCCAACCAGGAATTACACCGTTTACTGGGAAGTCGGCTGGTTGCTGGCGGGCGTAAGAACTGTCGAATACTTCGCCGTTCAAAAGGCGGCCTTCGTAGTGGCAGCGTACGGTGTCGCTTGCCTTTGGCTTTGCTCCGGTGCCTGCGGTAATAATTTCATACTGCAAACCGCTTGCGGTGGTAATAACGCCTTCGCGCTTCTTGTTCTCTGCAAGGTAGGCTTCGCCGGCTTTCTTGTTGCCTTCAAATGCTTCTTGCTGTGCCTTCTGGTAGTAGGCGTTAATTATCTGGTTGGCTTCGTTTGCACCCAAACGTGGTTGGCCACCGTTGAAAACGTCCTTAAAGGCTGCTGCAAATTCGTTTACGTCAATTCCTTTGAATACGCCTCTCTTGAAGTCGTTGGCAACCATCATGCCAAGTGCATAGCTTAAGTCTTTCATTTTATTTACTTATATTTTATTTACGCAAAATTAATCATTAATTCCGAAACTAAAGGTGGCCTCTATAAATTAATTTCAAGCGGTTTTTGGAATTTTTGCGAGCAGATTGCTATGCGGAAGGAAGGAGCAGTGCGTGCACTGTGACTAACTGACAAACAGCAAGATGCCACAAATAAAACGAAAAACGCTGAAAAGTTGGGGAAGGTTATAACCTGGGGAATTTTAACAACGGTGAATTTGTAGAGGTCGCCTAATGGTATTCTACAGCATTTCTGCTATCAACTGGTTCAAGTCGCTTTCGCTTGGGGCGCCTTGTATGATTTCTATCTTGCCTCCGTTGCAGAAGAGTAGGGTAGGTATGGAGTTGATTCTGTAGGCATTCTGTACTGCGCTCGATTTGTCGATGTCCATTTTGTAGAACTGTACTTTGCCCTTGTACTTTTTGGCCATCTTGTCTAAAATTGGCGACAACTGTTTGCAGGGCCCGCACCATGTGGCATATATGTCAACTATTGCCGGACCTTGACCTATATATTTGGTTTTTGCGGTGCTGTAGTTGGCTACAAGGCTCTTAAACTCGGCTTGGCTGATGCTTCTCACACTGCCGGTACCCCAACCGGTTGGGGTTGTTTTGGTAGTCTTCTTGCCGCTTCCTCCGCGTTCTATGTTTTTAACCTGCTCTTCTATGCTGCGGGCGGCGTCGTTGCCCGATGTGGCTTCTGTGGTTGCTTCTTCTGTTTCCTCGTCTTCAGAGAAGAATCCGATAATGAAACATCCTGCTACAAAAATTAGGGCTAAAAAGAATAGCCATTTGATAAGTTTAAACATAATTAGTAAAGTTTGGTATTCTACTGCAAATATAAGTCTTTTACTCCAAAACAAGAACGCACACCCTGCCATTTAACTGGTGGGTGTGCGTTTGTTATTTTGCGTTATGGTGCGCTTTTGGGTCGCTTTAATTAAAATCCACTTTCTCGAATTTGTAGCCCATGCGTTTCAAACCGATGCTCGCGCCAAGAAAGTACATCACTTTGCAGGCGCTATGGAAAAGGTAGAAGGCTTGTTGGCTTTGTGGCTCCACACCTTCGTGGCGGATGGCTGTTACAGTGGCTTCGGCAAGTTGTTTCACTTTGTCTTGAAACTGCTTGGCCTCGGTGGTCCATTTGCGCAGACCGTAAAGGTGCTCTGTTATATGGTCGTCCATATTGTCGAATCCCTGGTCTCCGTAGAAACTCTTATACGCTGCGGTCTTGTAGGTGTTCCAGTCAGCGTCCCAGCCCCATGCAACTCCCATACCTAAATAGAGGGCACAGCCTACCGAGAAGGATGGGTAGTCTTGTATCGATGGCACTGCGTCGGCCATGTATTCGGGGGCAAGTTCTTGCCAGCGTTTGCCTATGTCTTCTGTTTGCAGCAAACGGCCTTCTGTTAGCCCGTTGTCTTTGCTTATGCGCAATAGGTTGTCAATCAGCCTGTCTTCGAATGCGGAAATTAATTTGTCGTCCATACGTTGTTAGTTAACCTGTTGGAAGATGTATTCCATATATTCGTTCTTGTTGTCTTCACCATAAACGTAAAGATCAAGAATCATGGTGCCGTTTGATATGGCTGCTGTTCCTGTTATTATTTCAGGATTATCTTGAACGTCTTGGGTCAATGTGATTTTGTTGCCTTTTACGGTATACGCATAGCGCTCTACTGCTGGAATGCCGTCAAGCACAATGTACTGGTAGCCGTCATTTCTAAATTCCCATAATGCTGACTGCATCATGTGTCCTTCTTCTTTTTGTGCGTTGCCTTTATCGTCAACGGTAACAGAAAAAATGTTGACCATCTGCCAGTTCTTCACGATTTGACTGCTTACGTTCGATACTGGTGTTCGGTCTCCGTCGTTGTCGTCATTGTCATTGTCACAAGCGGGTAAGGCGAAACAAGCAACAATCAGGGTAAGCATAATCCCTAATTTCTTCATTACAACTTTCATGTCTATTAATAAAAATACTATCCATGCCTACTCTTTTTTTCGGATTTTCAGCTTCTTCCTTTATAGTTTGAATTAGATGTTTATATACTTTATATACTAAATGGTAGTAAGAGTTTTCTGATGTTTTCGTTTTCTCCGTTAGGGAGTTTTCTAAGACATCTTCGATGGCTGTTTTCCAGGCCTTTTCAATTGGCAACTATGTCCTAAAAGGCCATTTTGTTAATCAACTATTACTTTGCTACCGATTGGTATATAATTCCCTTGAATTATCTGCAATTATACGCATTTTTTTGCGCTTTACCAAACCGCTGCGCCTGCTTGTGTTCCCGTTATTGTTTTTTGCTGCCTCTGCAGGCTGCAATTAGGGCTACCACACCCAAAATCATGGGGTAGTACATGTAGGGCACTATGCTGTTTGGGGCAATCTTGGCCAAACCGGCGGCCATCAACAGTTGGGCTCCATAAGGTATCAAACCCTGTGCGAAGCACGAGAAGGTGTCGAGCAGGCTGGCTGCTTGCCGTTTGTCTATTCCATATTTGTTGGTCAACTCTTGGGCAATGGGGCCCACGGTGACGATTGCCACGGTGTTGTTGGCGGTACAGAGGTCGCTCAACACCACCAGCAGGGCTATTGTCAGTTTGCCGCCGCGCTGGCTTTCCACACGTTTGCCGAGGCCTTGCACAATGTAGTCAATACCTCCGTTGTAGCGGATGAGTTCAAGCATCCCGCCTGCCAAAAGGGTGACGATTATCAGCTCGCTCATTCCCATAATGCCGTTGCTCATATGCCCTAACCAGCCATAAAGGTCGTATGTGCCCGTGCTTATGCCAACAATGCCTGTCAGCACAATGCCAAGTGTTAGCACTATCATCACGTTCACTCCGGCTATGGCAGTGCCTAACACGGCAATGTAGGGTAGCACTTTTATCCATTCGGTGGCGGGTAGGTCGTTGGGGGTCTGCACGTGTAGTCCGGCATAGGTGTAGTAGGCAAGTGCCGCTATGGCTGCCGGTAGGGCTATTCTGATGTTGGCTTTAAACTTGTCGCTCATTTTGCAGCCAAGGGTCTGGGTGGCTACTATGGTGGTGTCGGAAATGAACGAAAGGTTGTCGCCGAAAAACGCGCCCCCTACCACTATGGCCACCACCATAGGCAGGTTGCCGCCCGTTTGTGTGGCAATACCCACCGCTACGGGCGTTAGGGCCACTATGGTGCCTACCGATGTGCCTATTGACAGCGAAATGAAGCACGATGCGAGGAAGAGGCCTGGCAACAGCAGACTTTCGGGCAGCAAATGCAGGGTGGCGTTTACGGTGGCGTCTACGGCTCCCATCCCTTTGGCGCTGCTTGCAAACGCGCCTGCAAGAATGAAGATCCATATCATCAGCATAATGTTTTTGTTGCCGGCTCCTTTGCTGAATTGTGCAACACGCTGGTCGAGGGTCAGTCCTTTGGTGATGGCTATCGCGTATACCGACGATACCATGAACGCTACCGTTATGGGCACTTTGTAGAAGTCGTTAAGCAGTATTGAGGCTACAAGGTAGCAGCACAAAAACACAATCAATGGTGTCAGTGCTATAAAGTTGGGCTCGCGTTTGCTCTCTATTATGTTTGTATTCATTTCATTTACTACTCGTTTTTTGCAAAATTAGGCAATAGCAACCTTCTTTTCCACGTTTTTATTCAAATTTGTGTTATATTTGAATTCTGTTATGGAAGATTTTTTTGTCTTCCTGACTTCAAAAAATGAATTTATGAAGCGAACCTTCTTATCTTTAGTTGCGCTACTCGGTGTGGCAGCCAATGCTTTTGCTTATGGTGGCAGTAAGGCATACCAGTTCCTTACACTGCCTACCTCGGCTTCGGCTTCTGCGCTCGGTGGCGACAATGTCTCTCTACATAGTGGCGATATAACCCTAATGCAGCAGAACCCGGCCCTTTTGTCTTTGGCTCCAAGTTCTTCTGCTTCTCTTTCTTATTTCAACTACATTGCCGATGCCAATTATGGTTCTGCTGCTTATGGCCAGGCTATCGACAGTGTAAGTTGGTGGGGCGTGGGGTTCACTTTCTTGAACTACGGGTCGTTCGATGCTTACAACGAGTACGATGCCCCCGACGGTACCTTCTCGGCTTCCGATATGGATTTGGCGTTGGTTTATAACCGCCGCTTGGCTTCTCACTTCTCTATGGGCTTGGCTTTGAAGCCGGTTTACAGCCATATTGAGGATTATTCAAGTTTTGGCTTGGCGCTCGACTTGGGTGCGGTTTACTATCTGCCAGAGAAATTCTTCTCGGCCGGACTTGCTGTCCGTAATTTTGGCGTGCAGTGCTCGCCTTACGAAGACGAGCGTGAATCGTTGCCTTGGGATGTGCAGGTTGGCATAACTAAAAAGTTGGCACACGCGCCTTTCCGTTTCAACCTTACTTATACAAAATTGAACAAGTGGAACTTCGATTATGTGAAGGAATCGTCTCTCTACAAGGCGTCTTCTTCTTATGTCGAGGCCGAATATAAGGCCGATGTCTCTTGGGGAGATATGTTTATGCGCCACATGATTATTGGCGCTGAGTTCATCCCTAACAAGAACTTCTCGGTGATGGCCGCCTACAACCATCGCCGTCATAAAGAGTTCTCTATGGAGAACGCTGGCGGTGCCGCTGGGTGGTCGTTTGGTGCTAATTTACACGTCTATAAGTTCTCTTTGGGCGCGTCTTATGCTATCTACGGCCCTTCGGGTGGCGTGTTTGGCATCAACCTTTCTACTTGTATTGACGACTTTAGAAAAACTGAAAAAGAATGAAAAAAATTACTGTAGCCATCGACGGCTATTCTTCTTGTGGTAAGAGCACAGTGGCTAAAGACCTCGCCCGCGAGGTGGGTTATGTTTATGTTGACAGCGGCGCAATGTACCGTTGCGTTACTTTGTTCTGCCAGCAGAAGAACTTGATTAACGATGGTAAGGTTGAGGAGGTGAAACTTCGCTCGCTCCTCCCACAAGTTAAAATAGAATTCAAAAAGAACGCCGAGGGTAAGGCCGATACTTACCTCAATGGCGAAAACGTTGAAAACGAAATTCGTTCGCTCAAGGTGTCTTCACAGGTGTCTATCGTTGCCGCACTTCCGTTTGTCCGCGAGGCTATGGTGGCTTTGCAGCAGGAAATGGGTAAGGCGAAGGGTGTTGTGATGGACGGACGCGATATAGGTACTACCGTTTTCCCTGATGCTGAATTGAAAATCTTTATGACTGCCGATGCTGAGGTGCGCGCGCAACGCCGTTTCCTCGAGTTGAAGGAAAAGGGTCAGGAAGAGCCGTTCGAGGCTATTCTCGAGAATGTGAAGCAGCGCGACTATATCGACGAACACCGTGAGGTTAGCCCGCTCCGCAAGGCCGACGACGCTGTTGTCCTCGACAACGGACACATCACCCGCGAGGAACAGAAGGAGTTCATTCTTAAATTGTTTAAGGAAAGAGCAGAGGCTTGATTAATCATGAAGGTTGAAATTGACGATAATTCCGGATTCTGCCACGGGGTGGTCACTGCCATCCGAAAGGCTGAGGAAGAAATGAAGGCCGAGGGACCGCTTTACTGTTTGGGCGACATTGTCCACAACAGTATGGAGGTTGACCGCCTGGCTAAGCAGGGGCTGCACACTATCGACCACGATACGTTTGCTTCCCTCTCTAACACGCGTGTCCTTTTGCGTGCCCACGGCGAACCGCCTACCACTTACGAGGTGGCACAGCGCAACGGCATCACTATTATAGATGCTACCTGCCCTGTGGTGCTGCATTTGCAGCAAACCATCAAGAAGGCGTTCCTCGAATCTGACCCCGATTCGACACAAATTGTCATCTATGGCAAAATCGGCCACGCCGAAGTGAATGGCTTGGTTGGTCAAACCAATGGAACGGCTATTGTGGTGGAAGGCCCCGACGATTTGGTTAAGGTCAATTTCAATAAGAACATCAAACTCTTCTCTCAAACCACTAAGTCTATCGACGGCTTTAAGGCCATCGTTGAGTTGATTAAGGAACGCATCAATCCTGCTTGCGACTTCCAGTTCAACGACACCATCTGCCGTCAGGTGGCAAACCGAATTCCAAAGATTGTCAAGTTTGTTGCACAACACAATTTGGTGTTCTTTGTTTCTGGTGCTAAAAGTTCTAATGGTCGCGTGCTCTTTAACGAGTGCAAACGCCATAACGATAATATTGTTATGATCTCTGGTCCCGACGAGATTGACTTCTCTTTGTTGGCCGGTGTTGAGTCTGTTGGCATCTGTGGTGCCACCTCAACCCCTAAATGGCTGATGGAAGAGGTGAAAAAGGCTATTGTGGACCATATGGAGGCGAATGCTTAAAACATTAATTTAGGTGTTTATATACCAAATGGTAGTTGTAGTTTTCTGATGTTTTCGTTTTCTCCGTTAGGGAGTTTTCTAAGACATCTTCGATGGCTGTTTTCCAGGCCTTTCCAAATGGCAACTATGTCATAAAAGGCCGTTTTGTTAGTTAACTATTATTTTGCTACTGATTGGTATATAATTTCCTTAATTTATTGCAAAGTTTCAATCCGTAACTTACCGAAAAAAGTCACAACATTTTAACGGCTTTCTTGGTGAAACAATACAATAAATAATCTAAATTTGCGACAAACAAAAGATTAATGATCTATGAATATGGATTTCACGATTAAAACATTAGGAGAGTGCAAGATTAAGTCTCCTCTTCATTTGTCAAAAGTTAAAGTTGACGGTATTTACGACTTCGTTGAAGATGGCGAGCGTGAAAACCGTGTCATTGTCGTGCTTGACACGACAATCTATTGACGCG
>JAKSKS010000048.1 GCA_024401615.1 Paludibacteraceae bacterium
GCAAGCGTCTAACTTGAGTCCTTTTTTTTCTAACAATTTAGCCAGTTCCTTATCGGTAAGTCCGCAGTCGTCGCCACAAGTGCAAACGGCGTAGACCGATTTAGGGGAGCCTTCGAAAGTGAACTTATTGATGAAGTTCACCACCGTAGCAGGCACATTCCAAGAATGTACGGGGAAAACAAAAATAAGTCGTTCATTTTCTTCGAACTCGTAATCACAAGCATTGAAACCGTCTTTAGCTATTACATTAATAGAAAAGAGAGTTTCTTCGAGCAAGTGTTCGAGTTTTTCGGCCACCCATTGTGAATTGCCAGTCGAAGAATAATAAAATATCATATTGGCTTCAATTTAGTTTGGTAATAGAAATAGCCGCCGAACTGTTTATCGAGGCCTTCAGGCGGATTGTTTCGGAAGAGTCCGAACACAGAAGCGCCAGAGCCGGTCATAGCCGCATAGGCAGCGCCAGCCTTATAGAGATCATCTTTCACCTTGGCAATTTCGGGATGCAGCGGGAAGATAGTCTGTTCAAAATCGTTAAAGATACAGTCTTTCCATTCCTCAACCGGTCGTGAAATCAAGTCACGAACTGGGGTTTCAGTAGGTTTGACAGGAATGCCACCAAAAGCCTCTTTGGTAGAC
The DNA here is from genome assembly GCA_024401615.1 of Paludibacteraceae bacterium. Lineage (GTDB taxonomy): Bacteria > Bacteroidota > Bacteroidia > Bacteroidales > Paludibacteraceae > Physcocola. The sequence goes on from JAKSKS010000048.1 coordinate 640, forward strand.
ACAAAAACATTTGGTTTGACAATTACGATGGTAAAGCCACCCAAATTGACCTTTACCGGCTCCATAATTTCGCCAATACCTGTAGCGTAAACGGGTTTGTTGACCGTGAAGAAAGCACAATCGGCACCCAGTTTGGCCGCATAAGCCACCAACTGCCCTGGAGAGAGTTTAAGGTCGAACATCTGGTTGAGCAGAAGGAGCATATAAGCGCCATCGGACGAACCACCGCCCAAGCCAGCCCCCATAGGCAACTTCTTCAACAAAGATATGCTGACTGTTGGGATATTAAAATCTTTCTTCAACAGATTCAACGCCTTAATGACCAAATTAGAAGCGGGGTCGCCAGCCACAGGCTCGCCATATTGCGAAAACGCATAGCCACAAGCCTCAGCAGCAGCATCTAACGGTTGTTCGGGGACAACCACCTCGAGCGCTTCAGTCAAAGGCACCGGATAAAACACCGTTTCGAGGTTGTGATAACCGTCGGGGCGCTTTGCCACGATGTTCAAGCCGAGGTTTATTTTAACATTCGGGAAAACAATCATTCGTTAATAACCAAAAGTTTAACACAAAGATAAGAAAAAAAGTGGCTTATGCACGGAAAAAAGAAGTACATTTGCACAACAATACGACAAGCACTACTAAGCATATGAAAAAAACCATCGTCGATGTATTCGAAAATTCGGTTAAGAACTACCCTAACAACACCTTTTTAATGGAAAAGGAAGGGAGCGAATGGAAGAACACCACCTACCAGCAAGTACAAACACAAGTATACCAATTAGGCGCTGGTTTTCAGGCGTTAGGCGTAAAAAAAGGCGACAATATGGCGCTGCTCAGCGAAGGACGAAACCTATGGGTAATAAGCGAGTTGGCCATGTTCTATGCAGGTGCCGTCAACGTGCCCCTCAGCATTAAGTTGGAGGAAAACAACGACCTTTTGTTCCGCCTACAGCATGGCGACGCCAAATATATAATAACAAGCGGTCAACAATTAAAAAAGATAAGACAGATTGCCGACCAACTGGAGTTGCTGCAAAAAGTGATCGTCCTTGACGAACAGACCGAATATCGGCCAAACGAAATCTACGTCGGCGACGTGATGAAGTTGGGCGAGAAATTCATAGCAGAGAACGGTAAAGAAAAATTTATGGAAGTGGCGCAAAGCATCGCTAACGATGACTTGGCCACCATTACCTATACCAGCGGTACTACCGCAGACCCTAAGGGCGTATGCCTAACCCACCGCAACTACACCGCCAACGTGGAGCAATGCCTTTCGCGAGTGCCTATTGACCACACTTGGCGCACCCTCATCATACTGCCACTCGACCACTGTTTTGCCCATGTGGTAGGTTTTTACGTAATGATGATGCAAGGAGCCGCAGCTGCCACCGTGCAAGTGGGCCGCACCCCAATGGAAACATTGAAAAACATACCAATCAACATAAAGGAGGTTCGCCCACACTACATCCTCAGCGTGCCAGCCCTTGCCAAGAGTTTCAAAAAGAACATCGAACAAGGCATCAGCAAGCAGGGGAAACTAGCAGAGCGACTCTTCTCAACTGGTCAAAAAATACGCCAATGCTACTATGGCGAGAGCAACCTCGACAGCAAAGGCTTAAAAGTGCTATTAAAGCCAATTGTAGCCCTTTTCGACAAAATACTGTTCGACAAAGTGCGTGAGAATTTTGGTGGCGAACTCCGCTTCTTCATCGGAGGTGGCGCCCTACTCGACAAAGACCTGCAGAAATTCTACATCGGCATTGGTTTGCCAATGTTCCAAGGTTATGGTTTGAGCGAGGCCACCCCAGTCATCAGCACCAACACCCCAGACTACTTCCGCTTCGGTTCGTCGGGCAAGTTGGTTGAACCAATCACCGTAAAGATTTGCGACGCTGACGGCAAAGAACTGCCAACAGGCCAACAAGGAGAAATTGTGGTGAAAGGCGAAAACGTGATGGCGGGTTACTGGAAGAACGAGACTGCCACAGCCGACACCGTAAAAGACGGCTGGCTCTACACAGGCGACCTCGGTTATATGACAGAAGAAGGATTGCTGTATGTGAAGGGCCGCTTCAAGAGTCTGCTAATATCGAGCGACGGCGAGAAATACAGTCCAGAAGGCATAGAGGAAGCTTTAGTGCAGATGTGCGGCACCATTGACCAGGTGATGCTCTACAACAACCAAAATCCGACCACCAGTGCGCTGATAGTGCCAAACAAGGCCGAATTGAAGAACATGGGCTATGACCTAACCACCGACGAAGGCTGCAGCAACGCACTACACGCCATTATGAACGAAATAAACCAGTTTAAGAAAGGCGGAGTATATGACGACATGTTCCCAGACCGCTGGATGCCAAGCAGCATTGCTGTACTGAAAGAGCCATTCAGCGAACAGAACCATATGATAAACAGCACCATGAAGATGGTGAGAGGCGTGATTGAGAAAACTTATGCCGACCGCATTGCCTATATATACACAGCAGAAGGCAAAAAGGTAGACAACGAGTTGAACATGCAGGCCATTAAGGAATAAAGACTGGGATCCATAAAAAAAGAAATAGTTTAGGCTTGAAACAAAGGACAAAGCCATTAACTTTGCAACATAGTTTGAAAAACAGAAGATAAAGAATAAAATGAAGATAAGACACATGCTGGTGGCAGCCACCGTATTTGGAGCCACCCTAACCTCGTGCCAAAAGCACGTTGAGAGAGCCAATTTAAGAAACGCGAAAGACACATTAAGTTACGCGTTGGGCTACACAAAAGGCGTTAGTATAGCCAACAGCATAAAGAGAGAAATACCAGACGGAGACTCGGTCGTAAACAAAACCATTATGATAGCCGGCTTCATTAACGGTATGAACGGCGACAAAATCAACTCGCAGTTGACCGACGAGCAAGCCCGCCAGATTATTCAAGACTACTTTAAAGACTTGGAGAACAAGCGCGTTTTAGCAGAAAACGACGCCTACCAAAAGACGAAAGACAGCAACAACAAGTTGATGGAAGAATACGCCAAGGAAGAAGGTATGAAGGCCCTTCCAAAACCAGAAAAATACGATGGTCCGGCTGTTCTTGTAAAAGAATTGACTGTGGGCAAAGGCGACACCATAGGTGTAAACGACTACATTTACACCTCCATCACCCAAAAACTGCCAGGCGGTAAGATTACCTTCCAAACAGGTGAAGGCGATTACAGAATGTTGCCTGTAAAAGGTTTGATACAGGGTTTGCAACAAGCCATCCGCACCCTGAAACCAGGTTCTGTGGCAAATATAGTAGTGCCATCGGAACTCGGATATGGCCGCCAGGGAATGAACGAGGTACCAGCCAACAGCATCCTCTTGTTCGATGTTGCCATTCAAAAGGTATTCCACAACGAGAAAGAAGCAAGGGCTTTCTGGAAACAAGAATGTGAGAAACGCAACTTGACCAAAGCAGCAGAAGCACAGAACACAGAAGTGCTTGGCGCGCCACAGAACAGAGTTGCACCGACCACTCCAGCAGCGCCAGCGGCACCAAAGGCTGCTCCAGCAGCACCGGTCGCACCAGCAGCACCAGTGGCCCCAGCACAATAAAGGGGAAAACATAAAAAGAATTGGAGTCTGTCTCTACCGACAGACTCCTTTTTTCATAATATAAGTACACGTTAAGTCAATTTAAGAAAGAAAAAAGCAATTAATTGAAGGAAATATCTTAACTTTGAAAAAGTGTACGAGATACACGAAAATCTTAAAAAGAAAACAGGGTTATGAAAAAGCACTTATTTGCAATATTGTCCATAATGTTCGCGTTGAACGGTATGGCAGCCACAAAAATCAGAACAGCACAAGACTCTATCAGTTATGCGCTGGGGTATGTTGTGGGAGGTCAGCAATTAAGCAAGTCGATGATTGAGCGATACGGTTGTAGCAAGGAGACCTTTTTGAAGGCCGTACAAGATGCCCTAAACAACGACTCCTCGACAATGACGCAGTTACAGGCCAACGCCTATATGCACAAAGCGGAAGCTAAATATCTTACAAAAGTCAATAAAAAGAAAGACGCCGCATACAATGAGGCAAAAGGCAAAAACAGCGAATATTTAGCCGCTATAAAAAGAGACAACCAGTATAAAGAGCTCCCTAACTCTTGGGACTCGACCAGTTGCGGCGTGTTGCGCAAGATTTTGAAAGCGGGTTCAGGCGAAAAACCAACCGTTAGCTCTGCAGTTAAGTTTAACTATAGTTACAAACTAACAAACGGAACCGTTATTTCGAAGTCGAAGGCAGGAGAACCAATAGAGGGACTTGTCAGCAACTTGCTTCCAGGACTTCAAGACGCTTTGGTAGAAATGCCAGTCGGTTCAAGATGGGAGATTGTGATACCATCGGAACTTGCATTCGACAAAGACGAACAGAATTTTGAAGACGGACGCACAATGATTCCAGCCAACTCAATTTTGATATTCGACATAGAGTTGCTGAACACTGGAACACCAGAAGATATAGACTATTACGGGAACTAAAAGTAATAAGTAAACGATAAGGAAGTCCGGGCAAAAAAGTGCTCGGACTTTTTTATTAGGAAGAAGACAAAAAATTAAAAGCAGGTTTAAAATGGCAAAATGCCATATATAGAGGTAAAATAGCGGCAATTTTCTTTACAAAGTTGTGCATTTTTGAAAAATAAAGAGCAATATACTCTTCCAGTTTCTAAAATTCGCTATATTTGCTTACAAATTGTAAGCGCAAAACGACAAGAAACAGATTAATATAGAATAAGGCGTTTACACAACGGACAAATACATTAAAACCAAACTGGTAAAAAATGGAAAAAATTGATGAATTGGACAGAAAGATTCTGGACATTATTACAAAGAATGCGAGAATCCCTTTCAAAGACGTAGCAACCGACTGCGACGTTTCTCGTGCAGCAATACACCAACGCGTGCAGCGCATGATAGACATGGGCGTAATTGTAGGTTCTGGTTACGACGTAAATCCGAAGGCTTTGGGTTACCAAACCTGCACCTACATCGGTATCACATTGGAAAAGGGTTCCCTCTACTCTCAAGTAGTTCCAGAATTGGAAAAAATTAGCGAGGTAGTAGAATGCCACTTCACTACTGGTCCGTATACCATGATGGTAAAATTGTATGCCCGCGACAACGAGCACCTTATGCAGTTGTTGAACGGAAAGATTCAGAGTATTAAGGGAGTGCTTTCAACTGAAACCCTTATTGCCCTTGAACAGAGCATTAAGCGCGAAATTCCGATTTACGTAGGCGAAACAGCAGGAACAGCCGACGAAGAGGATCAGCCTAAGAAAAAGAAGAAATAAGAAAAAAGCAATAAAGAAATGGCGGAGCATCGAAACTGACACTCCGCCATTTTTTTTATCGCCGTCAACTAACCAACAGCCTTAACAATCTTTACTTTGATTAATTACATCAGGCCTCCCTATTTCTTGATTAGCGTTTCGCTTTATCAGGCAAACGCAGCCAACAACCGCCACAGCGCTTAACAATGCGCACAAAACGCTGTCACTACCCCAACGGTCGATAAAACAGTCGCCCGTTTCTGCATTATAGAAGAAGTAATAACAAGTAACAATGATGCCGTTATTGATAAAGTGCACCAGGGTTGGCAACCACAAACTACCGCTGCGTACCAACAAATAGCCAAGGAAACAGCCTAAGAGGAACCGGGGCAACGCACCAGAAAGGTCGTTATGAGCCAAACTAAAGATCAGCGCAGCCACACAGACAGCAGGAGCGCTTCCAATAGTGCGCGCCAACGTATTCTGCAACAACCCGCGGAAAAACATCTCTTCGGTAAGAGCGGGGAGAAAGGCAACAACCACCAAACGAAGGAAAAGCAGAGAGCAGTCGCCACCAGTAAGCAACTCTACCAATTTTGCCAGCATAGCCTTATCTTCAGGATAAACCATCTTGTTTACATCGCTGAGCCAGTTTATAAAAGGAATTGCCAGAAGGATAGCGCCAACGCCCAAAGCCACCAACGACAACGAAGGCAACCTGTTTTGCGAGAGATAGCCAAATGTGGTTTCGCCATGGTTATGGAAGAAATAGGCAAAAGTTAGCGCCGGGAAAAAGAAAATGAACAACGCCATCAACGTCTGAAGCAAAAATGTCGTATAAGGCGACTGCCCCAAAGAGACCAGCATAACAGAGACAGCCACATAAAGACAGGCCATGATAATGACGCCGAGGAATATGAAGGACACCTTGGTCATCATGTTCTTTTCAGACAAAAGTCGGGGGAAATTGTACATCGTTAGAAATTTAGAAATCGTCGTCCGAACCATCGGACTCCACATTAGCCACTAATTTTTCCACTACAGGCAGCATTTTTTGGAACTCGAATCCGCGCCCAGCACCAAAACGCAGCAGTTTAGTTTTTGCATCGTAACGATTCTTATACTTAAGAGTGCGGAATTTGGCCGCAAGCACTTGGTTAATGGAATCGTCGTAATCTTCAGAACCGAAGACCTCGTCGAGCGTTGAAGAGATAATATCGGCAGGTATAGCCTTACTACGAAGCGAGAAGGCCACCTTGTTCCGCCCCCATCTGGCAAAATTCATCTTATCGTTAGCGAAAGCACGGGCATAACGCGCCTCGTCGACATACTTTTCCTTTAAAAGGAAAGCGACAATCTCATTCGCTTCGGATTCTGGAATTTCCCAAGTCGTGAGTTTTTTCCGCACCTCGGCCAAACAATGTTCAGCCATAGAGCAATAGGCGGTCAGTTTAAAGAGGGCCTGTTCTTTAGTCATCTGCTTCTTCATAAGACAAATTTAAACAAAAGCAGAGAAAGAAAAAAGTTAGCGGGTAGCCCGAACCATACGGTCTTTGCCAAAGAAATCGGCACGAAGACAGACATCAGAGAAACCTAACTCCCGCAGCATCTTTACCGTTTCGGCACCAAAACGCTCATTAATCTCAAAATAAAGCATGCCACCCCCAACCAAATGGGTCAACGCCAAAGAGGCAATACGACGGTAAAACAAAAGAGGGTCATCGTCGGGCACAAAAAGCGCTAAAGCAGGCTCGAAGTCGAGGACATTCTGGTGCATATTCGCCTTTTCGGAATGGCATATATAAGGCGGATTGGAAACAATGGCATTAAAAGAACCCGAAGGCTCTTGTGAAAGAATATCGATATGGGAAAAAGCCACCTCTACCCCATTGGCAGCCGCATTTTCGGAAGCCACGCCAAGCGCCTCGTCCGAGACATCGACAGCCGAAACATTCGCGTTAGGCAGCGCGTGTGCCAACGAAACCGCAATGCAGCCACTGCCCGTGCCAACATCGAGAATTGCAGGATTAGCAGAAGACTGCCAATCGGCTTTCACCCAATCGACTAATTCCGCCGTTTCGGGGCGAGGGATTAGCACACCAGGCTTCACCTTAAACGAAAGACCGCAAAAAGGAGCATCGCCTTCGATGTACTGAACAGGTTCGCCTTTAGCCAAGCGGTTGAGAAAAGCGTTGACGGAAACTTGCTGTTCGCCGGTAAGCGAGAGCGGAGAATGTGAAAGCAGATAGGTAAAATTGCAGTCGAGCACACGCATTAAGCAAATACGTGCCAACTCCTTCGCTTCGGCAGCATCGTACAAGCCGGCCAACCGGCTAATGAATTCAGTTTCTGTCTTCCTCATCATTAATGTCCTCCTCAAAATTCTCGTTTAAAATCTCATCCATCGACTGCGAGTTGTCGGAAAAAGGACTCCGCACGTTTTCCTTCAAGAAGTAATGCTTATAATAAGACATCAGAATAGTAGTAGCCGGAAGGGCGATAATCATGCCAATAACACCTAACAAATACCCCCAAACAGAAAGCGAGAGCAGGACAACAGCAGGATTCATGCCCATCGTCTTTCCCATAAATTTAGGGATGAGATACATGTCTTGCACAATTTGAACCACCACAAACACGCCCAAAAGCATCAATAAAGCAGTACGGACCGGTGTACCAGTTTCAGAAGCCTGAATAAGCATAAGCACAGCAGCAGGGGGCAAACCCAGATACTGCATATAAGGGACCATGTTAAGCGCACCCAACATAACGCCCATAACAACACCCATAGGCATATCGATAAAGTAGAACCCCACGGCAAACATAACCGCATCGATGCAGGCAATGAGCGCCTGACGGCGGAAATAAAGGTTCATGCCCTGTCGCAAATCGCGCAAAAGCGAAATACACACACCTTTATAATGATGAGGCAAGAGTTTAATGAACTCGAGCGCAATAGCATCTTGGTCGCGCAATATAAAAAATAGGTATATAAGCACGAAAATAAATCCAAACACCCAAATCAAAGCATTAGCAGAGGCAGAAAGCAGCGACCACGCATGCGGGAACATGTTAGTCACCATTTCAATAATGCCGCTAAGCGTAAGTCTTTCAGAAATTTCGTTGCTATCGGTCAATTTCGTCAAATATTCTGCCCATTCTTTAGGGAGAATGCTGGAGTTCAGTTCGCCATTGTGCACCAGCAGTTCCTTCAGTTTTATGAATTCGGCAATAAAAGTCGGCACCATAAAGCAAATGAAGGAAGCCACAGCGGCGAGGATGCCGAACATAACTAAAAGTATAGACGCAGTACGCGACTTCAGATACCGCTGCAACAAATCGACCGCAGGTTGGAAGAGGTAAGCAAACAGCCAAGCCACAAAAAAAGGAAGCAAAACCGACTTGAGATACTTGAGCAAAAGGAACAAACAAACACACACGCACACACGAATAACAAGGTGTGCGACACTGTCGAACGTATATGGTCGAGAAAAATATCTATTCATACTACAAAAAAGAGACAGTTAAATATTGTAAAAAAATAATTTTCCTTATATTTGTCTTTAGATGCAAAAATAAAATATTTGTGTCGGAACAGACCAATATGGCATAAAATTTGTTACAGGTAGACTGTAGATTTGAATTGCGCAATGCTAAAAAAAAAAAAAAAAGAACAACTAATAGGTTCAATACTTGACGAACTAAAAGAACTGGAGCTACTAACCCAAGGTATGCAGGATCCACGCATGCTTCAGGAGTTAGCCATAAAAAAAGCCCAGCACCTTTTGGCGAACTACGAACTTTTGAAAGAGGCAGACAACGCCCCTTGCTCAACCGTATCGCAGCCAAAGCAAACAGTTGTTCCAGAAGTCAAACCAGTTGAGAACACAGCGCCAGCATCGACAACCAGCGTTGCAGTTAAAGAACCTGCGACAGTAGTGGTTGAGAAAGAGCAGCCAAAGGTAGCGGCAACCATTGAAAACAAGGTAGAGCAACCCGAAGTTGCAGCAACTAAACCTAAACAGGAAGCAGTTGCACAACAAGAGGAGATAAAAGCGCAACAAAACGACGCCACCCCACTGCAACGAGCAAAAGAAGGCGCAAGCCAAATTAACAACGACAGATTTAAGGCAACTACTAACACTACTGCAGGAATAAACAGTTCACCAGTAAAACGCGTGGACAGCATATTTGTTAAAAGTTTGAAGAGCGCTTTAAAACTAAACGACAGAATACGCTACAGCAGAGAATTGTTTGGTGGAAGCACAGAACTACTAAACAGCACCATTGAGGAACTCGACCAGAAGAGCAACTTAGGTGAAGCCCTCGCTTACATCAACGCCCAGTTTAATTGGGACAAAGACAACGAGGCTGTGATAGAATTCCTTTCATTACTTGAAAGAAGATTTTAAAGATGGGTAAACTATACATAGTACCGACACCAGTAGGTAATTTAGAGGACATGACTTTTCGCGCCATAAAAGTGCTTAAAGAAGTGGACTTGATACTGGCAGAAGACACGCGCACAAGCAGCGTACTGCTAAAGCACTATGACATACAGAAACCGCTCAGTTCGCACCACAAGTTCAACGAGCACCAGACAGCAGTTTCGGTTGCCCAACAAATAAAAGCGGGTAAAACCATAGCCCTAATCTCGGATGCTGGCACTCCGGCCATTTCCGATCCCGGCTACCTACTTACCAAAGCATGTGTAGAGGCAGGTGTAACGGTAGAATGCCTACCAGGTGCCACAGCCTTCGTACCAGCGTTAGTAGACAGCGGTTTGCCCAACAACAAATTCTGCTTTGAAGGTTTCCTCCCCCAGAAAAAAGGAAGACAAACCCGAATTAAAGAGTTGGCAGAAGAAGAGCGTACGACCATCATTTACGAGTCACCGTTCAGAGTGGTGAAAACGCTACAACAGTTTATAGAAGTGATGGGCGAAAACCGACAGATATCGGTAACACGCGAAATATCGAAAATACACGAAGAAACTGTACGAGGTACTTTAGCCGAGGTGAAAAAACACTTTGAAGAAGTGGAGCCCAAAGGCGAATTCGTAATGGTTTTGGGCGGGAAGGAGCCCGAAGAAAAAAAGAAGAAAAAGTATCAAGACAGCGACGACGAAGAATAAAAAAAATTAATTAACAAAAACAATAAATTTAAACATCCAAATGAAAAAGAAGTTTTTATTGGTAGCAGCCATCGCATCAATGATTGGTTTTGCATCATGTAACGGTGATCAGATTGAAGCTCAGCAGAGACAGATCGACTCTTTGCAGAATGTTAACGACATGCTTTCAAAGCAGAACCAGAGCGATTTGGAAACCCTCGACCAGGTATTCCAGAACTTTGCAGAAATCAAGCAGGCTCAGCTCGGTTTGAGCGAAGAAGCGAACTCAACAGAAGGTGTTACTGAAGACCAGAAGCAGAAGATTCAGGAGAACTTCAAGCTCATCAACGAAAAGTTCGCAGAAAACGCCCAGAAGCTCGACTCTTTGCAGAACGTATTGAACAGCACAAAGGGTAAGATCAGCGCTTTGAGAGGTACAATCGCTAAGTTGCAGAAGATGCAGGCTCAGAGCCAGCAGGAAATCGCATCTTTGAAGGAGCAGTTGGAGAAAAAGGATGTAGAAATTGCAGACTTGAAGTCAGCTCACGAATCTCAGGTTGCTATGATGACTGCAGCAAAGCAGGAAGCAGACAGCATCAACGCTGCTAAGATTGCTGCTCAGGACAAGGCAATGCACACTGTAGCTTACCTCATCGACACTGAAAAGAACTTGAAGGCAAAGGGCATCAAGGGTGCTGCAGGCCGTTTGAAGAAGGGTGAAGTTAAGGAAAGCATGTGCACTAAGGTTGACTATCGTGAATTCGAAGGCAACGACGGTATCACATTCAAGAAGGAACCAACCCTCTTCTCTTATCACACTCCAGGTTCTTACACTATCAAGAAGAACGCTGATAAGACTTACACCTTCACCATCACTAACCAGGCTTCATTCTGGAACACCAAGGTTATGATTTTGGCTGGTGAAAGAGCTCAGTAATTAAACTTATACTTTTTATAAGTAAGCCCCGCGGAAACGCGGGGCTTTTTTTGTGACTATTACGATATGGAGGCTTCGCCAAGACATACATTATTGTATTGCCACCTACAATAACATTTGGGAATTATACACCAATCGGTAGCAATAGAATAGCTTATTAACAGAATTGTAAACCGGAGAAACATAGCGAGCCAAAACGTAACAACGTTCGTGGGGCGGGACTAAACGTTAGAAAACTTTAACTACCATTTGGCATATAAACACCTAACGTTTTTCTAACAGAGCCTAAGTAAAAATCTTACGCCAACGAATAACGCTAATTACTGAAATTTGCATAGAAGGCAACTGATTTTGCTAATGGTGGTCCGTTAATAATTTTGAGAAATACAAGAATGGGACCATTCAATAAGGCATGAACGGATAACGGAATAGGTTTAGCACTTGCACAATTTTAACAATGCAGGCCAAGCGTGAAAGAAAAAGTCAAAACAAGGACGATTAGAAAGTTGGTAAATTTTGGATACGAAAAAATGAGCAATTTAGAGGGCATTTTTAGGCGAAAGCATAGGAAAAAATCGGACTATTTTTTACATATACGCCATAAACCAATAATTATCAATCATTTAAATAATAATCAAAAGATTTGACATAAAAGTCCAATATAGATTGATAGAAATGTGCAATTAGAAGACGGAAAGAAGGCGTAATTTTGCTGTGTCAAAAAGAAAGTAATGTTTGAATTGTAGTTTATTTGTATATAAAAAGAATTGTAGTTTAATTTCGTGTTTATTTAAAGTAATTAGTTTGAATTCTTAGTTTATTAGGTTCAAGAAAAAGCGATGTGTGAACATCGCTTTTTTGTTTTCTGCAAAAGTAAAACAAAACAACCATCAAAAAAAACACTTTATAATAGAAGAAAAACAATTAGATAGTCGTATATTTGCATAAAAATGCTAAAAATGTTCTTTTGAAAGGCATTTATTAGACAAACTAAACTTAAAACCATGCTAAAAAACCTAATTTTTGATTGGGGTGGCGTTTTAAGCGTCAGCCAACACGATGAAGCTGTAAAGCGATTCTCAGAATTAGGTTTACCAAATGCTGAAACATACTTTGTTGAGGGGCAAAATTGGGGAGGCATATTCGGCCAGGTAGAAAGCGGAGAGATCAGTATATCTGATTTTTTGGAAAAAGTAAGCGTTTTATGCGGGAGACCGATAACATTTGAAGAAATAGCCTACGCATGGTGGGGATTTTTCCACCATTTGTCGCCAGGCATGCTTCAACAGTTAGAGGAATGGAAGAAAGAAGGTTACCGTTTATATATACTTACGAACAACAATCCGTTTATGATGAGTTACATCAACGGGGACCAATTTGCACCCGAAGGACGTCCATTCCGTACCTATTTCGACAAAGTATATGTCAGTTGCGAAATTGGTTTAGCAAAGCCGGACAAAGCCATTTACGAGTACGTGCTTAAAGATGGAGGAATGAAGGCAGAGGAAACCATTTTTGCCGACGACAGGAAACAAAATTTAACAGGAGCCGCAGAAGCAGGAATGCAGACCTATTTTGTAGCAGATGCTGAAAATTGGATTAGCGACTTCAAAACCAAGCGCTTAAAGAAATAGTATTATTTGAGAACTGCAAAAAGCGCCAGTTTTCAAGTAAAAATAGTTATAAAATATTGGGAAACTTTCTTTGAAAAGTATCCAAAAAAGCTATATTTGTAGACAGAGAAAGAAGAACACACTCTTGCCACAAATTAACGCTAAAATGCTTATTGTATGAGATTAGTAAAGACCATATTATTTTGTTTACTGTTGTTGCCTTTCAATAGTTTTGCCAAGAAAGACGGGCTTGCGCACATCAGCGGCAAAATTGAGAATTACAGATACGGTAGTAACATCATTATTGTAGACCCGCAAGGCAACATAGCAGACGACACCTTGAAAATGGAGGCCGATGGCAGTTTTAAGACCGCATTGGCTGTCCAGTACCCTACTGAATTGATATTCAGCATAGAGCAACCACAGACCCAGTTTAAGTTCTATGCCACCCAAAACAGCAGTGCCAAAATGAATATCAGCCTTCGTAAAGCAAACGACGAAGACTATGTGGCAGATGTTGCATATAGTGGAGACAACAACGAGGTCTTCAACTTTATGCAAACACACGACTACAACAACCTAATAGGCGAGAAGTACAGCGAGGAACAATTGAAGAAAATGACCTTCGCAGAATACAAGGAAGGGCTACGTGCAGACATCGACAAGATGAAAGCCGACTTGATGCTTCTGAAAGACAAGATGTTTAAGGCCGCAAAAGAGGCAGAATGGGAGAAGAAATACACCTACGAGTTGACACGCTATGCAGAAATTGAGACAGAAGAAGACAAAGACTTTTCTGAATGGTGGGAATCGCAGGATATGAACCAAGACCAGAACCTGGCCAGCAGCGGTGTTGCACGCTACTACAAAATCATGAAGAAAAAGTCTACAAACAACGACTTTGACGTAGCATTCATCAAGGATCTGCCCCGCCATTTCGCCAATAAAGAGGTCTACTATGCCGTTGCAAACGAACACATTGTGAACGTATTGGCGACAGCTCCAGTAAACACAGATGAAATTTACGCTGCCTACAAAAAGCTCTATGCGGGCCACGAGAATGACATTCCTGACTACGTAAAAGGCAGTTACGAAGAAGCCAAACGCAATGTAGCCGGGAAGGCAGCGCCAGACTTTGAGATGGAAGACGAAACCGGCAAAAAGATTATGCTTTCGGACCTACGAGGCAAATTGCTCTACATAGACGTATGGGCAACTTGGTGCGGTCCGTGCAAGGCTGAACTTCCAAACATGGCCAATCTTGCAGAGCACTATAAAGATGACCCTAACGTGTTGTTAGTGTCAATCTCAATAGACCAAGACGAAGACCGTTGGAAACAAGTTATGAGCACTACCGACAAAAAAAGCAATTGGGTTCAATATCACGTTACAGGCGCTCTGGAATCGGACTTCTGCAAGCGCTACAACATTGTGGGCATTCCACGCTTTTTGATGATTGACCGCAATGGCAAAGTAGTGTCGCTCGATGCTCCACGTCCGGGTGAACCAACCATAATAGAAATGATAGACAGAAACTGAGAAGTTTCACACAAAAATAAAAAAGACAGATAGCGAGACTATCGCACGTCAAAAAGAGAAAATTGTAAATCAGTATTAAGTAGGGGGATTTTTAAATCCCCCTATTTTTATGAAACCACACTTAAAATGTGTAAATTTGCGCAAAATAGAATAAGTATAACTTAAAAATATGGCAAAAGAACTAACACCACGCGCCGAGAACTACTCTCAGTGGTATAACGATTTGGTAGTAAAGGCTGACCTTGCAGAGCAGTCAGCAGTTAGAGGCTGTATGGTCATCAAACCTTACGGTTACTCAATTTGGGAAAAGATGCAGCAGGAATTGGACCGCCGTTTCAAGGAAACCGGTCACGTAAACGCTTACTTCCCGTTGTTGATCCCTAAATCGTTCTTGAGCCGTGAAGCAAAGCACGTAGAAGGCTTCGCTAAAGAATGTGCAGTAGTTACCCACTACCGCTTGAAGGTAAACGACGAAGGCAACGCCGTAATAGTAGACCCAGAAGCAAAGTTGGAAGAGGAACTCATTGTACGCCCAACTTCAGAAACAATTATTTGGAACACCTATAAGAACTGGATTAAGAGTTGGAGAGACCTTCCAATCCTCTGCAACCAGTGGGCAAACGTAATGCGTTGGGAAATGAGAACCCGTCCATTCCTCCGTACCGCAGAATTCTTGTGGCAGGAAGGTCACACCGCACACGAAACCTACGAAGAGGCAGAAGCAGAAGCACAGCGTATGTTGAACGTTTATGCAGACTTTGCAGAAAACGTAATGGCAGTGCCAG
>JAKSKS010000049.1 GCA_024401615.1 Paludibacteraceae bacterium
GGATCGCTTGAACTTAAACGACCAGTTGCAGTTACAGTCTGATTATATGAGCAATGAATGTTTCCAGTTTCAGCATTAACCATCTTTGGTAGGGCATCGATGTAAGTTGAAACCAACTTCTTATAAGCACGATAATCAAGAATTTTATCAATTACAGGACTCTTACCCTTAAAAGAAACTAACACTTCTTCGGTAGTAGAATACTGTCCTGTTTTTGTTTTCTTTGGTTTATCATCAAGTTTTAATTTATCGTAAATCAACTCTCCAACTTGACGTGGAGAAGAAATGTTAAACTCGTAACCAGCTTCGGCATAAACTTCTTGCTCTATCTGTTTCATTTTTTCAGTCATAGAAACAGAAAGTTCTTTAAGTCTATTTACATCGACACGGGCACCGGCCAACTCCATCTTAACAAGAACCTCCATCAGCGGCATTTCAACATTATTGAAAAGATCAATCAACTGCTCTTGCTCGAGAAGTGGCTTAAACTTATGCCATAACTTGAGTGTGATGTCAGCATCCTCGGCAGCGTAGTCAGCCAATAAATTTTTATCAACTAAGCGCAATGGCAATAACTTTCCATTTTCGCCTTTTGCCATTTCTTCATAGGTTACTGTTTTATAACCTAAATAGTGTTCAGCCAAAATGTCCATGTTATGTTTGGCTTCTGGCTGTAACAAGTAATGGGCAATCATTGTATCGTAAAGTTGGCCTTTAACTTCAACACCATAATGAGACAACATCATAATGTCGAACTTCATATTCTGTCCGACTTTGCAGATAGTTTCATTTGCAAAGACTTGTTTAAACTTGTCAACTATTTTTTGTGATGCTACCCTATCTGATGGTAAAAGGACGAAAAAAGACTCACCTTCAGTCCAACAGAACGACATACCCACTAATTCGGCCGAAAAAGTGTCAATTGAGGTGGTTTCAGTGTCAAAACAGAATAAATCTGTGGCAGAAATTTGAGCAACCAATTGATCTATTTCATCCTCATTTTCAATAAGTTTATAGGTATGAGGAACAGATTTTAAGTCGTTGAGATTTGAATGAATATCTAATAGTGATTCATTATCGGGCAAAACATCAAACAGAGAAGGTTGATAACCTACCGATTTTTTAGGAGAAGCAGGAAAATGTTTTTCCATTAATTTCTTCAGTTCATACTCTTGGAAAAGTTTCAAAAGCTCGGTTTTGTTTTCAGACTGAACTTTGAATTTTTCGGCGTCGAAAGAAATTGGAACATTTAAACAAATTTCAGCGAGTGTGTAAGAAAGTCGAATGTTATCAACAGCATTTTGAACTTTTGTTTGAAGTGCACCTTTTAATTCACCAACTGAAGAAATGATGTTTTCAACATTTCCATATTGTTGCAAAAGTTTAACTGCAGAAACAGGACCAACACCAGCGCAACCAGGTATGTTGTCGGAAGAGTCACCTACCAAAGCCAAATAGTCAATCATCTGTTTTGGTGAGTCGATAGTATACTTTTCCTTAACCTCGTTTATACCCAAAACTTCGTAACCACCCTTCTGCAACGGACGGTACATAAAAATATTTTCACTAACTAACTGTGCATAATCCTTATCGGGCGTCAGCATATAAACTTTGAAACCATCGGCCTCTGCTTGTTTGGCCATAGTTCCTATAATGTCGTCAGCCTCGTATGAAAAATGTTGATCATCAGTGTCATAAGGAGACTCGTTAACTTCAACGATAGGAATATTATAAGCTTTCAAGATCTGTTTAATGACGGGAATTGCAGCCACAATGTCCTCAGGAGTCTTCTCACGTTGAGCCTTATACTGGTCGTAAATCTTAAAACGGAAAGGTCGCACATTACCGTCGAAAGCAACAGCAATGTGGGTAGGCTTTTCGGTTTCAATAATATCATCAATAGTTCTGAAAAAACCAAAAACAGGTGAGGTGTTAAATCCCTTTGAATTAACCAACGGACTCTTCATAAAAGCGAAGAATTGTCTATAAATCTGGGAATAAGCGTCAATTAAAAATAATTTCTTTTCCATACAGTAATATTAACAAGAAAGCCAAGTTATGAACACTGACTCTATACTACAAAGGTAAAATAAAGATAAATAATAAAGGATTTTATAAAGAGAATTCCGTTTATGATAGGAAACAAAACAAGTAAATGAATAAAATTTCTTAATTTTGCAAATATAAGGAGATAGAGATGATATCCATCGACGACATAAAAAAACACATAGAAAAAGAAATGGAGTTGTTTAACCAAGAGTTTGATAAAGCTCTTGAAAGCGACAACGAAATTTTAAAGCTTGTAAACCAACATGTAAAAGGTATGAAGGGCAAGCAAATAAGGCCGACAATGACCATATTGGCAGCCAAACTTTGCAGTCCTATTAACCAAAGTACCCTACATGCAGCTGTTGCATTGGAACTTTTGCATACAGCCAGTCTGGTTCACGACGATGTTGTTGATAACAGTGACCTAAGACGTGGAAAAGCATCGGTCAATTCAGTTTTCGACAACCGCATCTCTATCTTGACAGGTGACTACCTTCTGTCGCAAGCATTGAACATCGCTACCCTACCTAACGATATAGATACCATTAAGATAATCACCAATTTAGGTAAAGAACTATCGGAAGGTGAATTGATGCAGATTAAAAACGCACAAACACTTTCTACAGTTGAAGACCGTTATATAGAGGTGATTAGAAAGAAAACCGCAAGACTTTTTGCAGCGTGCATGAGATGTGGCGGACTTTCTGTTAAAGCAGATGAAAAGCAGATGGAACTGTTGGACCAGTTTGGTGAAAAATACGGTATCATCTTCCAAATTCGTGACGACATATTCGACTTTGTATCAACATCTTCAAAGATTGGTAAACCTGTAGGTAACGACATTAGAGAAGGAAAATTCACATTACCTCTAATTTACGCCTATAACCAATCTAGCGAGACAGAACAGAAAGAAATAAAAGACATTTACTACAGAAAAGACTTTACTGACGAGAATGTTAAGAAAGTTGTTAATTTCGCAGTAAGTAAAGGCGGTATTGAATACGCAGAAAAGAGAATTCTCGACTTTAAGAAAGAAGCAGAATCAATACTCGCAAACTTTGAAAACAATGAGGCTAAAGAAGCACTACAAAACTTGTTAGACTACTCTATTCAAAGAAAAAATTAATCTGAATATAAGACAGTTAATAATAGAAAACGGACACTCAAATGAGTGTCCGTTTTCTATTAGAGAGTTGTTGACAAACTGTTTAAAAGTACTTCACTTCCTTTTCAGATACAGAAGTCAACAAGTTATTAACAAGTCGGCTTGCACCAATACGGAACAAATCGGGAGTTAGCCACTCCTCTCCAAGAACTTCTTTCACCAAGGTATAATACTTAACAACATCAGACGTCGTAGAAACGCCTCCAGCGACCTTTATACCCACTTTAGTATTATTTTGCTTATTAAACTCTGCAATGGCCTCACACATCGTGTAAACAGCCTCTAACGACGCGCATTGGCTGTCCTTACCTGTAGAAGTCTTAATAAAGTCGGCACCAGCCACCATAGCCACCACAGCTGCCTCTTTGATAAGTTCAGGATCACGGATAAGGCTGGTTTCAAGAATAACCTTTAAACGTGCGCCATGACAAGCCGCCTTAATCTCGGTTAATTCTTCCAGTATTTCCTCATATTGGCGTTTCATAACCTTACCAACAGGAATAACCACATCGATTTCAGTAGCACCTTCGGCAACGCAAAGCGATGTTTCAGCCACTTTCACTTCAATCATGGTCTGCGAATGTGGAAATCCGCCAGCAACAGCCGCAATTTCAACATCTTCGGTAAGTGTACTTCTAACTAAACCAACGAATGCGGGATATACACATACAGCAGCAGGATGAGGAATAATCTCGAACTTATCGTCGAAAGCGTTAACCTTCTCAATCATAGCCGAAATGCTGTCTTCTGTATCGTCGGTCTTAAGCGAAGTCAAATCAACATGACCAATAAGCTGCGCATAAACAGACTTCTGCATATTCTCAGCCAAATGCTTGTCGATGATGTTTTCAACACGCTTTGTTATATCTTCTAATTTAAGAGAGTAGTCGTATTTTTGTAATACAGCCGATAATCTATCCATAAATTGTTGATAATTATTTAATAAGTTTCAGTAAACTAACAGTCTACCGATTCAGTTTCTCGTTATTTTTGTGACGTTCAGAATCTCGCTGCGTTTTCTTATCGAGATTTCTTTGAAAAGCCTCAGTAAGATTAACACCAGTTTGATTGGCCAAACAAACCAGCACCCAAAGCACATCGGCCATTTCGTCTTCTAACTTGTATTGTAAATCAGTATCTTTAGAAGACTGTTCACCATATTTACGGGCAATAACACGAGCAAGTTCACCTACCTCTTCAGTAAGGCAGCACATGTTAGTAAGTTCGTTAAAATAGCGAACACCGTAAGTCTTAATCCAGTTATCAACCAATTGTTGCAGGTTGTCAACTGTAAGTGCTTGTTTGTTTTGAGATTCGTCAGTCATTATAAACCGAGTTTTTCTGAAATTTCGAGCATACGGTCAATTGACTTAACTGCACGTTCGCTCAACTCTTTATCGATAATGATTTCAGGCTGCTCGTCACGCAAAGCAAGGTAAACCTTCTCAATGGTATTCTGTTTCATAAAGTTACAGTCGTTACAACCACAACCTACCTTGCCTTCAGAAACTTCTGGAGGAGCAGGAATGAATACCTTTTCAGGAGCCTTCTTCTGCATTTCGTGAATAATGCCACTTTCGGTAGCAACAATGAACTCTTTGTCGTCGCTTGAAAGAGCGTACTTCAAAAGCGCTGCAGTTGATCCAACCTTATCGGCCAAAGCTACTACAACAGCCGGACATTCTGGGTGGGCGAGCACCTTAGCGTTTGGATGTTCACGCTTTAACGCGATAATACCTTCTACAGAGAATTTTTCGTGAACGTGGCAAGCACCATTCCAAAGTACCATGTTACGGCCAGTAATGCTGTTGATATAGCCACCAAGGTTATGGTCGGGACCAAAAATGATTTTCTCATCTTCAGGGAAGCTTTCAACAATCTGCTTAGCATTAGAAGACGTTACCACTACATCGGTTAAAGCCTTTACTTCGGCAGTAGTGTTTACATAACTAATAACCTTGTGACCTGGGTGTTCCTTAATGAATTTGGCAAACTCGTCGGCAGGACAGCTGTCGGCCAAAGAGCAACCAGCAGTAGCATCAGGAACAAGCACCTTCTTGTCAGGACAAAGGATTTTAGCAGTTTCGCCCATAAAATGAACACCACAAAGAACAATGATGTCAGCATTAGTTTTGCGGGCTTGTTGAGCCAAAGCCAAACTGTCGCCAATGTAGTCTGCTATATCTTGAATATCGCCCGTCTGATAGTAGTGGGCCATGATAACGGCGTTTTTCTCTTTCTTCAACCGTTCAATTTCTTTCACAAAATCAATGTTAGCCATTTTTATATATTTATTTGTTTATTTCTTTTATTGATTAATTCTAATAATGATGATAATACGTTGTTGAAAGTGTTGGTAATAAAGTCATTTTTTTCTTGCATAGCAGTTACAAAATGTCTGTACACCATTTATTAACAAGTTATCAATAATATAAAGTATTGTATTTCAGTTATGAAGTTATAGTTATCAACTTTGTTTACAAATATAAGGAATTTTACGAAAAGGTAGGTTAATATGCTGAAAAGGTGGTTAAAAACGGTTGATTAATATTTAGAAAAAAACGGGTTTTAAATTTGGAAAGTTCATTGCCGAAATTGATTGAAAAAATCTCCGAAAAATGAAAATTTATTTTTCAGTTATTTCTCAACAGTTATCAACACTATTAACACATATTTGTTCACAATGTGGATAAGTTGGCCAATAGATGCTATTTTTGCTGCCTAATGAAAAAAATGGACTTGTTAAAAAGAATTATTATCCCACCCATACAATATCACCTTTAAAGTTATGTGAAAAATTTGAGGGAAAGTGGGTGATAGTAACCGGTGCGTCGAGAGGTATAGGTTATGAATTAACCCAATTGTAGCTGTGTCAAAAGTATATGGAGTACATCATGAAGATTTCGGATCGGTGCTAAACGCTGTTGTTGAACTGTGCGGTGAAGTTACGTTAACTGAAAAAGAGTTAAAGGAATGGTTGCGAGCTAAACTATCTCGTGCAGAAATGCCACACCATATCGAATTTAGAAAATTGGAAGTATTATCTACTGGTAAAAGGATGAAGATAACATAGGAAATTATTCTGAATCTGGCCGATTTTAGAAAAACATAGCACAAATTTCAAAAAAATCGGTTTTGAAGTTTGCAGATTTAAAAAAATGCCCTAAATTTGCACCCGTAAACGGAAATGATTTCCCGTTAAACATTTTTGCGGAATTAGCTCAGTGGTAGAGCACCACCTTGCCAAGGTGGGGGTCGCGAGTTCGAGCCTCGTTTTCCGCTCGTGTTGCCCCGGTGGTGGAATCGGTAGACACGCAGGACTTAAAATCCTGTAATCATTGCGATTATGCGGGTTCAAGTCCCGCCCGAGGTACAAAATCTAGAAGCAGTTGGGATTTTTCCTGACTGCTTTTTTTGTATGCTTTTGCTAGCGCAACCTTTGTTTTTTTTTCTAGTTAGCAGAAAAATCTTTAATTTTGCATTAGGAATGGGAGTTCGCACATTTTACATTCTAACTACTTTAGTGTCTGTCGCGCTGTTTGGCACTTCTTGTACGAAACAGCCTGACAAACAAGTGCCATATAGTGGGAACGCTGTTTATTACTGGCGAACTACTTGGCAGTTAACGGAAAAGGAAAGAACGTTTGTTAATACAAATTCTGTTCAGCGCATCTACCTACGCTTGTTCGATGTTGTTAATAAGTATGAAGAAAGTGACGGTATTCAACAGCCTGGTATATTGGTTCCGCAACCACAGGCCACACTACACTTCAACGAACCCTACGATTTGCCTTGTGAGGTAATACCTGTAGTGTATATAACCGACGACTGTTTAAAGAGCGATAGCCTTCTTGCTGAAAAGGTGGTTACTCGCGTAGCCCAGTTTTGCGAAACAAACGATTTGTTGTGGAATGAGTTGCAGATTGACTGCGACTGGCGAAAGTCTACCCGTGACGCCTATTTCCATTTTCTCGAAAAAGTACGGGCAATGCTGAAAGAACGCAATTGTCGTCTTTCTGCCACTATTCGCCTTCACCAGTTCAGCCAACCGGCTCCGCCTGTTGATTATGGTGTGCTGATGTGCTACAACACAGGCGATTTGACAGACAAAAAGACAAAGAATGCCATTCTTTCGACTAAAGAGGTGAAATTGTATGCGCCTAAATTGAAAGTTTACCCCCTTCCACTTTCTGCCGCATATCCCGTTTTTAGTTGGAAACGTTTGTTCAGGGGCGATAAGTTTGTTGCCTTGTTGCGCGATACTGACATAGAGGATACAACTGCGTTTATAAATTGTGGAGATGGTAACTACAAGGTTCGACAGAGTTTTAGTGCCGTTACCCCCGACCCTACTGTTTTTGGTATGCAAGTCTACCCTGGCGATACTGTCCGCCTCGACAAAGTGCCTGTTGATACCATAAAGTTGGTTAAGCTGTTGTTAGATAAAGAATGTCCGAACCTGCACCAGCAGGTTATAGTTTATAGTTTGAATGAAAACGATATTTCGAAATATACCCAAAATGAAATTGAGAGTATTTACACTTCTGGCTGGTAGTCTTTTGACGTCGTCGGCTGCATTTGCTTGTGGCGGTGAGGGAAGAGTTAATAACTGCTATATGTTCAGTACTTATAACCGTAATGAGCAGACCAGTTATATTAACCAGAACATCAGTTATTGGAAACGCTATACAGGTAACCGGTTCACCGACGAACAGGTTCTTGCACAGTTGAACAATGCCGGTAGTGAAAGTACTGGCGATAACTTACTCTTAAACCATTTGAAAAGTAAGGGTGATAAGAATGGTGTGGAGTATTTGGAAAAATTGAAGGCGGTGAAAAAGGCTGCCAAACTGAATGAAAACACTTGGAACTACCCTACCAAGGACCAACTTGCCCAAAACCGTAAGGAATGGTCTGAAATTTATAACTTTGCCGCAAACAAGTTGAAAGGCAAGCGCACTCCACTTTCGAACCGATATGTACTGATGGCTATGCGCGGCGCTTTTTATTCGGGAAAAGATGATGCGCTTGGTCAAATTTGGCTAAGCAATGCCAAACAAGTGCACGAAAAAGATATTGCCGCACAATGTCAGGGATATTTGGCAAGTAGTTGGATTAAAACTGGCTGGATTGAAAAGGCACGTGATTTCTACATTAAGACCGGATCGTTAAACGACCTTCGTGCAACTTACCCACAGGTTATTACTACTAAAACCATAAAGGAAATTTTCGACAAATATCCTGAATCAAAAACATTCCCTTATATCGTACAGGACTTTTTGAACTCATCTTTCAGTACCCTTAATGCTACGGAAAAGAACGCGCAACGCGACTCTCTGACCAAGATTGAGTTGGCCCGTTTCGTGAAGTTCTCTGGTTCGGCTGCCACTGCAGGCACCCAGCAAACGGCTTTGTGGCTATCGGCCAGAGCGTATGCAATGTATATGCTTGGCGTAGATAAAAAGCAGGTGGCGAAAGCTTTGTTAGACGCGCAGAAGGTGAAGTCTAACGCGCGCGTGGCATACAATACCCGTTGCTTGCGCCTTATATGTGCCTCTGAGGTTGAGGATATCGACACCAAGTTCGAGACAATGTTGACAAAGGAACTAACTTGGTTGAGAAATACTGCCGCTAAAGAAAAACCGTATTACGACTATGCTACGTTCCGCTTCCGTAACCACTACACCGATGTGATGGACCATGTGGTTCACGACATTCTTGTTCCGCGTTATTTGCAAATGGATAAGCCAGTTACTGCTGCTATTTTGGCCAATGTTGCGAACGAGTTGAACGAAACGCAGTATGTGTGTAACGCCCGCTGCAATTTGGTAAAGCGCGATTCAACCCAAAAGGGTTACAACAGTGACTATGGTACCGATGTGTTCCGTATGCTTGATACAATGTCCACCCAAAACGCAATCAGTTACTATACTGTGTTGACTGCTGCGGGAGGTTCACAGTTCGAGCAGTCAATGGTACCTTTCTGCTTCAACAACGCAAGTTACCTTTGCGACATCATTGCAACTAAACTGATGCGCGAGTTCCAGTTCAAACCTGCTATGGAATACTTGAAGAAGGTGGATGCAAAGTACACTGAAGACATGAACATTAAGCCTTATTTGGCATATTCTTATACTCCTGAATTCTGGGTTTTGCAGCACAAGCAAAAGTCGGACCCTAAATTGCAGAAGAAGCCATATGCCAATAAGATGAACTTCTGTAAACAGATGTTGAAATTGGAAGAGGCAATCGCTAAAGCACAACAGAAGCAAAAAATGGATGCGAAGTATGCGGCCAACGCTTACGAGTTGGCGAAGGCTTATATACAGGCATCGCCAAAAGGCGCATGTTGGGCTTTAACTAACTATAGTTGGTCGCAGGTACAAGACTCTGCTGAAGTTGCCAATAACGCTTACATTAAGCGTGCTATTACCCTACTCCGCTCGGCCTATAGCGCTGATATGAGTGAGGATAATATGGTGCGTTGCTTGTCAGGTCTCTTCTTCTTGAGTAATAATTTTTCACCTTGTAGCGACCAAGACAAACTTGCCAAACTGCTTTGGCGTTTGAAAGACAGCGCAAGCGGTGAGGCTCGTAAAGTGAACCGTTGCGATGCGTTGAAAGACTACATTGCAGGAAACGGTCTTCTTTTTTAGTGTAAATAAATTGCGCTAAAAACCTTGAAAGCACAAAAAAATGTGCGAATTTTGCAAAAGAGAAAATATTTATTTGTATAAATAACAAACCCCGTTCGTTATGTTATATATCGAAAATGGTGGCACGCGTTTAGGAATTTTACCTGAAGTTGGCGGCCGAGTTGTCTTGCTTTCACGCAATGGTGCTCCTAATATCTTCAAGAGTAACAACAAACTTTGGGAAGAAACAGAGGAGGAACGTTTGAAGCCGTCTGCCGACCAGCTTGAGTTTAGACCTTATAATGGACAAGAAGTGTGGGTTGGACCGCAGTGTGAATGGTGGAAGCACCAAGACTTGAATGAGGAACAGAAAAATTCCGTTTTATTTTGGCCGCCTGATCCATACATCAGTTATGGAGAGTTTACTGTTGTTCGCCACATTTCTTGCGAGATAACTATGGAGGGTCCTGAAAGCCCAATCAGTGGTGTCCGCATGAAAAAGCACATAATGATTACTGCCGATGGTATTGTCCACTACGATGTGGAAGCTACCAACATCCGTCAGGAACCTGTGTCGTGGGATCTTTGGCTAATAGAGCGAACCAATGGCAATAACCCTACTTTTGTGCCTGTAGCATCTCCTTTCGATGTTCGTGTAACTGGCGCTACTCATCCTGACTATGAGGGTGATGCCCCATATATTGTGCAAAATGGTTACTTTACCTTTACACCAGAACGCCGCGATGTAAGTTATGTGGCTTGTACAGGTAAAGCGTTTATCAATCCTTCACGTCCGTTTATCGCATCGTTGTGTGGCCGCGATTTGTTGGTTATCCGTTTTGAACACCACAACCCAGGAGAGATACATCCGGCACAGGCCGAGGTTGAAGTGTACAATTATGCGTCTTCTGATGATGGCGTCATGATGGAAATGGAATACCACTCTCCGTTTAAGACCCTCCAGCCGGGCGAAAGCATGAAGACTTCGCAAACTTGGGAAATACTTCCTTTCAGCGGCGTCGTTTCCCGTGAATCGATTACTAACGTGCTCGATGGTATAAAATAACACTACAGACGCTGAAAAGTGCCTTAAATTGAAAGTATAAAGAATCCCAACTACCATTTGCGGCAGTTGGGATTCTTTTTTACTCTCTATACCTTCCTCTACGACGTGGCGCGGTTGTTGTTTGGTGGCAGGTCTGTAAACGAAAAAAAGCAACGCTTCACGCGCTGCTTTTTCTTTTTTAACACACATTTGGTTTAAGCTAAAAATGTAGTTGTGTTGTTTCTAAGTTTGCTTTACACATTGCAAAGTTAACTGAAAGCGGTGACTTTGCTTCTAAAAAATGTTTCAAATAGGGGGGAATTTTGTATCAAACCCTCGAAACTGTTAGTTTTTATGTCTGTTTACGCCTCTTGTGGCTTCTGCTTCTAAAGGATTATCGGGCCAATAGTGTTTCGGATAGCGGCGTTTCAATTCTTTTTTTACTTCGAAATATGTGCCATTCCAGAAACTGCGCAGGTCTTGTGTGAGTTGCACGGGTTTGAATCCGGGCGACAAGAGTTCCATTAAAACGGGTTGTTTGCCATCGTTCACGCATGGGGTGTCGGTCAATCCAAAACATTCTTGCAACCTAACGCACAATACGGGTGCTTCAGCCCCTTGACGGTAGTCTACACGGATGCGGCTGCCGGTAGGGACTGCGATGTGTGTGGGTGCTAACCGGTCAACCTCTAATTGCTGTTCGTAGGTGAGCAGTGTTGATAGCGCTTGAACCAAGTCTATCTTCTTCATTTCGGCAACGGTGGTTACCAACTGTCCGTTGTTTTCGAGGAAAAATGGCAACCAATCTTCAGTTCGTGCCAAAACGGCTTCGTTCGAAAGGTCGGCCAACTCTAATTCCGGATGCCATGCCGCAACACATGCCACACGCCGCTGAAGGCGTCCTACCTCGTCGTTAAAGTCAAGCATACTGGCACCTTCTTTGGCTGCGGCACGACAAATTTCCGCAATAATCTCGTTACGGTCAATATCTTTCAAAGGTTTTGCTTCCACAACCAAACTGCCTATGCGTTTTTCTTTTTGGGCGATTATGCGTCCTTGTTTACTGTCCCAGGCCACAGTGTCTTTCTCCTTAAGCAGATGCCTTATGGCTTGTGGATGGAGTGGTGCTGCTAAAAAAACGCGTCCGCCAGCAGCGTTAATGCTGGCTATTGCCAACCAGTCTGCTGCCGATAGTTGGTCGTTTCTAGAAAGGGTAGCCGCGTCACCACTGGCAGTGCGGAAATGTCCGCATCCGTCAGTAGCCATGGCCACACGTTCGGGATAGGCGGTGGCAATTAGCGCACCAGTGTCAGTGGGGTCTGGAATGTTGTTGTCTTCTCCAACTCTTGCCAAACTGCGGTATTCTTTGGCGATGCGTGCAATTCTGCTCCATTTTCCTTCGGTGTGTCTGCGTCGTGCATCGCGCAGAAGGGCGATACGCGTCCCTATATCCGCGTCATCTTCGTTATCGTTCAGTGGGTCTTTTTCTTCAATTAAAGCCGCTATATCGGCTGCCAGGGCCTTTTTTGAGTCATCTTCTTCTAACACCAGCATTCTGGCAATGCGCGGATGACAGGGCATTTCTGCCATAGCCTTTCCTAAACTGGTTATTTTTCCTTTATCGTCGGTAGCGCCAAGGAATTTTAGCAGGCGTGCCGCTTGTGCGGCATTTCCTACAGGTGGAGGAGTGAGCCATGGCAGACGGTTAATGTCATCTTCGCCCCAGGCTGCAACATCGAGCACCACGGGAGCTAAATCGGTATTCAGAATTTCGGGTATGCGGCAAGCCTCCATGCGGTGTTCGGTTGCTAAAGTCCATAAGCGGTAACAGGTGCCAGGAGCCAAGCGTCCGGCACGTCCGGTGCGTTGTGTGGCCATGTCGAGGCTGATGCGTTGTGTGGCCATATGGCTGAGTCCGTTGCGCTGGTCGAAAACCATAGTTCTGCAGAGGCCGGCATCTACAACAATGCGGACACCTTCAATGGTAAGCGATGTTTCTGCAATAGAGGTGGCCAATACCACCTTGCGCTGCCCTACAGCAGAAGGCATAATGGCCTTTTTCTGTTCTTGTGGGGATAGGAGTCCGTATAAGGGAAGTATGTTGGTGTCGCCAAGCGTGGTTCCTAACAGTTCTTGGCAACGAAGTATTTCGCCTTGACCGGGCAGAAATGCGAGAATATCACCTTCCTCTTGCGCATGGGCTTGGCGTATGGTGCGTGCAACCAGTTCTGCAACGTTATAGTTATCTGCTTCTTCCTCGGTATGTATTATTTTTACGGGAAACATTCGTCCCTCGCTGTCGACTACGGGTGCTTGCAGTTGGGTACTGATGGCCGTTGAGTCGATGGTGGCGGACATAATTACAATACGAAGGTCGGGACGGACTACTTGTTGGGCCTCGCGGGTAAGCGCTAGAGCCACATCAGATGGTAAACTGCGTTCGTGAAACTCGTCGAAAATCACTATGGAAACACCTTCAAGCATAGGGTCGTTGGCCAGCATACGCGAAAGTATGCCTTCGGTAAGGACTTCTATGCGGGTCTGGCTACTGACTTTCTTCTCGAAACGGACGCGGTAACCCACTGTTTGACCTACAGGTTCGTGCAAAAGGTCAGACATGCGTTCGGCAATCTGTTTGGCTGCCAGACGGCGTGGTTCAAGCATCAGAATTTTTCCACCGTCTTCTAATCCGTCGAGTAGTGTTAGCGGTAATAGGGTAGACTTGCCCGCACCGGGTGCGGCAGTAACTACCAGGCGGTTGTGCTCCTTCAGTTTTTGGTTGACATCGCCGGCAATAGAAAAGGCCGGCAGATGTCTGACGGCCTCAAGGTCTGTTAAGTATCTTTTTCCAGTATCCATACGGCTTATTCGATGACGTTGCTGTCTTCGTCGTAGATTTGGTAGAGGAAGTCGTTGTAAGGGAAACGCTGTACGTGAATTTCCTTCACTTTCTGGTAGAGCATTTCTTTCAGTTCTTCAATGTTGGTCTTGTCGTGAGCGGAGATGAAGACACAATTGTTGTTTTGTTTAGCCATCCACATATTCTTTAACTCGTCGAGGCTATAGTTCTCACGCTTTTTAGGGGTGAGGTCGTCTTCGTCTTTCTGTACGTAGGTGAATGCGTCAATCTTGTTGAAGATATAGATAACCGGTTTCTCGGTTTTGTCGATTTCAGCCAATGTTTTCTCCACCACTTCAATCTGGTCTTCGAAACCAGGATGGGAAATATCGATTACGTGCAAAAGCAGGTCGGCTTCGCGTACCTCGTCGAGAGTAGATTTGAATGACTCGATAAGGTCGTGTGGTAACTTGCGGATGAAACCTACGGTGTCTGACAACAAGAACGGCAAGTTAGATACTGTTACTTTGCGAACAGTAGTATCTAAGGTTGCGAATAGTTTATTCTCAGCAAATACCTCGCTCTTACTCAATAAGTTCATTAAAGTTGACTTACCAACGTTGGTGTAGCCCACTAAAGCCACGCGGGTCATCTTTCCGCGGTTCTTTCGCTGTATTGCTTTCTGCTTATCGATGTCGACCAGTTGCTCTTTTAAGAGGGAAATACGGTCGAGGATGATACGGCGGTCTGTTTCAATCTGGGTTTCACCCGGGCCACGCATACCAATACCACCTCGTTGACGTTCCAAGTGGGTCCACATTCGGGTTAGGCGTGGAAGCAGGTACTTATATTGCGCCAATGCCACTTGTGTTTTTGCATGGGCTGTTTGGGCACGTTTAGCGAAGATGTCGAGGATGAGACTGGTTCGGTCTAATACTTTTACCTCCAGCTCCTTTTCAATAATCTGCAGTTGTTTTGGTGAGAGTTCGTCGTCGAAAACAGCCAAACCGATAGCGTTTTCAGGGTCTTCGCTCCTTTCTTTGATGTATTCCTTAATTTCTTGCAGTTTACCTTGTCCCACGAAGGTAGAAGGGTGTGGATAGTCCACTTTCTGGAAGAACTTCTTTTGTGGAAAGGCACCAGCAGTTTCGCACAAGAAGGCGAGTTCGTTGATGTACTCGTTTTCTTTCTGCTCGTTCTGTTGTGGTGTAATGAGGCCGATGAGGACCGCGTTCTCGTCGTATATTTCGGTTTTAACTTCTTTGTTGTCTGCCATAATTGTAATGAATTAGGTGAGATGAAAGATTAATTCCAGCATTTAGCGGAAGCGTTTGCTGATATCGTCGTCGCCAATAATGGCAATGATGGTTTTATTGTCTGGTGTAAGGGTATGCTCGCGGCACGAGAACAAGTCGTTGATAAGTTGGTTCACTTCGGCTTGTTGCAGTTTTTGTCCGCTGCGAATGGCTGCGCTGCGGGCTTGTGCCATAGCCATAGTTTGTAGCAGTTCGCTTTTGGCGCTGCGGTCTTGACTCTTCACTGCCTCCAAAATTTCGGTAATGAATGTTTTTGCCTCACGGTCTCCGTTGTTTGCCGGCACACCACTCACCATAAAGGTATTGTTGCCTAACGAAGATAAGTCGTAACCGATTTCCGTCAAGTCGTCTTTAATTTCCTCCAATACCATAGCGTCGGCGCTGTTGAGGTCAAACTGTTCGGGATAGAGTAGACGCTGGCAGGCGCTTTTATGTTGTTCGAGGTTTGCCAAACTGCGGTCGTAAAGCACGCGGAAGTGCGCCCTATGCTGGTCGATGCACATTAAACCCGATTTAACTTGTGTGAGAATGTACTTGTTCTGATATTGCAAGAATTCGTTTCCAATTAGTTTTAACTCGCTGTTGGTGTTAGTGGAATCGAGGTTTAAACTGGTCTGAGTGTATGTCGGGCTGCTAATCAACACATCATC
>JAKSKS010000005.1 GCA_024401615.1 Paludibacteraceae bacterium
TGCACAATCTCAGTCTCGAATGTTCGAGATATGACCAGCATCAATACATGCGGCACCTTCCATAGTCCAGAACAGTTTAGAGCGGTATTCGGCATTCAGCGTCAGTTCTATATTACCCGACTGGCTGACGAAATCTTCCTTGTCGAAGAGGGCGGAACCTGGTCCTAAAGTTCGAACAGACCAACCTCTAACACCATTTGCGCCACCACCGAAGAAACGTTTTTCAAAAGGCACTGTTGTTGCGTTTCCAAAAGGCACCTCAACACCAAGTCGGCCATGGAACACAATACGGTTTTTCTCGTCGATGTATTTGTTATAGGCATATTCGCCAGAGCCCTTTATGTATTGAGCGAAAGGCACACCCGCAATAGCGTAACGCATGCTGTTGGTTGTAGTGTCGAGCACTTGTTCAAAGCCACAAGCCTTTCCAAGTCCGTACAATGTGTTTCCGGCAAATTCCAACGAGAGTTTGTACATCTGCTTATCCAAACGCAGTTTACTGCTTTGGTTGTCGTAGACCATAGTTGCACCCGAAGACACAATCAAGTGGTCGTTATAACTTTCCAACAAGACCGAGTATTTAGGATCTTGATAGCGTTGCCAGAACTTATTGTCAATGCCGTGCAAATCCACATAATTCACATTCAAGGCATCGATAGTATAAGAATAGAAACGGTGGGCGGTCCACGAATACTTGTCCGAAGCCGTAAAAATGCGTCTGTCGTACTCCCACCTTCTCTGGTCGTTATAAGACAATGCGAACTCAGTCTGGCTGTTGTTCACTCTGCGGCGGAAGTTAGAAGACAAGAAAGGGAAGACGAACTGTGGGAAAGTTAGCGAAGTACTGGCATCAAACTCCCAAATGAGTTTTTCCTGCAAGTCGCCAGCCTTACCGGTCACCTCCTCACAAGCGCCTCTGGCTTTAAAGGTCAGCAACTCAGACCCATGGAACAGATTGCGGTGTTGCAACATACCTGTAACAGCAGCACCCAAGTCGCCCGACGAATTGGTTCCTTCCACATCGAGAGAGAAGGTATGCGCCTTATTTGGGGCCAGCACAACATTACACTCCAACTGGTGGTCTTCTGTTTTTGGATCGCGGAATGATATTTCAGCCGAGCGGATGATGCCAAAACCGCTGAAACGGTTATAGGTTTGGTTTACAAATCCGCTATTGTACCACATGCCTGGAATAATGCGCAAGTTGTTGCGAACCATTTTAGGGCGAAGCAGCGGACGTTTCTCATAATACAAGTTCACATTCGAGGCTATACTGTCCACGCTATACGACTCCATCGGCTTCACTGTTGCGCTCGACACTGGCAAAGTAAGCACATTCACATTTCCAATTGTGTATCGCGGATGCTGCATTTCTTCCACCTCACCACCGTCAATCTTCACCGTATACGGTTTCAACAGCAAAGTAAGGTCAACCTGGTACGAGCGCAACGAACTGTCGGCTATATATGAGACATAGTCCTTTGTAAAATAATAGTAACCATTTCTGCGCGCAATGTTAGTCAAGCGGTCGCGTTCTTCGTTCAGCACATCAGTGTCAAAAAGGTTACCCGAAACAAGTTTGGTAGTCGTAAACTTATTTCGTTTGACCAAGTTGCCCAACAAAGTGTCGTTATGGAAGTCGAAAGAAATATTGCGAATGCGGTACGGTATATTTTCCTCCACCAAGTAAATCACCTTTGCCTTCTTGCCATCATAGACCACAGAATCGTAGACCTCTGCGTTCAGATAGCCTTTAGTTTTGAAGTACTGTTCCAACTTTTTGTCAGAACGGAGTGTTTGGTATTCATCGTATAAGACTGGGGGTTCGCCCATACGTCTCAACCACCGGTTTCGGCGTTTGGTGGTATCACGGCCAGAAAGGCTGTAAGTGGCCAGACGTAACCTGGTCATACCAAACACGCGGAAGTTGGGTTGCTGCGTCAAATAGGTTTCCAATTCAGCCGACTTCATTCCCGGCGCATTTGTCCGAATGTCAACCTGGTCGAGCAGATACTGGCCTTCTGGCACATATTTGGTCACAGAGCATGACACCGACAGTAAAGCCAGCGTACAACAGAAAAAAAGTCTGATGAATATGTAAAACGTTCTTTGGTTCATATACAGCCAAGAAAGGCTAATTATACGCAAAAATAGCATATTTAGTCCATTTTATGCGTTTTCTAATCTACCTAAATACGATTTTATCCCTTACATAACGAACATTAACAGATAAGATTATAGTATTGGCTTATAATTTCTATTTTTCGGAAGGATTATCTATATTTGCTTAGTTAATTTCGTAAAATCACAACACTAAATAGAATGACATTAATTAAATCTATCTCCGGCATCAGGGGAACAATCGGTGGCAAGGTTGACGACAACCTTACCCCACTCGACATCGTTAAGTTCACATCTGCATACGCAATGTGGGTAAAGAAAAACAGCAAGAACAGCAAACACAAAATTGTTGTTGGCCGCGATGCGCGTCTTTCTGGTCCAATGGTCGACAAAATCGTCACCGCAACCCTTAGCGGTATGGGTATGGATGTAGTCAACATCGGTCTCGCCACTACCCCAACAACCGAAATTGCGGTTCAAAAAGAAAAGGCAGACGGTGGTATCATCATCACAGCCAGCCACAACCCTAAACAATGGAACGCCTTGAAGTTGCTCAACAGCAATGGCGAATTTTTGAACAAAGAAGACGGCAACCTCGTGTTGGAAATGGCCGCTGCTGAAGACTTCAACTACGCAGACATCGACAGCATGGGCGAAGTTATCTACAAAGACAACTACAACGACATCCACATCGACGACGTTCTCAAATTGAAGCTGGTTGACGTTGAGGCTATCAAGAAGGCAAACTTCACAGTTGCTATCGACTGTGTCAACTCAGTTGGTGGCGTCATTCTTCCAAACTTGCTAAAGAAGTTGGGTGTAAACAACATTGTTGAACTCAACTGCGAGGCAACCGGTCATTTTGCCCACACTCCAGAACCAATTCCAGAAAACCTCACCCAAATTTCCGATTTGTTGAAGGGCGGCAAGGCTGACGTTGGTTTTGTGGTAGACCCAGACGTTGACCGTTTGGCCATCATCTGCGAAAACGGTGATATGTTCGGTGAAGAATACACCCTCGTTTCTGTTGCCGACTACATCCTCAGCCACACAAAGGGCAACACCGTTTCTAACTTGAGTTCTACCCGCGCTCTTCGCGACGTGACCCGTGCCCACGGCGGCACTTACACTGCTGCAGCCGTTGGCGAAGTAAATGTTGTTACAAAGATGAAAGAAGTTAACGCCGTTATTGGCGGTGAGGGTAATGGCGGAGTCATCTACCCAGAAAGCCACTACGGACGCGACGCTTTGGTTGGCATCGCCCTCTTCCTCACCATGATGGCTAAGAAGGCTAAGAAGGTTTCTGAAATCAAGAAGGAATACCCTCCATACGAAATCTCTAAAAACAAGATTCAATTGACTCCTGAAATCGATGTTGACCTTATTTTGGAGAAGATGAAGGCTAAATATTCTAACGAAGACGTAACCGACATCGACGGTGTGAAGATTGACTTCCCAACCAAATGGGTACACTTGCGCAAGTCAAACACCGAGCCTATCATCCGCATCTACTCTGAGGCTGCAACTGCTAAAGAAGCAGACGAATTGGCTCAGACCATCATTGCCGACATCAAGGCCCTCATTTAATGAGCAAACAAAGCGTTACCGCTTTTATTATAGTGGCTGCAAAAACAACTTGCAGCCACTTTTTTTTCGCCATAATAAGGTGTAAATTTGCATTACAATGACCAAATTTATAATAACACGACACGGGCAGACCGAATGGAACGTTGAAAAACGTATGCAAGGGCAAGCGAATTCCCCTCTTACCGATTTAGGGCGAAAACAAGCCGACGCGCTCCGCCAGAGATTGTCTGATGTTGAATTCGACGCAGTTTACTGCAGTTCGCTACAACGCGCGGTCGACACCGCCAGCATCATTTGCCAAGGAAGGAAGAACGAGATCATCCTACGCGACGACCTTATGGAAATCGGAATTGGCAGTTGGAGCGGCATGCTGTTGTCGGAAGTAGACGAAGCCTACCCCGAGCAAGCGAACAACTTTTGGAAAGTGCCAGAAGCCTACATTCCTATGCCTGGCGGCGAAACCTACCTCCAACTTCGCGAGCGTGCCAAGCGGGCTCTGCTCGAGATGGCGGAAAAGCATAAGAACCAAACCGTGTTGGTGGTTTCGCATGGCATTGTTTTGAAGTTGTTATACAATATATTCCGTTACCAACCTCTTGCAGACATTGCCTGCAACCATCCCCACCCAAAATCGTGTTGCTACTGCGAGGTGGAATGGGCCGATGCCGTATGGCACATCAACTGTTGGAACGACACCACACACTACGAACTCATAACTGACCTTTAAATATAAAACATGGCAGACAAAGGAGAAATCACCATTAAGGGTGCAAGAGCACACAACCTAAAAAACATAGACGTTAAGATTCCAAGGAACAAGATAACCGTCATCACTGGCTTGTCTGGTTCTGGCAAATCGTCGTTAGCCTTCGACACCCTGTATGCAGAAGGACAACGCCGCTATGTAGAAAGTTTGTCTTCTTACGCCCGCCAGTTTTTGGGGCGCTTAAGCAAACCCGAATGCGACTATATTAAGGGTATTCCACCCGCTATCGCCATTGAACAGAAGGTCAGCACACGCAACAGCCGTTCTACCGTGGGTACATCTACGGAGATTTACGACTATTTGAAACTGCTTTTCGCCAGAATTGGCAAGACTTTTTCTCCCATATCGGGCTGCGAGGTGAAGAAACACAGCGTTAGCGATGTGGTAGACTACATTCTCACCTACCCTTCTGGCACAAAAGGCGTCGTTCTCAGCAAGATTACGCTTCCTATGGGACGTTCGCTCAAAG
Organism: Paludibacteraceae bacterium; assembly: GCA_024401615.1. Classification (GTDB taxonomy): domain Bacteria; phylum Bacteroidota; class Bacteroidia; order Bacteroidales; family Paludibacteraceae; genus Physcocola. The sequence goes on from JAKSKS010000005.1 coordinate 4,944, forward strand.
AGGAACTCGACATCCTCTCAAAACAAGGCTTCAACCGTGTGGAAATCAAAGATACCTTCTACCGCATTAGCGACCTTGCCGAAGCCGATTTAGACAGCAACGTGCAAGAAAGCATCAACCTGGTAGTAGACCGATTTGCCGTGAACGATGCGGAAGAAACCAAAACACGATTGGCCGATTCTGTGCAAACAGCATTTTGGGAAGGCGACGGTTGCAGTTGCACCATTAAAATGTTCAAGGCTGACGGCACCACACAGTTGGCCGACTTCAGCAGCAAATTCGAAGCCGACGGCATTGAGTTCAACGAACCGAACGAGTTGATGTTCAGCTTCAACAGTCCATTTGGAGCATGTCCCGAATGTGAGGGCTTTGGCAAAGTGATTGGCATCGACGAAGATTTAGTTATACCAAACAAGTCACGTTCTGTTTTCGAAGGGGCAATTGTGTGTTGGAGAGGCGAAAAAATGTCGGAATGGCTCGACGAGGTTGTTGCTAACGCGCAACGCTGCAAATTCCCTATCCACAAGCCTTACAACGATTTAAGCGAAGCCGAAAAAGACATGCTTTGGAACGGCACCGAGTACTTCCACGGCATTAACGACTTCTTCAAATTTGTAAAAGAGAACCAATACAAAATACAATACCGTGTAATGTTAGCGCGCTTCCGTGGTAAAACGGTTTGTCCTTCGTGTAGGGGCACACGGTTGACAAAGGAAGCAACCTACGTTAAGGTTGGAGGCAAAAGCATTAGCGAATTGGTGGTGTTACCTATAAGCGAACTGCAGGTCTTCTTCCGCGACCTCGAATTAACCGAGAGCGAAAGAGGAATCGCTAAACGATTAATGACCGAAATCACCAACCGTTTGCAGTTCCTTTGCGACGTTGGTCTTAGCTATCTTACACTAAACCGTCTTTCCAGCACCCTTTCGGGTGGAGAGAGCCAGCGCATCAACCTCGCGACCTCTTTAGGCAGCAGTTTGGTTGGTTCGCTCTACATCCTCGACGAGCCAAGCATCGGCTTGCATCCGCGCGACACCGCACAACTCATTAAAGTATTGCGCCAGTTGCAGTCGTTAGGCAACACCGTTGTAATTGTTGAGCACGACGAAGAAATTATGCGTGCTGCCGACTACATTATCGACATAGGTCCGGTAGCCGGCAGGAAGGGAGGCTACGTCACCTTCCAAGGCACCATCGAAGATGGCGAGCAACACCCTGAAAAGAGGGAAGAAAGTTTCACCTTTAAGTATCTGTTAGGCGAAGAAAAGATTGACGTTCCAAGACTACGCCGTCCGTGGAACAACTTTATAGAGATTAAGGGAGCCACTGAGAACAACTTGAAGAACATCGACGTAAAGTTCCCTTTAAACGTCATCACGGCCGTTACGGGCGTGAGTGGGTCTGGTAAGTCATCGTTGGTATGCGACGTGTTCTACAACGCCATGAAGCGCGAATTAGGAGGAAATACCGAAGCACATATTGGCAGCCACAACGAACTGACTGGAAGTATAAAGTTAGTAAGCGATATAGAATTTGTCGACCAAAATCCAATTGGGAAATCGGCACGTGCCAATCCGGCAACCTACCTTAAAGCTTACGACGAGATTAGAAAACTCTATGCCGACCAGCCATATGCCAAACAGATGGGTTACACCGCCGCCTTTTTCTCTTTCAACGTAGAAGGTGGCCGTTGCGAGGAATGTCAGGGCGAGGGAACCATCACCGTCAAGATGCAGTTTATGGCCGATTTGGTGCTTCAATGCGACGCCTGCCATGGCATGCGCTTCCGACAAGACGTGCTTGAAGTGAAATATCGCAATAAGAACATCTACGATATTTTAGACATGACCATCAACCAAGCCATCGAATTCTTTGGTGAGGGTAAAAGCAACATCGAGAAGAAGATTGTGGCACGCTTGAAGCCTTTGCAAGACGTAGGACTGGGTTATGTGAAAATGGGGCAGCCATCGAGCACGCTTTCCGGCGGTGAAAGCCAACGCGTGAAGTTGGCCTCAATTTTGGCTGAAGAGAAACCGACACCTACCATATTCATTTTCGACGAGCCTACAACGGGTTTGCACATTCACGACATCAGGACCCTTATGAAGGCCTTCGACGCTCTTATTGCTGCAGGACACACGGTCGTAATTATCGAGCACAATTTAGACGTTATAAAGTGTGCCGACTACATAATCGACATAGGTCCGGAAGGTGGCGACGCAGGCGGCAATTTGGTATTTGCCGGCACTCCAGAACAGTTAGTCAAAGCCAAAGGCTCTTACACTGCAGAGTTCTTGAAAGGCAAACTTTAAAGATTGTATTTATTGAAGGTGTTTATATACCAAATGGTAATAAAAGTTTTCTGATGTTAATGTTTTCTGCGTTAGGCAGTTTTTTAAGACATCTTCGATGGCTGTTTTGGCTCGGCATAAAGCCTCACCGATTTTCAATTCCAAGGCCTTCCAAATAGCGACTCTGATTTATAGGCCTGTTTTGGTTCGCTACGCTTCACCGATTTGCAATTCTGTTAACAAACTATTATTTGCTACCGATTGATATATAATTCCATTATTGAAATAGGAAAGCGGAATCCCCCAAACAGGATTCCGCTTTTTTTACTTCACATACTATGAACAAAAAAAGGGCACGCAATCGCGTGCCCTAAATTATGCTGTATTTCTATCGAGAATTACTTCTTGATGATCTTAGCAGTTACAACACCGTTAGCAGTAGTAGCCTTAACGATGTACATGCCAGCAGCCAAGTTAGCAACGTTAACTTCGTTACCGTTAGCAGAAGCAACAACAGCGCCAAGAGTGTTAACTACTTCTACGCTTTCAACACCTTCGTTGCTTACAGTGATAACGTCAGTTGCAGGAACTGGAGAAACGATTGCGTCAGCATTTGCAGACTCTTCAGCATTTACATTCTGTGCAGAAGTATAAGCAGGGAAGAGAGCAGGATATTCAGGAATAATGCCATCTTCGCCACCAGCCAAAGCACAAGTGTAAGCATCAGAAGTCAAACGGATGTTGTCAACAACGTATGACAAGTAGTCAGCTCTGTCAAGAACCAATGCCAAGTACTTCTTAGCACCATTGTAAGGAATTTCAGCGTTGTAATATGTCCACTGTGAAGCCAAAGGGTTGTATGTAACCAAAGTCAAATCGCAAGTAGAAGCTTCAAGAGCGTCATCAACGAATGCATATTTAACAGGCAATACCAAGCTATCAGCAGATTCAGCGAACACTTCACCAGCAGCACCTCTTGAAGACTGCCACTTAGCAATAAATTCAGCAGTGATGGTTTGAGTACCTTCCAAACCAGCAGTTGGAATCAAAGTAAATGCACGGCCGTTAACACCAGAAGCCTTCTTTGAATCGCTGTTTTCTGGGATAGTCATTGCAACACCGTGAAGAACTTCAGTGTCATAGTATTCAGAGCCGTCAGAACCATCATCTTCATAAAGACGATCAGTAGAAAGCTTAACCTGGCTCTTACCATACTTAGCCTCCATGTTCTGAACTACGTACCAGTTAGTCAAACTCTTTCTTGGATCTGCGCCTTCAAGGTTAGCAGGCAAAACAAGAGAGTTGTTATATTCAACGATATCAGAACCCTGAATAACGTAAAGGTTCATAGCAGAGTTACCTGGAGTTGAGTGTGCGCTGAAGCCTTCAAAGTCTTCATAGAAGAAAGGCTTGTTGCCTTCACCTACGAACTTCAAGTTTTTAATGTATACAGGCTTTGCAGTTTCGATAGCCTCTTCCTTCAACTGACGCTGCCAACCGAAGATAACTTCCTTAACAGTTTTTACATTGTTTGGAGTGTAAACAAACTGTCTTTCAACATTCCATGTGTTAGCCTTGCACTTATTCTTAACATTGAAAGTGTTATCAGAGATAACCTTTGCAAGGTTATAACGGCCACCAGTAGTATCGGTGTGAAGGCCAAGGTTAATTACTTCCCACTTGTTACCGCCAGAATGTGCAGCAGAGTCAACTTCTTCATAGAAGAATTCGATTTCTACATTCCAAGTACGATTCAAATCGATACCACCTGCAACATAAAAACGAGCTTCTGAACAGTAAGACTGGTGAGTTACAGCAACACCTGGAGTTGCATCTGGAGCTACAGTTTCTTCAACCTTTGGACCTGTAGTTGGATCATCAAATTCAAGAACTTCAACGCCTTCAGCGAGTTTACCATCCTTGATTACATAAAATTCATCAGCAGATGCAGTAGACACCAAACCTGCTAACAAAGCAAAAGAAAGTAAATGTTTCTTCATACAGTATATAATTAATTAATAATAAGCAAAAACCTAAATTTTCAAGTGCTAAGTTACCAAACATTAGTCAATAAAAAAAATCTAAACGTCAAAAAAAGAAGCCCGTTGGAAATTCCAACGGGCTTCAGATTATTTTTCAAGACCAATTAGTTAGCAACGTATGCATTCTTTCTTGGAGCCTCGAAGTAGTGCTGCTTAGGAACACCCCAACCGAGTTTAGGATAGTAAGCACCATTACCGTCGTTAGGAACGATACGGATGTTATCGATAGCGAAGTGAGCGTTCTTGTTAGCTGCACTTGTGTTGCTACCACCATCGTATGGGTTAAAGCTGATACCGAAACCACCGAAGAGTGCGTAAAGGTCATCTTCATCCTGCATCTTACTCATATACTTAGAAACATAAGAAGACTTGTTGATAGGATCACCGAAGAAGTCCTTATCAGATTCGTTAGAGAAGTTTCCTTCAGAGAAGTTCTGAGCAGAAGTAAGGTAGTTACCTGCAGAGAATGCCCACATAAACTCGCTCATAGGGATCTGAACAGTCATCCACTTGCCTTCGTATGTAGAGAAGTCAGATGCACCAGCAATCTTCCAACCTTCTTCTGCACTGCTCTTGTCCCAGTTAACCTTTGACATCTGGAGACCAGCACAATATGGACGAACTGCATCAGGCACACCATTAGCAGCGCTACAGAAACCAAACGCAAGAACCATCTGGTTGGTTGGGTTAGCTTCTGGAACACGAACTTCGAACTTAACCAAGTAGTCAGCAGCAGATGCTGGGTTAGCCATAATAGCTTCCTTGAATGGACCGAACACAGTGCGAACTTCATCATATTCGAGATCGCCAGCTTCAGGTGCGAACAAGATACCTTCCCAGTTGTCAGCATCGTGAATTACACCGTAGTTGTTAACGCCGGTCAATGAGTAAAGTGCAGGCACTTCAGAAGCCCAGTCGAGAGCTGCCATTGAGTAAGTACCATCTGCAGCTTTAGCAACAGCACCAACAGCATAAGCCATTTCCAACTTAGTATCGAAGTCTATCAATACGTTGCGGCAGTCACGGAACATAATGTTACAAGTGCTCTGCTTGCCTTCTGCAGCGTTACGGACAGTAAGATACTGTGAAGGAGCAGCACCAAGAGGAACTGTTACGTACATCTGTGAACCATCGTTAGATACAAGTTCAACATCTGCACCCTGAGCAGTGTAGATAGTACCATCCAACAGCCAGAAATCAACCTGCATCTGGTCACCTACGAAAGATGAACCCTTCAACATCAACTTGTCGCCATCTGCTGCGAACTCGTTGTACATCATATAAACGGTAGGGGTACCAATTACAATGCTCAACGAAGCGTCTGCATAGCCAGTAGGGCAAGAAGTGGTAACAAGTGTACCAATGCATGACTTAGTTACAGAAGGAATCTGGAGGATAATAGAGTTATCGGTACGATAAGCAGGCTTAATAGCCACAGTTCTATCACCGAACTGGATTGAAGTTACATCACCAAGGTTTTTACCTAAAAGGGCAACATAACTACCAGCTTCTACATTACCTGCGATGTTGATGCCAGCTTCTTCAAGCTTCTCAACACGTTCAATAACAGGAACGTTGCAAGAACATCCACATTCATTTGCATCTTCACATGAAGTGAAGCCTGCCAATGAAGCAAATGCAGCAGCAACTAATATTGAAAACTTTTTCATGTTTGTCTTTTAAAATTAATCAAACAAATTAATAAGAATAAGAGCCATTCTTGATAGAGGCAACATCATGGTTGATTGCAGTGTTGCTACCAGAGTTCTGGATTGCAGCAGGAATTGGGAAGAACCACGCTACGTTAGAGTAATCCATTTCGGTTTCAGCAGGCTGTGTAGGATCAATCATATTGATTTCCTTAACACGCTGCAAATCAGAAGCACCCTTAACATAGTCTTCTACACCATAAGCCTGAGCATAGGTAGCCGCACGGTCTTCGTGCTGCAAGAACTCGTTACCTGCGAATGAGTTACGATAGTAAATACGCTTCAAGTCGAACCAGTTCTGGCACTCTAAAGCGAACTCGTGACGACGTTCTTCCAACAAGTCATAAGTATCGCTGTAAGTAGTATAAGAAAGAATCTTACCGTCAGGAGCATTGTCTACTGTAGTAGTAACTGCAGGGTCGGTGTTGTACAATGCGATTGGCTGAGAATAAGGAGCCAAACCTGCACGTTCACGAACCACATTAATATCTGCCAAACCAACGGTAGTTGGAGTGGAAACTTCTGCAGGAGCAGTAGCAAGAGCCATTGCAGCCTCAGCACGCATCAAATACAAGTCTGCAGTACGCAACCATGCGAATGAAAGCGGAGCAGAGAACTTGTTCTGCAAATGTACACCGTAAACGAACTTACGACATGCATTCATACATGGAGACAATGGTTCTGAACCATAAGGTGACAATGTGTTACCCTTAGCGTCAGCGAATGTCTTGTTAGGGTTGTAGAAGTATACATAATCGTTGTCCTGATACATCTTGTAAACTGGAGTACGACCCTTAGTTGGATTCTGAGGGTCAAGAGAACCAGTTGCAGGCATATCAGAAGCCTGATCGGTATAGTAGCTACATGCCTTCTTACGGATATCGCCAGCTTCGAATGAGTTGAACAAGTTAACAGTCAAACCCTTTTCACCACCATAGTAGTCTTCTGCCTGAGTCATGTAGCAAGAACGAGCGAAGTTCTGCTGACGGCAAGAACCAGCACCGTAAGGACCATCTTCAAAGTAGAGGCTGAAGAGGTTTTCCTGGTTGTACTGCTTAGGCCAGAACAAGTTTTCGTAATCGTTACGTTCCAAGTAAGCACCATCCAATGCCAAAGTAGCATAATTGTATGCCAACTGGTTGTATTCGCCGTATGTTCTATCAGCATAGAATGGGTGAAGAGCAGCGGCACCAGAGAGGTCGTTAGTTGAAGCAGCACCCATAGTCAAGTACAACTTAGCCAACATACCGTATGCAGCCTTGTTTGAAGGACGTTCTTTATAGTCACCCCACTTTTCAGCAGGCAACATAGTGCTGGCAGTAGCGAAGTCCTTTTCAGCCTGAGCATACAAGCAAGCACGGTCAGACAAAGGAACATTAAAGGTGTTATCTGAAGTAATAACGTTTTCGTTATTAGTTACGATGTAAGCTTCACCCCAATACTCAGTCAAGAGGAAGTAGCACAAACCACGGTAAAGGTAAGCTTCACCTCTTGCCTTAGTCTTAGCGTCTAAAGAAACACCGTCTCCGCACTGGAGGTCAAGGGTGTTAATGATGTTGTTACAACGGCCGATTACGCCATAAAGAGCTTCAAAACCGTTCAACAAGTGTGCGTTAGCTGCACCGAAGTTCAAGAAGAAGAATGAACCTTCGTCGCTATAGTTATGGTAAACGTTACCAACTGTCAACTCGTTAGCACACCAAGAGAACTTCGCCTCGTAGTTGGTCCATGCAAAAGGACCATAGAGAGATGAGTAGGTGTACGCTCTCAAGTTAGCGTCACTAGTAAGATACTGTTCAATAGTGACAGTGTCCATCGAATCCTTTTCCAAGAGGTCGTTACATGAACTCATGGTAAGAGAAGCGAGAACTGCAAGCGGAATTAACTTGAATTGCTTCATATTATTATTTTCCTTTTATTTTTTCAGTTATTAGAAGTTGAAACCTAAGCCAACGTTATAAACGCGTGGAGAAGGGTAACGACCTTCGTCAACACCCTGACGGATGGCTGTACCTGGGTTTTCTGGGTCATAACCAGTGTAGCCAGTGAAGGTATAAACGTTAGACACACCTGCGTTGATGTGCAAGTTGTCGATCTTGATCTTCTGGCAGTACTTAGAAGGCAAGGTGTAAGTAACACCAATGTTCTGGATCTTCAAGTAAGAACCATCTTCTACATAACGGTCAGAAGTAGACTTAGCGTTATCGTTAGCATCGTTAGTGTATTCAGAACGTGGCATTGTAGTACCAGGGTTTGCAACATATTCGCCAGCTTCGTTCTTAACAATCTGAGCGAAGTTCAAACAGTCAGCAGACTGGTTAACCCAACGGTCGTTCTGAGCTTCCAATTTCTGGCGGATCAAGTTGTAAACATCGTTACCCTGTGAACCTGCCAACTGGAGGTTGATTGACCAAGGACCCCAAGAAACGTTAGTTCCGAAACCGTAAGTGAAGTCAGGGTTAGGGTCACCAATGAATGACTTTTCTGCTTCATACTTAACGTCACCAACATTAGCAGAGCGGCCAGTTGCAGCCTTATATTCTGCCAATTCAGCAGAGTTTTGGATGATACCGTTAGTCTTGTAACCATAGAAACGGCCAGGAGCCTCACCCTTGATAGAACGGTTGATTTCGATGTCGGTAGAGAACATACGGTAACCACGAGTAGGGTCGGCCTTTTCAGTGATAGCTTCAGTTGAAGAACCGAGGTCAACAACTTCGTTGCGTACCATAGAGAATGAGAGGTCCATATCCCACTGGAATGGAGCGTGCAAGAATGAGTCGATTACGTTAACTGAGTGCAAAGTAACGTCGAAACCAACGTTCTTGATTGAACCAGCGTTTACGTAAGCAGTGTTCATATAAGTCCAACCACCGTCGGCAGGTGACAACCAGCCTGGAAGTTCTGGCTTAAGCAACAAGTCAACGTTCTTCTTATAGAAACCGTCGACAGTGAGGTCAACTCGGTTATACAAGCTCAAGTTGATACCAACGTTGAACTGCTTGTTAGTTTCCCACTTAAGATCTGGGTTGGTGTAGTTGTACACGTGGAACAAATCGTAAGCAGAGCCATTAGCATTCCACTTAGACATGTATGCAATGTGACCAGGTTCGCAGTTTGCGTTACCAGTTTCACCATAACCAACACGGAACTTCAAGTCAGTGATAGCCTTGCTAAGCTTTTCGTTCTCAGCGATGAATTCTTCGCTGCTAACACGCCAAGCCAAACCAACTGATGGGAAGAAACCCCATCTGTTTTCTTCTGCGAAGTTTGAGCTACCGTCGTAACGACCAGTTGCAACCAAGTTATAACGGCCACGATAGTCGTAACTTGCACGACCGAAGAATGAAGCCATTGAACCGTGACCCTGGTAGTAGTTAGTCAAGAAGATGTCAGAAGCCATGTTCATAGTAGCGATAGCGTTCTGAGAGAAGCCCTTGCCCTGCAATGTCTGACCCTTCCAGTTGTAGTAGTTAGATTCAGCACCAATCATCACGCCTACACGGTGTGCCTTTGCGAAAAGGTGGTTATAGTTTGCGAATGAGCTGAAACGAACTGAGTTGTTAGAATACTGACCCTGATCGAGAGTAGCAGCATCTGGGCTCTTCTTCAAAGTACCGAAGTCGTAAGCAGGCTGTGAGTAGCTGTCGTTAGCGTTTGTCAAGTCGATACCGAATTCGTTACGCCAAGAGATGTCTTTAAACAATTTGAATTCCAAGAAAGCAGAACCCAAAACGTTCAACTCTTCACGTTCAAGCGGAGACATTCTCAACTGAGCAATTGGGTTCATCTTTACACCGAGGTCAGTTTCAGGACCTGAAACAGTACCGTCCAAGTTGTAAGGTGCGTCAGATGGCAACTGCAACAATGTCTGAACGATGATGTTTTCGTCAGTTTCCTTAAATGAAACTACAGAAGCACCATTTGAGTTCTTAGGATCGATGATGTTAGCAATCTTAACAGAGTTCTGGCGAGCAACACCAACATTCATACCAGCACGCAACCAGTCCTTAACCTGTGATTCCACAGACATACGGGCGTTGATACGTTCGTAGTTAGATGTGATGATGATACCTTCACTGTTAGTGTAACCGAGAGAGAGGCTGTACTGGCCCTTGTCGTTACCACCGTTTACTGACAACTGGTGGCTGTGGCCAATAGCAGTCTGGAAGAGTTCATCCTGCCAGTTTGTACCTTCACCCAAAAGTGATGGGTTAGCAAAGTAACCATCAGGAGTATTCTGACGGTCCTGGATGATCTGAGCCTGGTTCAAATAAGTAGCATATTCCTGCAAGTTCATCATATCGATGCGATTGGTGAACTGAGAAACTGAGAAGTTACCATTATATGAGATCTTAGCCTGACCCTTAGAACCCTTCTTGGTTGTGATGACGATGACACCGTTAGATGCACGTGAACCATAGATAGCAGTTGCAGAAGCGTCCTTCAAGACTTCCATAGACTCGATATCGGCAGGGTTGATAGAAGCAAGTGGGTTAGAACTTGCGCTCTTATCAGTACCACCACCCAATGGCATACCGTCTACAACGTACAAAGGTTCTGAATTACCAGTCAAAGTAGAAGTACCGTGGATGGTAATCTTAGCAGGAGCACCTGGCTGACCTGAAGTAGTAGAAGCTTGCACACCGGCAACACGACCTTGCAAAGCGTTATCAACAGAAGCACCACCCGCATTCTTCAATGCGTCAGCACCCAAGCTAGAAGAAGCACCTACAACACCGGCGTTAACACCGTATACGGTACCCTTAACCACGATTTCTTCGATTTCTTCTGATTCAGCAGCTCCAAGAACGATTTTCTTAAGCTTTGCACCAGTAACCTTTACCTCCTTAGGTTCATAACCCAAGAACTCAATGACCAAAGTCTGACCCTGGCTGGCTTCAATAGTAAAGTCACCATTGTCATCGGTTTCGACACCTTCGTCGGAACCTTTGATCATAACGCTGGCACCTGGAAGAGCTCCGGATTCATCCGTTACTCGACCTGAAACCTTCATTGCCATGGAGGCAGAGGTAGCAGCGCAAAACAATGATAATGATAATAGAACTTTTCTCATTACTAAATGTTTGTGATTATTGTTAATAAATTTATAAATATAGTCCACGAAAAATTACGGCAAATATAAACGATTTACTCAATAAAATTGTATTGAAAAGCAAGATTATTTTGCCGATTTTTTCCAAAACTTTTGTTTTACGTTCATTTTTACAAAAGTTCGGGCTTTGTCCGTCAAACTAATTTTACGATTCCTTTATTGAGAAATAAATGATTACATTTGTAGTATGAAGAAGATCATCTACTTTATAGCATCCGCATTTTTTCTGCAAGTTGCCGCCTGCAGCGACGACAACGAGGAAGAAACTCTGCCCGACACCAACGAACAAGATGTTACGGGGGATCCGGCCTTCGTTTCACACATATTCGCATACGAGTACGGACCTGGACAACACATCGCTATGCTGGAAAAATGTCCGGTCGACAGCATTGTGGGAAATAACCGCAACACCATTCTTCTTGGAGGATGGGGAGGACACATTATTGTGGGGTTCAACCACGATGTTGAGAACAAAAAAGGCGAAGACCTTATTATATACTGCAAAGGCTCTGTTTCGCCAGAACCTGGTATTATATATGTAATGAGCGACGACAACAGGAACGGCATTCCCGACGACACCTGGTTCGAAATTAAAGGAAGCGAGACGGGCAAAGAGGGTTACATCAAGAACTACGCGGTAACCTACTACCGCCCTGCCACCGACTCAAGCAACGTTTCGTGGAAAGACAACAAAGGTAACCACGGTGAATTACCTGAGTCTTCGTCTTGGTGGTGGCATTCTAACCTCGACTCAATCAAATACGAAGGGGCAAAGTTACCCGACGCTTACTTCAACAGTCCGCAAACCAACGGACAACAATACTGGGCCACAAAACAGCACCTGTTTTCATACGGCTACGCCGAAAACGGCCCCGCACCCGACCGGACCATAGAAAACGGATTTTTGGCGAAGGACTACGATGTTGAACTCAAAGGCAACCGCATTGAACTAGACAGTGCGATTAATGCACAAGGCTCCCCTGCCAAATTAGACAGAATCCGTTTTGTAAAAATTCAGACTGGGGTGTTTCAGCAAGCCGGCTGGTTGGGCGAAATTTCAACCGAAATCAACGGCGTTGCCGACCTTCACCTTTTAGAAACAAACCAATAAGGAATTTCCATGTTTGTAGATGTTATACTGCCTCTCGCGTTAGCCAACGCCTATACCTACCACGTGCCCGCCGAATTGGAAGAGCAAGTGGAGTTTGGCATGCGCCTTATTGTGCCACTTGGTGCAAAAAAAATCTACACGGGAATAGCGCTAAAGGTTCACGACACGCCACCCGAAATGGTGGAACCCAAAGATATTTTAATGGTGCTCGACAGCACTCCCGCCATCACTCCAAAACAGTTAGACTTGTGGAAATGGTTGGCGGGCTACTACCAGTGTACCCTTGGCGAAATTATGAAAGCCGCGCTTCCTTCTGGCTTAAAATTGGAAAGCGAGACCGAAGTTTCGTACATAGAAGACTTTGAGGCCGAGCATCCATTAAAACCCAAAGAACAAGAAGCGCTCGACTTTTTATCGACACAGAAGAAACCAACACCGCTCGACGAGTTAGGAAAGAACATCGGTATCAAGAACTGCCTCCCTATCGTTAAAAATCTGATGGAGATGGGGGCAGTCAGCATCGACGAGGCGGTGAAAGAGAAATTCAAGCCAAAAGTGGAGCAATGTATATCCCTTGCCCCAGAACTGGCTGACGAGGAAAAACTGCATTCTGTATTCGACGGCTTGGCGAAGGCTCCAAAGCAACTCAAACTCTTGATGTGCTACCTAACCGAATCGCACTTCCTATCACAGAGCGGACAAGTCAAGGAGATCACGAAAAAGGACTTGATGGAGAAAAGCGGATGCAACGCCGCCGTCATCAAATCGATGCTCGACAAGCAGATATTCATTTCCTACGACAAACAAGTTGGAAGAACTACTATCAATAGCGATTTACACGCCGACAGTAACAAACTTTCCGAGGCGCAACAAGTTGCCTACACCGATATTGTCAAGCAATTTTCCGAAAAGCAGACCGTGCTCCTTCACGGAGTCACTTCCAGCGGAAAGACAGAAATCTACATCCATCTTATAGAAGATGTTATAAAGACGGGGAAACAAGCACTCTTCCTTCTGCCCGAAATTGCGCTTACCACCCAAATAACCATGCGTCTGCGCAAGGTTTTTGGCAGCCAGTTGTGTGTCTACCACTCCAAGTTCAGCGATGCCGAACGTGTTGAAATATGGCAGAACATGCTAAAGGGGGAACATTGCCAAGTGGTTTTAGGCGTGCGTTCTTCCGTTCTGCTTCCGTTCAAAGATTTAGGCCTCATTGTGGTAGACGAAGAACACGAGAACAGTTACAAGCAATACGACCCGGCGCCACGCTACCACGCCCGAGACGCCGCTATTGTTTTAGCCGGAATAATGAAGGCCAAGGTTCTCTTAGGATCGGCAACCCCTTCTATCGAGACCTACTTCAACGCGAAAACGGGAAAATTCGGTTTAGTGGAATTAAGCACACGGTATGAAGGCGTAAAACTGCCAGAAATAATTGTAGCAGACATTAAGGAGGCCCTCCATAAGAAGGAGATGCAGTTGCACTTCACACCCCAGTTAATTAAAGAGATGGACGAGGCTTTCAAGAACCACGAGCAAGTCATCTTATTCCAAAACAGAAGAGGTTACTCTCCTTATATACAATGTATGTCTTGCGGTTATGTGCCGCGTTGTAAAAACTGCGATGTCAGTTTAACTTACCACAAATTCTCAAACCTGCTCAGTTGCCACTATTGCGGCTACACCTACCCTATGATGCAATTGTGTCCGGCCTGCGGAAATCCGACTATCGACACCCGCGGATTCGGCACTGAAAAAATAGAAGACGAGGTCAACGCGATTTTTCCAGACGTGAAAGTCGCCCGACTGGATCTTGACGTGGCGAAATCGAGAAAAAGTTTCGAAAACATCATCTCCGACTTCGAGAACGGCAAGACCGACGTTCTTGTTGGCACGCAGATGATTTCGAAAGGATTGGACTTCGACCGCGTAAGGGTTGTTGGCATTCTGAATGCCGACTCTATGCTTTCAATTCCCGACTTCCGTTCTAACGAAAGGGCGTTTCAACTAATGGCACAAGTATCAGGCCGTGCCGGCAGACGTGGGAAACGCGGTGTTGTAGTTATACAGACTTCACAACCCGACCACCCCATCATCAAGCAAGTGCAAGAAAATGACTACCAAACGCTCTATCAAGAGCAGTTGGAGGAACGCAACATATTTCACTACCCTCCATATTTCCGCCTTACACATCTATATATAAAAGGAAAGGACATGGGCAATGTGGAACACGCGGCAAACGAATTGGCTGCAAATTTAAGAGCAACTTTTGCAGGCCGTGTTTATGGGCCAGACAAGCCTAACATTACACGCGTCAACAATTACCACATCCGTAAAATAGTGTTAAAGTTGGAGCGGGGCATAGATTTAGCAAAAGCAAAAGAACTCACGCAAATGTCCATCGACCGCGTAAAGGCAAGCGGCAACTACAAATCGGTCGTCTTCTATGCCGATGTAGACCCCGCATAACAAGAAATAAAAAAATCAATATGGGACTATTTTACCAAAAGAAAAACGATTTTGGCGAAGAGGACGGAAGAACCGCCCAATTCAACGATTTCCTCATAACCCCACCAGCAGCAGAGGGGGCTGAACCCGAACAGCAAAAAGCAAGGGAAGAAGAGACTCCCAAAACGTTAGAGGAAGAGATGAACAAAGGGAAGGACGAACAACAATAACGAGTCAAAATGAACAAATACTTTTTCGCAGTAGTTATAGGGGGACTTTTACTAAGCGCCTGCAACAAAACAGCACAAACAAGCGAGCCGGCAAGCACAGAAACAACCGCAAACAGAATTGAAATTAAAGAATTAAGCAACGAACAATTTGTGGAACTGGTTGGAAAACCCGAGAGCGACGGCAAGCACTGGCATTTTGCGAGCAAGGAGCCTATCATTGTCGATTTTTACGCCACATGGTGCGGACCGTGCAAAAAAATGGCGCCGAACATGGAGTTACTAGCCAAGGAATACGAAGGCAAAGTCACTATATACAAAGTGGATGTTGACAAAGCAAAACAGACAGCAGGAATGTTCGGCATTTACAGCATACCTTCATTACTGTTTGTAAATCCGGCAAAAGGTCAATTAAGCATGCAAAGCGGTTACCAAGATTATAGCGACTTAAAAGCCTATGTAAAAGAGGTTTTCGGATTGTAAGCGCAAAAAAACAAAGAAATTATTAACAATATATTTTAATATTTTATACTTTTGCAAAGTTTTTCACAATCTATGGAGACAGAAAGCAAATACTTTATTCCTTTAAGCGAGGAGCAGACACAAGTCAACACTTACGCGTATGAGTTTGGGGATGAGTTTTTTGAGAGTCTTGAAGATGCAGAAATCAAGCGCGGCAAGGCGAGTGTCAAGCTAACTTGTCGCAAAGAACCAAGTTCTTTCGTCTTGGATTTCAGCATTGAAGGCATGGTTTACATACCATGTGACCGCTGTCTCGACGACATGGAGCAACCCATCTCCACGGAAGGGGAACTCATTGTCCGATTCGGGGAAGAACATGAAATAGAGAACGAAGACACCATCTTCCTTCCAGAGTCAGAAAGAGGAATTGACATTCAATGGAACATTTACGAGTTCATTGCATTGGCAATACCTTTGAGACACGTCCATCCAGACGGCCAATGCAACCAAGAAATGGCTGCAAAGTTCGCCTCAATAATGGTGGGAGATGAAGAAGATGCCATCCAAACAGAAGAACAGGAAGAAAAACCTTCCGATCCTCGTTGGGACGCTCTGAAAAAATTAAAGAATAAAGAATAAACAATTTAAAGGTTATAAAATCATGGCACATCCTAAGAGAAGACAGTCAAAGACTAGATCAGCAAAAAGAAGAACTCACTATAAGGCAGTTGCTCCTACATTGGCAGTATGCCCTAACTGTGGCGCTCTTTATGTTTACCACAAGGTTTGCGGCGAATGCGGTTACTACCGTGGCGTAGTTGCAATCAAGATGGATCAGGAAGAAGAAGTTTCTGCAGCTGAATAAGTTTTTTGAATAAAACCTTGCAATGCAAGATTACAGAAAAATAGCAAAGCCCTAAAAGAAATTTTAGGGCTTGCTTTTTTTTCGTATATTTGCATAAAAGTCATACAAGAAATAACAATCATGGGAAAAATACACGCCGCTATAACAGGTGTTGGCGCCTATTTGCCAGACTATGTTCTGACAAACGACGAGTTGAGCCGTATGGTCGACACTAACGACGAATGGATTACCACTCGCGTAGGTATTAAGGAAAGAAGAATTGAAAAGGGAGAAAACCGTCCCGCTTCATATATGGGCACTAAAGCGGTCGAAAACCTTTTCGAAAGAACAAAAACCAATCCTGATGAAATCGAGGTTGTCATTTGCGCAACCAGTACTCCAGACCACATTTTCCCTGCCACAGCAGCTATTATTGCTGAAAACTGCGGTATTAAGAATGCACTTTGTTTCGACATTCAAGCAGCATGCGCAGGTTTCCTTACAGCATATACAATCGTATCGAACTTTATTGAAAGTGGACGTTACAAAAAGATCTTAATCGTTTCTACCGAAAAGATGTCTTACATGGTCGACTATACCGACCGTGCTACTTGTCCGCTATTCGGCGACGGTGCTGGCGCGCTCCTTATTGAGCCAAACGAAGAAGGCTATGGCCTTATCGACAGCGAAATGCGCACCGACGGCAGTGGTGTTCCTTACCTCCAGATGAAAGCCGGTGGTTCTGCAAAGGCAGCTTCTTACGAAACTGTTGATGCACACGAGCACTGCGTTTACCAGGAAGGCAAAGTTGTTTTCAAGCATGCTGTTACCAACATGAGCAAGACAACTGGCGAAATTATGGAACGCAACAACCTTAAGGGTTCTGATGTAAGATGGTTCATCCCTCACCAGGCAAACCTCCGCATCATTGAAGCTGTTGGCCAGCGTGTTGAAATTCCAACTGAAAATGTTTACGTAAACATTGAAAAGTATGGTAACACTTCTTCTGCAACAATTCCTATCTGTCTTTGGGAAATGCAGAACAATGGTCAGTTGAAGAAGGGCGATAAGATTGTCTGCGCTACATTCGGTGCAGGTTTCACTTTCGGTTCTGTATACATCAACTGGGCTTACGATACCCAGAAATAAGCGAATTTAACATTCATACTATAAACTTAAGGCCGTCTGACGCTTGTCAGACGGCCTTTTGCATTCTAAATTAAATTAATAATCCATTAAAAATCAGGTATATTATATTTATATTATTTATAATCATTCTATTTTATTAATCTTTTGCAACTCATTTGCAAAGATTTAGATGTAATTTTGCAGTGATAATAAGACAGACTACAAATGAGGTTATCAGATTTAAAAACAGGCGAGAAAGCTGTCATCGTTAAGGTTTTCGGAAACGGCGGCTTTAGGAAAAGAATTATTGAGATGGGATTTGTGAGGGGTGCCGAAGTGCAGGCCATTCACAATGCGCCATTACAAGACCCTGTAGAATACCACATCATGGACTATAACATTTCACTACGCCGCAGCGAAGGCGCTATGGTGGAGGTTATGAGCCAGGAAGAATTCGAAGCCACCTTCGACAATAAAGGTTTTACCGGCACTACCGACATTGAGGAAGAAAGAAGGAAAGAAATTAACCGACGTGAGAAAGAAATCAAAGTCGCACTGGTGGGTAACCCCAACTGTGGAAAGACCAGTCTCTTCAACGTCATCTCACACTCAACAGAACACGTTGGCAACTACAGTGGTGTAACAGTTGAAGCAAAAGAAGGGCACTTCGATTTCCAAGGCTACCACTTCACATTAGTAGACTTGCCAGGAACATACTCGCTAGACTCTTATTCTCCCGAAGAAATTTACGTGCGAAAAAATCTGGTAGAGAACACGCCAGACGTTATATTAAACGTGGTTGACGCATCAAACCTCGAACGAAACCTCTATCTTACCACCCAGCTCATCGACATGAACATGCCCATGGTTATTGCGCTTAACATGTATGACGAGTTACAACAAAAAGGCGACAAACTTGACCACGAGAAGTTGGGTCTTCTTTTAGGAGTTCCATTCGTGCCCACAATAGGGCGAAGCGGGAAAGGCATCGACCTACTTTTCCATATGATTATCAACATCTTCGAAGGCAGTTACTATTTCAACGAAGAAGGTGGTATTGACAAGGAAAAATTCTTGAAGGAGTTTGAAAACAATCCCGACAAGCATAAAGAAGACGAGCTTTTAGACCACACTCCAGTATTCAATGTTGCCCACCACATACACATTCACCACGGTGCAATTATTGAAGAAGCAGAAAACAGACTCCAGGCTGAAATAAAGAAGAACCAAAGTATTAGGGCACGCTACTCTACCCGTTTTTTAGCCATCAAGTTGGTGGAAGGAGACAGAGAGGTTCAAAAACTGATTGCAGGTTTGGATAACGCAGAAGAGATTTTCAAAATACAGAAAGAAGAACAAAAGCGAATTGCCAAGGAGTTGAACGAAGACCCCGAGTCTGCCGTTACAAACGCACGCTACGGTTTTATTGCCGGCGCCCTTGGCGAGACATTCGAGCACGCAAAGGAAGACGGCCGCAAACTCACAAAAATGATAGACCGGTTTGTCACCGACAAATACTGGGGATATCCAATCTTCTTACTGTTTATCAGCGTAATGTTCTGGTGCACCTTCTCGTTAGGTGCCTACCCAATGGAATGGATAGACAAATTGGTAAGCCTCATTAAAGAAGGTGTCGCCGCTCTAATGCCAGACGGCATACTGAAAGACCTTGTTGTTGACGGCATTATTGGCGGTGTTGGAGGTGTTATTGTATTCCTACCTAACATCCTCATCCTTTACTCTTTCATCTCGTTTATGGAAGACTCTGGCTACATGGCCCGTGCCGCCTTCATTATGGATAAAGTTATGCATAAGATGGGACTACACGGCAAGTCGTTTATTCCACTCATAATGGGCTTCGGTTGCAACGTGCCCGCAGTTATGGGAACCCGCATCATAGAAAGTAGAAAGAGCCGCATCATCACCATTATGGTTTTGCCGTTTATGAGTTGTAGTGCGCGCATTCCTATCTACACCCTTTTTGCCGTGGCATTCTTCCCCAAGCATCCAGCATTTGCAATGTTCTCGCTCTATTTTATTGGCGTTTTCATGGCTTTCATATTCGCCCGCGTCTTCCGTTTCTTCTTTAAGGAAGACGAGGCTCCGTTCGTACTGGAATTACCCCCATACCGTATGCCTACCGGTCAATCGGTTTTAGTACACGTTTGGGACAAGACAAAGGAGTACTTAAAGAAAATGGGAGGTGTCATCCTCATCGCATCTATTGCAGTCTGGTTTCTCGAGTACTTTCCTCGCGACAAACAATTAGACGAGATGAAGGCGAATCTGACCGAAGTTCACACCACACCAAACGAGATGGGCATAACTCCTTTAGAAGAAGCCTCTATCCGTCAAAAAGAGAACTCATACATAGGTCAAATAGGCCAAGCAATAGAACCCGTAGTCCGTCCGTTGGGTTTCACCTGGCAGATGGGAGTTTCCCTTCTTGCCGGTTCCGTAGCAAAAGAAGTGGTTGTTAGTACTATGAATGTACTATATACCGGGAACACAGAAAGCGGAATTGAAGACAGCGACGAGGTTGCAGTACAGAAAATGTCGAGAAAGATGAACTGCGAATTAAAGGACGACGGCACACATGCCTACACTCCTCTTAGCGCATTTGCATTCCTTGTCTTCGTGTTACTCTACTTTCCATGCGCGGCAACCCTTATTGCCATCAAGAATGAGGCTGGTAGTTGGAAATGGTCGGCATTAAGTATGGCCTACACTTGCACACTTGCATGGGTAGTCTCTTTCTTAATCTTCCAAATTGGCACTTTATTAGGTTTGGGATGTTAAACAGATAACTTATGGGAATACAAGAATTTATAGTTGCGATTATAGGAATAGCCGTTTTATACTTATCCATTCGCAAACTTATCCGTATCATAAAAGGTAAAGAAACAGCCTGCAGTTGTTGTAGCAAGGCAGGGTGCAACCCTACTCACTGTAACTGCTGTGCAGCAAAACCCACAAAATAAAAATAGCGAGGTATTCCTCGCTATTTTCATTCTATTCCATATGCTAAAACAGGTATTAGGCAATCCCTTCACCCTACAATTCTAATAATTCTTTCAAAGTCTTCTTTCTTAAAGAAAACAGGACACGGATAAAGTGGATTGGCTTCCCGGTCGGCCCATTCCACCATTCTACCTAACTTTGACTCGTCAAGCACATTAAACTTTTCAGGTATACCTATCGCCTTATTTAAAGAGCGGATTTCCGCAATAAAGGCAGACGCCTTTTCACTGTCATCCCCATCGCACGCGATACCCGCCAAGTCGCACAAATGCGCCAAGTCGGCATCGCATTTAGGGCGGTACGCCTCCAACACATGTGGTAAGATTACGGCATTGGCCAGGCCATGCTGAATTCCATATTGTCCGCCAAACGTATGTGCGATAGCGTGCACATAGCCCACACAAGCCACTGTAAACGCAATACCCGCATTATAAGAAGCCTTCAACATTTTCTCACGTGCCTCCATATCGTTACCATCGGTGTAAGCACGTGGCAGGAATTTAAATATATCGCGTATGGCCGATTCTGCCATCTCTTTTGTGTTACTGATGTGGTAGGCTTTATTCAAATAAGCCTCCACCGCATGGGTCAAGGCATCCATACCCGTATACCCGGTTAGAGTTGCCGGCAAACTAACAGTAAGCGACGCGTCTAATATCGCCACATCGGGACATAGTACGGGATCGTTAATAGCAAATTTGCAACCGAGTTTTTCATCAGTAACAACGGCAGCAACGGTACATTCCGACCCCGTGCCAGCAGTGGTTGGCACCGCTACGAAGAACGGAATTTCACGCCGCACTTTCATTACTCCACCCAACTCTGCCACTGTCTTTTGCGGGCGTGCAATTGCTGCGCCCATAGCCTTTGCCGCATCCATATTAGAACCACCACCTATAGCAACAATACAGTCACAGTTATGTTCTTTATACAGGTGCGCCATTTGCTCTATCTGCGATACTGGCGTATCAGTTTTAACTTCAGCGTACAGGTATGAAGACGACAGGCAAGCTGCCAAATCAGCCACATATTGCGATTTTCCGACTCTTGGTCCAGTTACTATCATCGGATTCTTCACTCCATTTTCTGCAAGAATCTGCGGCAGTTTCTTGAAACTGCCTATTCCTTCCACCACTTTAGGTTGTCGGTGTGGCATGAACTGGTTAACCACAGAGAACACACCTTGGAAAACCTTGCTATAAATTTTAGACCCCATATCTATTTATTTTCTCCAACGTTTCAACATAGGGAAGAAACCATACATCCTCTGTTTGTACTCGTCTTTAGTCATTGATTCACCCGTTTGTTTGTTAACCTCATCAACAAACTGTGAGCAGTGGTCAATCATTTCGTCCATCGTGCAGTCTTGTACAAATTTCCCCTCCTTGTAGCAAAATTGGCAATAATCGAAATTTATTGAGCCATCGGCAATCGTTCCACAATCTTCATTTTTTGAAAGCGGCATTCCACAACTCTGGCAGAACTGGGGAAGTTGTCCATCTTGAAGTGTTTTAGCCTTTGTAGGGAATGTAGACTCGTAAGCCTCAAACTCCGCAGGCTTCTCATCGGCCACAAAATAGCCCTTTGGGGTATGGTAAGTAGCCTCCACACCATTCAGATAGCCAGGCTTCAACTCTTGTGCAAGAAAATAAGGGACTTCCGACTCTTTAGGTTCTCCGTGATAATGGATTTTTAAAGAACTGGCAAGTACGAAGCCTGCATGCTTATAAAAATCGATATTCCCCTCCATACACAAGACACCAATACCATACTCTTTCGCCTTTTCAATAGCATATTTCAATAAGGCGAGGCCATAACCTTTGCGTTTATACTCGGGATGTATGCTGATTGGACCAAAAGTCCATGCCGGAATTTCAGTTCCATCATCACAAAGAAGGCACGCCTTCGAAAACATAACATGACCAATAATCAATCCATCTTCCTCCATTACGAAATCAAGTTCCGGAATAAAGTCGGGATTTTTTCTATACTGGTTCAGCACAAAATGTTCAGTGCAGCCAGGTCGGTACACATTCCAAAAAGACTCGCGAGTCAAATTTTCCACTTCACGGTAGTCGGCAGGTTGTTCGTTTCTTATATTCATCTTAGTAACATTCAGTAGGTTTAATAACTGGCAATAAAGTTTTCACTACACTTAACGCCTTTTCTTTATTCTCAATTTCAAGAACATAACATTCTTTTGCGCCTTTAAAAGGATGACTTGTCCACGCCCCCTTCATCAGTTTGGCAATGGCAGGATGCATCACCACGAAAGTAAGATTCTCACAAGTAAGAGCAACAGGTTTATCATCCACAAAAACACAACATTCACCAAACATTTCCCTGGTGCTTATATTTCCCGCACCAGACAGTTGTGCACAGACAAAGTCCACATATTCTTGCGTACAAGACATAACAAAAAATCTTCACCGCACTTTAACACATAATTATCAGAGTTGACTGCGGCAATTCAATCATGATAATCGGAATCCTTCCATTCGAATTTCACCGTTTCAGGAACCATATATTTATCTATACGGAAATCGATATTTGCCTTATGGGCTTGACTTAACTGCAAGTAGCGCTTTATACGGTAAGTTACGCCGTCTTTCACCAAACGGGCACCTGTTTGATGGAAACGGAAAGGGACATTGGCAGCCACACACTGACTACGAACCGACAAAACCCAATCGTAATGACACGGGCGTGCATCTTCGCCCGACTCACCACCAAGAGCAACCTCTTCTATAGTTTCGTCTAAATACGGGCTTAAATCAATGGGGCCAATCATAGGCGCAACTATAATGCTTTTATGTTTTATCGGCATCTTTTTAAAGATGGGTAGCCTTGCATCGGCCATTTGCTGGTTTTCCACAGTGCATCCAACAAGCACATTGTCGTAACCATCGCCCCAATCAGGAGGCAGGCACTCCAAGAACCGGTCAATGCGCTTGGTAAAGAAGTAAAACCACAGGTCGCTTCTTTCACGCATCATTCGCCAACATTCTTGGCGCCATTCGTCCGCATCTTTTAAGAGGAAATCGGAAGTGAAACAAGTAAACACCACCCTTCCACTTGGTATCTTCCAAGTCTTGTCACGCTTCTTTTTTAAGGGCAGATTGAAATTGCCGGTTTTTCGGGCTTCGCAACTGGAGACCTCGCACCCATACATTTCATCTTGACGATAAACATAACAGAACTTACAGCCCGGGCTTATCTTTGTGCAACCATGCCACGGATTCCAATCCGCATATATTTTCCAATTCTTACTCATAAAACAAATCTCGTAGTTATTCCACAAACGCATACAGCCATTCAGCGTCTACAGAAACTCGTTGCCATCCCTCTCTTGAAACGGTGAACAAAAGTACAAAGACTGGATTTGGCTGATGTGTAAAAAACGGACATTTACAAGTCGTTTTCATGATACGACTTATAAGGATTCATCAAATTTCTTTTCCTAAGGTCCTCCACGTAAGACATATACTTTGTAGGAGACATACCTAAAAAGGAATGAAACTCCTTGTTAAAATGAGAGTTATCGGTATACCCTAAAAGAGCAACAATGTCTTCGAAGGAATGGATTTCGGAATTTTGAATTGTTCTGGCCGCAGTTAAAAAACGATGAATTTTCAAAGATTGTTTAGGAGAAAGCCCCACATTTTCAGAAAACACTCTGCGGAACTGCCTTTCGCCCAGACACGCGGTACTTGCCAAATCGCTAATATGGGTTTCTATGTTCGAACTCAACTGTTTGAAAACACTAACAAGAGGCTTCACATATGGGTTGTCTTGATTGCGGATAACCATTTTCAGAATTGCGTTTTCAATATACTTTATACATTCCTCAAGGTTTTCCGCTTCAAGGACCTGCCTTTTCAGTATTTTCAGATCATTATTTTCAAGGCAGTCAAAATCAACATTTGTATCAAACAGTTCGTCACAAGGAAGATCCATCACCAGTTTAGACGCGTAAGGTTGAAAAAAGACACAAATCATTTCCAAATCGCAATCAGTTTCCGTCACAATCGCTTTATCGTATTGTCCGCAAACGAAAACATGGTTGTTTTTATCAACCGTACCATTAACTATAAAAGGATTCTTACGATGAAACATCCACTTCATACACCCCATCGGTAGAATGAGGTTAGACATTTTCATATTAGAATTAATTATCCAATAGTGATGAACAACAGACCGTAACTCGTCAGATGGAAGAATTATCTGAGTTTTTATCATTTTTCATCATTTATTTCTTATCACAAATTTCGCCATAAAACATCAAAAAGAAACTATAACATTTGTTTTTTTTGAAGATTATTGTCAAATTTGCATCATAATTAAGTAAAGGAATGAACATAAAGACTTTAAATAAAGTATGGTGGTGGCGCTTGCGGAACTAAATTCGTGAGTCGCTCGGCTGTGTTTTATTTAATTGAAAAAACATAAAGGTCTGTCGGAGAACTCACGACAGACCTTCTTTATTTATATACCAAGAGATAAAAAGAATAAAAAATATATAATATGAGCAAATACGGAATTGATGAAAATGGCTACTATGGCCGCTTCGGAGGAGCGTATGTTCCTGAAATTTTGCAGAAGAACATCACAGAGTTAAAGGCCAACTATCTGAAAATCATGAACGACCCTACGTTCAAAGCAGAATTGGACCAATTGCTTCACGATTACGTGGGTCGTCCGACTCCACTTTACTTCGCAAAACGCATGAGCGAGAAGTACGGTTGCAAAATCTACTTGAAGCGTGAAGACCTCTGCCACACAGGCGCCCACAAACTAAACAACGCCCTTGGCCAGTTATTGCTTGCCAAGCGTATGGGTAAGACCCGTATTGTTGCCGAAACCGGTGCCGGACAGCATGGTGTTGGAACAGCTACCGTTTGCGCGCTTATGAATATGGAATGTGTTGTTTACATGGGAGCAACAGACGTAAAGCGCCAGTACTTGAACGTACAGCGTATGCGTATGTTGGGAGCGAAAGTTGTACCTGTCACTTCAGGTAACGCAACATTGAAGGACGCTACAAACGAAGCCATCCGCGACTGGTGCTGTAACCCTGCCAACACCCACTACATCATCGGTTCTGTTGTAGGTCCAGATCCATTCCCTGATATGGTAGCACGTTTCCAATCTGTAATCAGCGAAGAAATCAAGAAACAGTTGAAGGAACAGGAAGGCCGTGAAAACCCTGACTACCTCATCGCTTGTGTAGGCGGTGGCAGTAACGCAGCTGGCACATTCTACCACTACATAGAAGACGAAAATGTTAAACTTTACGCGGCAGAAGCTGCAGGCGAAGGATTGGAAGACCCTACAAAGAGCGCAGCCACCATTCACTTGGGCCGTGAAGGTGTTTTACACGGTAGCAGAACACTGATTATGATGGACGACGATGGTCAGATTACCGAAGCGTTCTCAATCTCAGCCGGCCTCGACTACCCAGGTATCGGTCCAATGCACGCATTCCTTGCAGACAAGGGCAGAAGCAAAGTATTTGCCATTACCGACGACGAGGCTTTAGCAGCCGCACTCGACCTGACAAAGACAGAAGGTATTATTCCTGCAATTGAAAGTGCCCACGCGCTTGCAGTTCTGCAAAAGTGCAAATTCAAGAAAGACGATGTTGTTGTCCTCACAGTTTCAGGCCGTGGAGACAAAGACATGAACACTTACGCCGACTATTTCCATCTTGGCGAATAAGTCCACTTTTAAAGAAAACGAAGTATGTTCCAATATCATACCATTAGTAAAACCATCTTGGCAGACCTCTACACTCCGGTTAGCGTCTACATGCGTGTCCGCGACCAGTATCCGCAGAGTGCCTTGATGGAAAGTTCCGACTACCATGGAGGCGAGAACAGCCGCTCTTTCATCGGCATCAACCCAATCGCTTCGGTTGCCATCAGCCATGGTAAAGCGGTTTGTACCTTCCCCAACGGAAGCAAAACAGAAAAAGAGGTTAGTAACAGTTACCGCTGCGACCACGCTATAAACGATTTTCTTTCTAACATTGAGGTAGAAGGAGAAAACAAAGAGTTTTGTGGTCTATACGGATACACCACATTCAATGCGGTTCGCTATTTCGAGAATATTGCAGTAAAAGATACCACGCTCGAAAAAAACGATGCGCCAGACATGCTGTATATTCTCTACAAGACTGTCATTATGTTCGACCACTTCAACAACCAGATGAAGATTATTGAACTTTTGGCAGACGGAGAGAGCGACTCACTGGCCGCAACTGAAAGACTCTTAAACAAGAGCAACGTACAGGCATTCAGTTTCCGCCCAGTTGGAGAAACCACCAGCACACTCACCGACGAAGAATACAAGGCTAACGTGCGCAAAGGCATACAGAACTGCTTACGTGGCGACGTTTTCCAAATTGTTTTATCACGCCGTTTCATTCAACACTTCGAGGGCGATGACTTCAAGTTGTACCGCGCACTGCGCAGCATCAACCCAAGCCCTTACTTGTTCTACTTCGATTTCGGCGGTTTCCGAATTTTCGGTTCATCACCAGAAACCCACTGCCGCATCGAAGACGGAAAGGCCTACATCGACCCTATTGCAGGCACAACAAAACGCACAGGCAACAAGGAACAAGACGAGAAGAACGCAACCTACCTCCGCAACGACCCTAAGGAGAACGCAGAGCACGTTATGCTGGTAGACCTTGCACGCAACGACCTCAGCCGCAACTGCCATGGCGTTAAAGTCGACTTCTACAAAGACATGCAATACTACAGCCACGTAATCCATTTGGTTAGCCGTGTAAGTGGCCAACTCGACGAAGGCGCAGACCCAATCAAGGCGTTTATCGACACCTTCCCTGCTGGTACTTTGAGTGGCGCTCCAAAAGTTAGAGCAATGCAGCTCATCAGCGAATACGAGCCACACAACCGTGGCGCATACGGAGGTTGCATCGGATTCATTGGTTTGAACAAGAATTTGAACCAAGCCATCACCATCCGTTCGTTCGTTAGCAGAAATGGCGAATTGTGGTTCCAAGCAGGTGCTGGTATTGTGGCTAAGAGTAGCGACGAATACGAATTACAAGAAGTAAACAGCAAACTTGGCGCATTAAAGAAAGCCATTATGATGGCAGAAAACATGTAAGCATATGAAGATTGTAATTATAGATAACTACGACTCATTCACCTACAACCTTTCGCACCTTGTGAAAGAGTTAGGTGCCGAGGTAACCGTATACAGAAATGACCAATTCGAGTTGCCACAATTAGAGCAGTTCGACAAGATCATTCTATCGCCAGGTCCGGGCATACCGTCAGAAGCCGGTTTGTTGCTCGACGTCATCAAGACCTATGCTGGCAAAAAGCCAATTCTTGGCGTGTGCCTTGGCCACCAAGCCATTGGCGAGGCCTTTGGAGGCAAGCTAACCAACTTGAGCCAAGTTTACCACGGCTTGCAAACCCCTTGCAACCAGTTTGGCAACGACTATATTTTCGAAGGAATTGGAAATACTTGTCAAATAGGCCGCTACCACTCGTGGGTAGTTGACAAAGAGGGCTTCCCTAAATGCCTTGAAGTGACCGCAGAAAGTGAAGAAGGCTTCATTATGGGCCTAAAGCACAAAGACTACGACATTCATGGAATACAGTTCCACCCAGAAAGCGTTTTAACTCCTGATGGGGCTAAAATGATTAGCAACTGGCTGAAACACTAAAAAGAAGACAAATGAACAAGCTTATTGTAGAGACGCTGAAAAAACTCCACAAAGAATAAAAAACATTTCACCAAAATGAAAAAAATACTTTCCCGATTAGTCAATCACGAGGAACTCACCCGCGAAGAGACCAAAGAAATACTTTTGAACATCACAAAGGAAGCTTACCCACAAGAACAAATTACAGCATTGATAATGGCGTTCCAGATGCGCGGCATTACTGTTGACGAATTGCTCGGTCTACGCGACGGAATTCTCGAGACAGGCGTACCCGTTAACACCAAGCCATTCAAGGTGCTCGACATTGTAGGTACAGGTGGCGACGGCAAGAACACCTTCAACATTTCCACTTGCGCTTGTGCTGTTGTAGCCGGTGCAGGCTACAAGGTAGCCAAGCACGGTAACTACGCTGCCACTTCTGTAAGTGGTGCAAGTAATGTGATTGAAGGCCACGGCGTAAAATTCACAGCCGATAACGACAAGATTCTTGAGTCTCTCGACAAGTGTAACTTCTTCTACCAACACGCACAACTTCACGCCCGTGCAATGAAGTTCGTAGGTCCAATCAGGAAAGCATTGCAAATTCCAACATGTTTCAATCTGTTAGGCCCATTGGTTAACCCATCTCAACCAGACTACCAGATGTTGGGCGTTGCAAACCTCGACCAAATGCGTCTTTACAGTAACGTTTATCAAAAATTGGGTATCCGCTACACCATCGTTAACAGCCTTGACGGATATGATGAGATTTCCCTCACAGGCGACTTCAAAGTCACATCTAACGATATTGAAAAGATATACAGCCCAGCAGAACTCGGTTTCGACATTGCAGGTCCGGGTGAAATTTGCGGTGGCGCAAAGCAGACTAAAGAAGATGCTATTGAGATTTTCGACTCTGTACTACAGAACACCGCTTCTCAAAGCCAGAAGAATGTAGTTATAGTCAACGCCGCATTCGGTATCAAGACCATCGAAAAGGACAAGAGCATTGAAGAATGCATTGCTATTGCGCGCGAAAGTATTGAAAGCGGCAAAGCATGGAGCAACTTCAAGAAGTACGTTGAACTCAACTCGTAAAAGGCACTGGAAATGACCATATTAGACAAGATAGTAGACAACAAACGCATTGAATTGGAAACTATGAAAAAAGAGTTTCCAATTGAAAAACTGAAAGAAAGCGAATACTTCACCCGCAAAGGATTCTCAATGAAACAGAGTTTGGCAAATTCAAGCACTGGCATCATTTCAGAGTTCAAGCGCAAGTCTCCTTCAAAAGGCTTCATCAAAGAAGGCGCTATTGTCACAGAAATCACTCCCGGCTATGAGGCTGCAGGCGCAAGCGGCATCTCAGTATTAGCCGACAAGGACTTTTTTGGCGGAGGTTTTGCCGATGTAAAGGCAGCACGCGGTGTGGTTAAACACACACCAATCCTCTTCAAGGAATTCCTCTTCGACGAATACCAACTGTATTTGGCGAAGGCATCGGGTGCAGATGTTGTATTACTGATTGCCTCTATTATGGACGTTGAAACTTGCCACCGCTTAGCGGCAAAAGCCAAAGAGTTGGATTTGGAAACTCTTTTGGAACTTTATGAGCCAGAAGAAGTCAGCCACATCCACCCTACCGTCGACATGGTTGGCATCAACAACCGCAACCTCAAGACTTTCGAAGTTGACTTGGCTGCATCCATCAAGTTGTGCAACAGCATTCCAGACGACTACCTAAAAGTAAGCGAAAGTGGAATCAGCAACCCGGAAACAGTAAAGATGCTCCGCAAGGAAGGTTTCCGTGGATTCCTTATGGGTGAAAACTTTATGAAGCAGCCAGACCCTGCGAAAGGTCTGCAGGAATTCATCTCCGCACTTAACGCTTAACCATACGCCTATGTTGATAAAAGTTTGTGGAATGCGTGAGACTGCCAACATTGCGGAAGTAAAAGCATTAAAGCCCGACTTCCTTGGACTCATTTTCTACCCAAAATCTTCACGGTTTGTAGGCGAAGAGCCAACAGAGGCACAAGCAGCCAATTTAGCGCCAACGAAAAAAGTAGGTGTATTTGTAAACAATACCGAAGAATACATTTTGGAGAAAATCGAGAAATTCCATCTCGATTTGGTTCAACTGCATGGTGCTGAAACTCCCGAACTATGCAAGTCGCTTACAGAAAAGGGCATTTCAGTCATCAAAGCATTCAGCATTACAGATGCGGCTGACCTTGAAAATGTAAGCCAATACGATGGCTACACAACATACAACCTGCTCGACACAAAGACCCCTAAAGTTGGAGGTTCGGGTATGAAGTTCGATTGGAATATATTAGGGCACTATACATCTAAAACCCCGTTCCTTCTAAGCGGAGGCTTAGACATAGATGATGTAGAAGCAATAAAGGCACTTCAACACCCGGCTTTAGCAGGTGTTGACCTCAACAGCAAATTCGAAGTTGCTCCCGCATTGAAAGATGCACAGAAACTTGAACAGTTCTTTAAGCAATTGAGAAATTAATTAGGAATAAAAAAATCAAACAATATGAACAGAATTGACAGATTGTTCCAAAGTGGAAAGAAAGACATACTGTCTATCTTCTTCACCGCAGGATTTCCACACCTCAACGACACGGTGGAAATTATCAAGACCCTCGACAAAAAAGGCGTAGACTTGATTGAAATTGGTGTCCCATTCAGCGACCCAATGGCCGACGGACCAGTTATCCAGCACAGTAACCAGGTGGCCCTTGCAAACGGTATGAGCCAGAAAGTGCTCATCGACCAGTTGAAGGATATCCGTAAGGAAACCGATATGCCGCTCATTTTCATGGGCTACATCAACCCTACCCTTCAGTACGGTTTCGAAAACTTGTGTAAGAAGGCTGTAGAAATCGGCATTGACGGTTTTATTATTCCTGACATTCCTTTAGACATTTACCAGAAAGAATACGCAGCCATCATCAAGAAATACGATTTGCGTTTCATCTTATTGGTAACACCAGAAACACCAGAAGAACGCGTACACCAGATTGACGAGGCAAGTTCAGGTTTCGTTTATATGGTATCGTCTGCTTCAACAACTGGCGCACAGAGCAACTTCAACGAGGCCAAGCAGGCTTACTTCAAGAAGATTGAGAGCATGAACTTGAAGAACCCAACATTGGTAGGTTTCGGTGTTTCTAATAAAGAAACCTTCGATGCGGCAGCAGCACACTCACGTGGTTGTATTATTGGTAGCGCATTCGTGCACGCACTTGAAGAAAATCCAACAATCGAAGCCGCAGCAGAAAGCCTTA
>JAKSKS010000050.1 GCA_024401615.1 Paludibacteraceae bacterium
ACGGCGTGTACGTTGTGAAAGTAAACTGCGAAGACGGTGTATATAACAAGAAGTTAGTAAAGCAGTAAACTGCTTCTGCAGAATAAAGAAAGGCGGTGTGTCGCATCTGGTTGACACACCGCCTTTTGTATTTAGCCCAATCGCCTGACCAATTACAGACTTTGTCCGTTTTCGGGGAGTTCCTGCTGTTTTCGCCTACGGGGCGCCTCCTTTGGTTGTTCACGTTTAGGTTTACGATGCCCATATAGCACATTGCTGATATGTGAGTTCATGGCCTCTTGGTTCATAGAGAACACATGTCCGAGAATGCCAAAAGTCACCATGTGACTACCCTCTTCTGCGTCGTTCAGTTTGCCGTAACTAAACAGAAACGCGTTGTGGCACTCCACATCGTTCATCAAACTTTCAACCGCCATACCGTCGAAGAATCCAAAGCCTCTGAAAAAAATATCCATCAACGACTCCCCCCAAGAGCGGGAACCCTCTAGGCTTTGTAATCCTTCGCTAACCATCTGCTGAACCACCTCGTAATGAGCCGACTTTTTTGGATTTGAAGAAAGCAGAACCATAGCACATAATATAGCACCAAACCCCACCATCCAATTACGTTTAAGCGGCATTGGCATTTCTTGCAACTGGGTTGGATTGGCAGTAGCGGGCAAATCTGCTTTTTCAGAATCGTCAGTATTTTTCTCAGGTTGAGGATCCTCTTGCTTAGGTTCAGCCTCAATAGTTTCCACCTCTTCGGTAAACTCATCTTCAAAGTTCACATCAGCAGGTTCTTCAAAAAGGTCTGACAAGTCATCCACCTTACTGGCCTCTATCCAGCTATCGGCATCCTCGGCTTTCACCAAATCGTCCTTCCCGATAGAGCAATCACGGAGTTGTTCCTTATCGAACAGCCCATCATTTTTTCTACTATATAGATAATACCTCATTGTTCAGTCAATTACTTTAGACAAAGTTACACACCTTTATTCAAATATAAAGTTGCAAAAGATAGATTTTATCAGATACGAGAGATGGGAAAGAAGAACTATCTTTGCACCATAAAACAAAGAGATGAAAGATAAAAGTCTACTTATTGGGCACCTCTGCATGTTAGGCGCCAGCGTAATGTGGGGATTAATGGCCCCACTGGGCAAAGACGCCATGACGCACGGAATATCGGGTCTGGAGATGATTTGCTTCCGTGTAACAGGAGCATCAGTCTGCTTCTGGTTGGCCAGTTTGCTAATGAAACTGAAACAACAGCCCGCAGAAGAAGAAAAAATCACCCGAAGAGACTACCTGCAATTATTAGGTGCGGCATTATTCGCCATCATCTTCAACCAATGCAACTATATTATTGGACTGAGCATAACCTCGCCCCTCAACGCCAGCATTATGACGACCACCATGCCAATATTCACCATGGTGTTGGCCTTCATTTTTTTGAGAGAGCCCATTACCCTTATGAAGTTTGGAGGTGTAATTTTAGGCGCATGCGGAGCCGCCACCCTTATACTAGCATCGGCAAACGGCGCAATTGGCGGAGGTGTGCTGAAAGGCGACTTGATGTGTATATGCGCACAATGCAGTTACGCCATCTATCTGACCAAATTCAAGGGCGTTATACAAAAGTTTTCGGCAGTAACCTCTATGAAGTGGATGATGACGTTCGCCAGCCTTATAATCGTACCATTCGCAATTCCACAATTCAAGGCAACCGACTGGGGCGCAATAGCCAGCCACACCTGGTTAGAAACAGCATTTGTTGTATTAGGAGGAACCTTCTGTGCCTTCTTGCTCAGCATTACCGCACAAAAAGTGCTACGCCCTACCATTGTGGCCATGTATAACTACATGCAGCCTATTGTTTCGTGTACCGTATCGGTGATATTAGGTATAGGCGTTTTGGGTTGGAGCCATCCGTTGGCCATTCTGCTTGTGTTTAGCGGTGTTTACCTGGTGAACAGGTCGAAGGCAAGAGGCGACAAACAATAAGCGCAGCCTGGCTAAATTTGTAAATCACACATTCCGCACATAAAACAAGGGCATTATTTCATTAAAGACAATAGCCTTCTCTATCGTTTTTACAAATACCATATTTAGATATCAAGAAACAGAAAGGACCGCCTGAAACTAGTCAGACGGTCCTTTCAAATATAGTTCAATTAGACTTATCGTTTAATCACCTTAAAGAACTCTTTGTAACCTGCATCGGTGGTAACAGCCACAATGTAAGGGCCAGTTGGCAAATTTGAAATGTTGTAAGAAGGTTGAGCACCGAATGCCCTTACCTTTGAACCATTGAAATTGAGGATTTCAACAGACTCGAAACTTCCATAAACCGAGAACTCGCTTTCAATTACAGAAGGAGAAAGTGCAAGCGACTCGCTGTACAACACCTCAATGCCAGTGGTATCAGCATCTTGAACGTACTCGAAGCCCCAAAGTTGGTTGTCGGCAGAAGAGAAGTTTTCTTGAGTTACAGCAGCACCATTGTCGTAAGAAGCGTTCTGAACGGCAAAAACTGTACCGTTACCAGCCTTATTATCGAGACGGAACCACTTGTCGTTTACCTTCTTAAGTGTCCACTTTTCAGAAGGGTTGTCGTATTCGCTCAAATTCTGTTGGGTAATCTGTGCACCAGGATTAGGATTGTAAGAATTGGTAAGCACCATATTGCTCTTCACATTACGCAAAGTGTAAACACCATTGTAATCGCGAAGTTCGAACAACTGGCTTTCATCGTTTTCAGAACGTGCATCCTGAACCAAAGCAGCCTTATCTTGAGTGCTACCCTTCATTGACAACACCTTACCACTCTTCTTGTTCACAATACGGTAGATTTTACGACTACCGAGTTGGTCGGTAAGAGTAGGATAAGTAACAGTAGGAGTCTGCTGTTGCTGGTTATTGTTATTGTTGTTGTTGTTATTCTGATTCTGGTTCTGATTATTCTGATTCTGGTTAGGATCAGGCTGCTGCTGGTTATTATTGTTATTATTCTGGTTCTGATTAGGATTCTGTTGCTGGTTATTATCGCCAGAGTTAGCAGAAGAACAATTTTGGAACGTGTTTTTGCTTTCAGCAAACAAAGTCTTAATCAAAGTACCAGAAGCAGTAGTATTGTTCCAGCTTCGAGAGTTACAAGCACCAGGACTCAAAGCAGAAGCAACCTCAGACTTATCAGCAAAACTCCAGTTACACCAACTGATGTCGTGCTGGTTCATCCAACTAACCCACTGGCGCATAGCATCAGGGCTGTAAGAACCATCGCCAGAAGCAGAAGAAGTACCACATTCAGTAACGAAAATAGCACAACCGTTATTCATAGCAGATTCAGCCTTTTGACGCAACTGTTGGCCATGAGAACCCGCATAGAAGTGGAGTGTGTACATTACATTCTTATCAGAAAGTTTGTCGCGTGAAGCCGCATCAACGTCCTGACTCCAAGTAGGAGTACCAACGATAATGATGGTGTTAGGGTCGTTCTTACGAATAGTTGAGATAATTTTTTCAGCATATTCTTTTACACCATTAGAACCAGACCACTGCACACCACCATTAGGTTCGTTACAAATTTCATAAATGATGTGCTTTTTTGAGGCATGCTTCTGCGACATATAGTTCCAGAAGTCGATTGCGTCATTCAAGTGTGCATTGGGGTTACCCGGATTAAGCACATGCCAGTCGATAAGGAAATAGATACCGAGTTGTTCGCAATAGTCGGCATACATGTCAATTTCCTGTTTCCATTTAGAAGGATTAGTGATATAACCCAGTTCTTCCACATACATCGCATAACGGAAGATGTTAATCTTCCAATCGTCGACCATTGTCTGCAAGGCTTCCTGGCAATAGCAGTTAGGGAACCACTGAGGTCCGTGCGTACTCATACCATGCAACTGCACAGTATAGCCACACTCGTTCACCATTTTAGTGCCAGAAACGTGGAGTTTACCATTCACCGCAACAGGAGAACCTGCAGGGTAAGCCGCATTCACTTGTACGGCCATACAACAGAACAACAACAAACATAAAAGTTTGCCAACGTAGTTTTTTGTAATAAATCTCATGTGTTTTCGTGTATTAAAGTAAAGAAGCAACTACTTAAACTGCCACAAATATAAGGAAAACAAAACGTTAGAGGCCACCCACAGACAAGAATTTAACAAGAACAACGAAAAATGAAGAAAAAACACACACCGGTGAAGAAAAAACAACACCAGAAACAAGCAGAGGGTCCTCGGTATATGTAATTGACGGGATAAAAGAAACAGGGGAAAGCCTCCCCAAAAAGACCACCCCCTGTTTCATTCATAGACACCAATCGATAATTCCACTATTCTGGCACATAGATAATTTCGCCATTATCTAACTGATAGGCCGTACCCACACGTTTCCCCTTATCGCCACTGCCTTCATTATTTTTGTCGGCAGTGTAGCGTTCAATTTTCTCCCCTTTCTTGGTGATGATTTCCATGTCTTCCTTGCCAGGATTCTTCACAACGGTAAAATCTTCCTTGTTAAATATTTCAGTCATACTATAATGACTTACAAGAGCCACCATAAGCGCCACCGCAAAAACCATAGCCGCATCGAAAAGGTTAGAGACAACACTCATCGGGTCGTCATCCTCATCCTGTAGTCTTTTTCTCCTATTTCTCATTTTCCTCAGCTATCAAGTCACACAAAAACTGCAAATTATTAATGTCTTGGTCAGTCCAGCGCTGCTTGAACTGCTTTGTTATAAACCCAATGACAGCAGAAAACAAACCGACGACAGTTGTGGCAAATGCAATCTGCATATTATAGGCCATTGTCTCCATATCGCCTGCAGAAAGACCAACCAGGGCAGGTCCCATCGGAATAAGAGTACCCATCAGACCGAGCATAGGTCCCATTTTGATAAGGATTTTCGACATTTCCATATCTTTATCAGCCTCAATCTCAAATTGCGCCTCAAGGAAGTCTACTTTAGCCTTGCTCGAACGGGCCTCAACCACATTGCGCATGTAGCGACAGACCATAGAGTTCTTTGATTTTGGCAGTTTGTCGCCAATAGTAGTTATATTATCTGCACTTAAATCTTTTATAACATTTTGAATGGCAACCATGTTCTTCCTTATCTGCATCATTTGTCCGAAAAAGGCACCCAAGAGAATGAGCGAGCGGATAAAAAAATAGATGAGTAACAATGTTACAGGGACTAAAAGTCCGTATGAGATCCAATATAGAGCGTCTGAAATATAATGCATAATGTTTTGTTTTAGTCTTTTTGTCTTTGTTGTTTAATAAATCTGATTATGAAACCTATGAAAGCACCGGAAAGGATGAGAGCGCCCACAAAAAGAAGCGATTGCCAATCAACAGAATTGTTGCCAGCAACAGCCGTTCTTCCATTAACCGTGGCAACTATGCAAAGGATTGCAGTTGCAATGTTTCCCATAAAGAGCAATTCCAACCTAACGTCCTGTTCAGGCAACAGCCACTTTGCAGCATAAGAAAGCAAAGGGATAGCAACTGCAACGAAAGCGCTTAGTCCCCATGCAACCAGTTGGAAATCGTATCCTGGCAAAGCGAATATCGTCCAAACCAACAGGCTGAACATCACCATAAAGACAGCAAAACCGGGGAATAAGGCTAAAACTATATGCACCATTTTCTGTTTGGCACTCATAACCTCACCAGCCATCACCCCTACCATCGAGAAACAGAACAACAACTGCAGAGCAATGTCTATTGACAATAAAATTGCGGTATCGAACATCAACTGTTGATTATTCAGCAAGTCTGCAATCAGTGTCCGGCTTTGCTCAATAGCCAACGGCCAACTGAAAGCCACCAGCAGTAACGATATTATAGCCAGCGTCATCGTTTCCCTAATACGTAAAAAACTTGTTTTAAGAATAAAGTTGAACGACACCAGCACCATTATAACTATAACTGCAGATTCCATAACTTAAACTTCCTGGTTATGCTTTCTACGGTTACGAATCATCCATACCATAAGTCCAACTATTACACATACACAAACCGCAACGGCTGCACTGCTTAGAATGCTAGTTTCCTTGTTGGCATTTTTAGAAACCTCTTCCATCTTCATTACAGTACCCTTTTTATCGGTTTGTTTTTCGCGAATTTCGCTAATGTTCAGTTTGTACTCTTTAGCCTGTTCAGCGTTGGCATTGTCAGCAATAAACTGGCGAAGTTTGGCATTGTCGCAAACAAAACCAGAGCAACTTGGTTTATATGTATTCACCAAATGGGTGTGCAACTCGGCAATATCGGCCAATTGTTGTTCAGTAGCCTTCCACATTCCCTTTCTAGCGGTCTCCATCCTCACTGCCGTCATTTCCTCTAAGGCTGCAGGATTTTGTTTTTCGAAGAATTCCTTAACCCCAAGGTTATGCTTGTCCTTCACATAGGTCTCATAAACCTCGTCCCACAATTCCTTATCGATAGCTTTAGGTTTCATCACATTCCAACCATAGGTATTGGTGATGATTTCGCTGAACTGGCCAGCCGAACTAGCACCACCCTTCATTTTTTCTTTGATGAAAGTCGGATTGAAGATAGTAGTACGGCTTTCCACGCCAATAGCCTCCTTAACCTCCTGCATACGCATACGGTTGTGGTTACGGTAGTCGCTCATATAAGCGTCAGGATCTTTACCCGTCACATTACGCACAGCCAAGTTCATTCCCCCCATAAATTCATACACATGATCGAGACTAAGCGCCCCCCAAGTGTTACTTTGACGAGGCTGAACCACGACATCGGTACGGGTCAGAGCCGACTCGAAAGCAGCTTGACGGAACACCTCCCAATTCTTTTCAGAACCATAAAAAGCCCCCATATTGTTTAAGTAAACATCGGCAATTTCCTTTTCGCTTTCCCATTTATCACCAGCAGTAACCATTCCCTGTATACCTGTTCCGTATCCACCATTTTG
The DNA here is from genome assembly GCA_024401615.1 of Paludibacteraceae bacterium. Taxonomy (GTDB): domain Bacteria; phylum Bacteroidota; class Bacteroidia; order Bacteroidales; family Paludibacteraceae; genus Physcocola. The sequence continues at coordinate 6,944 of JAKSKS010000050.1, forward strand.
AGCACCAAACACACGGTAAGAAGAAATTTCGCGTGCTTCTTTAGGAGAAACTCCCTTCTCAACCAACACACGCTCACTTTCAACGACCCCCTCCTTCACCATATTGGCATACAGGTCGTCGGTAGTTGCCGCAGCCATCTCTACAGCACGGTTAATGAGGAACAACCTTGAAGCAGCAATGTCACGCAACTGTCCGCTAGTCTGCACAACCACATCAATGCGCGGGCGGCCAAGATCGGCACTCGGAATCAACCGGAGATCAGTAACACGACCAAAAGCGTCGCGTATAGGTTCAACACCAAGCATATAAAGCACCTGTGCAATGGTAGCGCCACCAGTTTCAATAAACTCACCACTCCACAAAGTGTAACTCACCTTGCGCGGCAGGCTGTCGTTGTGTGCCTTTTTATACATATTTATAGTACTCTCGGCCAGCATCTTACCTTTTTCCCACGCATCTTCTGTAGGAGTGTTCTCCGCATTGATGCCGTATAGGTTACGACCTGTTGGCAATGTGTTCGGATTGACTATAGGGTCTCCACCCGGACTAGGCGCAGTGAAACCTCCATTAAGAGCGTTCGTCATAGAAGCCAACTCCAAACTAGGGCAATCTTGCAACAACTGCTTGTAATTAGCCACATTCTTAATTGCACGCTCAATTTCCAAAATAGCACGCGCTTTGGCTTTCTGTTCGCTAGTATATGTTGGCTTAATCATACCCATAGGAGCCATCATTTTATCTGTTGCGCCTTTCGGAGCCTCTTTTTTACCAGAGGTACTATCATTTACCAATTTCGGTCCATGGTACCACTCTTGCTCCTGTTTGATAGCATCCATCATTTCTTTCGGGAAACGACCAGTCTTTTCCATCAAATTGAAAGCAGTTTCCGACATTTGAGGTATCTTTCTTGCCTTCATCACCCCCTTTTTCCTCAACTCACTGACCGTCAGTTTGGGTTCGTTATTTTTTAAAGTATCCTTCTTCACTTTATCAATCATACTCCCCATCTGCATCATAATCGTCATCATATCCTGCCCATTGTCGCTAGCGCCAATCTTCTTCGCCTCGGCCAATTCTTCAGCAGTAATACCAGCCACCGTCATTACCAAATGGTCGTTATTCACCACTTGGTTGTTAATCAACTGCCCCACTAACTTTTTTGCAGGAGCCATATAACGGCTATCGAAAACCATTTTGTGCTTTTCTATATCATTTTTAGCACGGCCCTTCATTTTATCGAGAGCGAGAACACTATAAGCAATAGGGTCTGTCGCCATAGCAAATACGCTACTGTTAATGCGATCAGGTTCGTAAGCCGTGCCCAAAGTGTATAACTGGCCCACTATTTTCTCGTTGACCAACTCCTCAGCAAAACTTTCAATTCTCGCAATTTCATCCTCGCAATAAGGAGCACCTTTCGCTGCTGTGTCGAGACGAAGTTCCCGGCTTATACCCAATTCAATTGAAAGATTACGCACACTGACGGCAATTCGCTCAACCTCTGATTTATTTTCGCTTTCGACCGCCTTATTATATGCATTGAGCGCATCGGTGAGTTTATTGTAGGTTGTACGTAAGTTGCTCTCTAGAAAAGGAGCGGTGATGTGCGATTGCGTAACTGCGTATGAACGGCGTTTAGCAATCATTGCCTCACCTACATTGCCAATTGAATAGATATAAAAATGTGGCAAGTCTCCTACTAGACGATCAGGCCAGTCGTTGCTGCAAAGAGCCACCTGTTTGCGAGGGGTGAATTCAAGAGAGCCATGTGTACCGAAATGCACAAGCGCATCTGCCTTAAATTCGTTCATTACCCAAAGATAAGAGGCGATGTAGGAATAAGTAGGAGCCACATTGGCACCGTGCACAATCTTGAAGGTGTCGGTACCAGCCGCAGCTGCCCCCTGTGGCATAAGTAAGATGTTACCAAACTGCAAACGAGGTAAAGCAAGTTGTTCACCTTCGTTCATGTAGCCACCAGGGAATTGGCCATTTACAGCTACCATTTCTCTTAAAGCCTCTTCAGGAATCCAACCTGTTGTCCACTGGTTGAATTGTTCGCGGGTAACCATAGCAGGACTAGCCTCTTTAATAAAATTAGCTTGTGCACCTTTCGCATAGGTTCCGAACACCTTACCCCTATTCTGGATGAGAGTTTCGAGTTCTTTAGCCGATTGTGGCAAGCCCTCCACATTATATCCTTTACTCTTCAAACTAACTAGAAGGTTGAAAAGCGAAGGAACGACTTCCATGCCAGATGCTACCATAGCATTTTGGCCGGGACCTTTAAAATAGAAAATGGCAATGTGTTTGTCAGCATTTGGCTTTTTCTGCAAACTAATAAAGTTATTCACCGAATTCACGAATGTATTCAAACGCTCAGGAATAGCTATAACATGGCGAAGTCCTTCGGCGTCTTCCTGATGCGCGAACAGCACAAAAGGTCGAATAGCGCCATCTATTTCAGGAGTGACAACACTCTGAGACAAAAAGCCACCATTCATACCCATTTTATCAGCCTCCCAATCTCGCTGCAACTTATTCACATTCAGCGTAATGAAGAGCGGAATATTCTGCTTTTTCAAGTAATCGACCAGATAGTCGCCCACACGGCCATGCGCCATATTGATTACAGCGTTTGGTTTGATACTATCTATTTGATTAGACATAATCATTCTTTGTAGGCTATTGACACAATAAACTACATTGCCCGACTCCTCGAAAGCTTTTACTAGAGATGAGGGTTCGCCCATTGCCCCGGTAATGATAATATGTGGAGCGGTTTCCTTCCACAAGTTATGTTTCTTCAAGAATGCGTTGTATTCGGCAATACTCTCAAACCCCAAATCTTCGTTGTTGGAATCAGCAGGGTCGCAATGGTAGAGCAACTTGTTCTCGCGTGGAGAAACAACTTCAGGTTCAGCCGCCTTGAACTTCTTACCGTCAACAAACTTTCTGACGTAAAGCAACATATTCCGGTAATTCTTGCGACCTCCATTTCTGGAATACTGCTTAAGGAACTCCTGATCCACATCTTCCAGACTATTGATGTCATTTGCCGGATTCGTAGCAGTAATAGTCAAGAAAGGAACTTTTTTCGAAATTTTCACCAATTCATCTCGTTGAGTCTCTGTAATGCGTAATCCCATTCCATTCATAAACACCATATCGTAACCAGACAATTCAGACAAATTATCGGTACTGACATCAGCAATTTTAATGAATGAATTCTCGTTTGACTTGTTGATTTCACCTAACGAGATAATCTGGTAGTTGACAAACGCAATTCGCGTCGGACTAACCCACGATTTCCATACGGAAACGGCACCTGCAACCAGCAAAGCGGCCAGGCTTGCCTTAATCAAATACTTCTTCACTATATTTTTTACTTTTTTGTTTTTCGTCAATTAGATGCACCATCATTACGATGTATCAACTTATATAGGTCTACCGCCATACTTAAAGAAAAAGATGTTCCTGTTGTGCTAGGCGAAACAACGCTGTACGATTTTGGAACATAGTTAAACAGGTTGTCGACCGAGAAGTTCGCAGAGATACCCTTGCAGATGTACTGCATAAGCGATAGTTTCCAGATGCTGTAATCCTCGTAACTCGAATCATCGCCATAATCGAGTCGAGAGAGATAACGGCCCGAAATGCCGATATTGAAACCATAGTTTTTCCAATCATGTCGGTATTCGAGTTTCGCATTAGCGGTGTGGGGCCTGGTAGAACCAGAATTCACATTGCTTTCGTGCGTATAGACATAAGCGAGACTCGCCTTCACACCGCATTTGAAATTTGCCTTCAAATCGATATTTACGCCAGTAACCTGCAAGTCTTCCATATTTTCGTAAATAGCATACGAATCCCTTTTATCACAATCTTTCAACTTATCGGCATGTGTCTTTCTAAATTGCCGTGTAATAGGATTTCCCTCGAAATACAAAGAATCGTAACGGGTACTAATACGGTTATCGAACATATTGTAGAAACCAGACACGGAAAAATCGAAAACACCTTTCGAATATTCAGCAGACAGTTGGAAGTTGTTGCTAATTTCTGGTTTCAACTCCTTATTGCCATATATGTACATAAAACCTCCCATTAGGAATTCCTGTCCAGTTTCTTTAAGAGTAGGAGCCCTAAAACCGCCCGCATAAGAGCCTCGTAGACGTACGTTCTCGTTCAACTTGCACATGAGGCCCAATTTACCCGTAACATGGTGGTTATTGTTCACAGAGAAATGGTCGTAACGCACACCACCAACAGCATTCCACTTATCAGTGATGTTCCAGTCAACTTGCGAGAAAAGGTCGGCCGAATACTGGTGTTTTCCACAAGTATCGGCAAACTGATAGGTTTTCAAGTAGTCTCTGACCGCGTCAGCACCAACAATCACATTCAAATCATCGTTAAACTGATGAGTGTATAAAGCCCTGAATGTATGTTGCACATTGCGGTAATCGAGAATATCGTATTGCTCGTAATAATAGTCGCTTTTATCATACTGGTCGTAGAGGAAACTCAACTCAATATTATTCTCGTAGTTAAACATAATATTACCCTTTAAACCTCCGGTAAAATCGCGGAAACGGTTGATTTGGGTTTCCGAGTAATCTCTTTCTCGTAAGAAGTAACTTGCGTGTCCGGAAAGGTTAAAGTGCTTGTTGAACTTAAAGCCCAATTTTTCCTTAATGTTCCAAGTGTTATAACCATAAGCCTTGTAGGCACTTTGGTTTTTAAAGTCGATTGCGTCGCTCGACGATTTCTGGACATTGGTAGAAGTAGTGAACTTCTTTATTTTAAAGGCAGCCGTACCACCGTAACGTTGTTCGTTGTGCGCCCCATATTTGGCATTAAGCATAATGTTCCATGGTTGTTGCGGTTTTTTAGTGATGACGTTGACAACCCCACCCACAGCATTCGAACCGTAAAGCGAAGACGAGGCTCCCTTCACAATTTCAATTCGCTCCACATCGTCCATATTGATGCGGGTAAAGTCCACATTGTCTAGAGTTTCACCCGCAAGACGTTCACCATCGACAAGAAAAAGGACATCTTTTCCGCTGAAACCCTGGAAACTGAGTGAAGGTTGGCTACCCATGGTATAAGAAAACTCAGCACCTGGTATTTCTTGTTGCAACAAGTCTTGCAAATTAGTAGCATCGGTACGTTTAATTTCGTCGGCACCAACTACACGTGTAATGATGGGAACATCTTTAAGTGTTTTAAAAGTACGTGTAGCAGTCACCACAACCTCATCAATCTCATTAATGGAATCTCTATCGAACTGCGCCATTGCAAGATTGGAGAAGGCAGTCAAAACAAAAGCTAAAACTATTCTATTCATCTCTTAATCATCTCAAAAAGTGAGCGGATACTCGTAACTACAGGTAATGAATCCCTTTGTTCCGTCGTTGTTCATATAACTGTCAAAATGAATAGCGACATCGGACCCATCGGCAAAACGGACTACATAAACTTTATCGGAAGTAGTGTATGTAGGAGGCATTCCAGACGAGGTAATCCAGTTATCAATTACATCGTTCACATAAGAGGCACAATACTTTATATTCCCCGACATCATACCACTCAAATCTATAATCACTTTTTCTTCATACCAAGTGTCGGGAGCGAATGAAACATCAGGCAATTTTCCAGCAGACTTAAGGTCGGCAATAGAAGTGTATTCCGTCTCTATAGCAGTACCGTTATTGGTTTTAACTTGAAATTTATGAATAGCTATATCCCATTCTTCTGGTTCTGTGAAGTTGGCAACACCAGTAACACTATCGGTAGTAATATCAATATTCTCGATAGTTCTGTTATGAAAGTTAATGTATACCCACTGGGAATACTCCGAAGCATTGATCGACAATTTGCCGACACTCATACCCGTTTGGACAGAAGGAACCTCATCGTCGTACAAATTGTTGAAGACACCGTCACACGAAGTAAAAGAAACAAGCACCATCAACGAAATTATACCACATAATCTGTGTCTTATCATATTTCTAACTCAAAATACCGTTTCAAAAAAAGCCCAAGTCATCTCATTAGAAACAACAAGGGCTTCAAACTATGTCTATTTCCGTCTAGTAGTCTTACTTGCTTACTTTTTCACCGTTCTTAAACGAGTTTGAGAAGGTGGCATTCATAGCGGCAATCAAAAAATCGAAATCGATGGAAACAGATTCTTTGCCTACCACACCGTCGAGTTTGGTTACATTGTAAGCAGAACTTGTCATTTTCGCCTTTGTCGCAGCGTCTTCATCTTCACTAACGCTTAGCGTGTAACTACCATCCTTCTCGGTGACTACAACATTGTAGACATTTAAAGACGAACTAGAACCACCCATACCCATATACTGGGAGAAATGAAGGTCAACCATATTATCGGACACCTTGCTGATAGTCAGCGTATCGTTTTGAATAACTCCATCCGACATTGTACCAACGGTGTAACTCAACGAATCGACATACATACCAACAACCGCATCGGCAGCAGAAGTTTTCACAACAGTAATAGGGGCATCATCGTCGTCGTCGTCACCATCACAACTTGCCACACAAAGAGTAGTAACTGAGGCCAACAAAAAGGCCAACGCTTTTCTTAATTTCATCTCTAATTTTGTTTTTAATAATTCAAATTTCGGATGCAAAATTAGCGTGCCGACCTAGTGGTCTGAAATCCCCATTATCTGTGAAAATTCCTTACTAAATATCATACCAATTAGGTATAGTAATGTCCTTTTTCATCTTAAATAGACAACCAATCCACTCTATTTGTGGGTATAGATTATCATTTTAATGTATACAGCTAATCATTTGTAGTTATAGCCTCACAAAAAAATTGCTCAATTTCGGTGATTGTAAGAGAATAGCACCACTTTTAACTTTGCAACCGTAACAATTAAAACAGATTAATACAATGAAAACAGTAGTATATTTCGGTTCTACAACCGGCGATTGCGAGCGCATAGCAAAGAGCATTGCAAGCAAACTCAATGCAGACATTCACAATGTATCGGAACTATCGGATGCCGATATGCAAGCCTACGACCTCATCGTTTTAGGATCTTCAACTTGGGGATATGGCGACTTACAAGACGATTGGGAAGGTGCAATATCAACCCTTTCAAGCGCCAACCTAGCAGGAAAGAAAGTAGCGGTATTCGGTTGTGGCGACTCTGCCTCTTATTCCGACACCTACTGCAATGCCATAGGCCTAATTTATGATGCTGCATCAACCACAGGCGCAACAATGGTTGGAGGAGGGTTGTCGACCGACAGTTATGAATTCAGCGACTCGGCAGCCGTAAGAGACAACGCATTTGTGGGCCTTGCACTCGACGAAGTAAACCAACCCGAACTTACTGATTCGCGAATCGATGCTTGGGTGAAGACACTCCTCTAAACAACAGTTCCACATAGCAACACAGAATTATATTATGCCAACTGCCGACAAAATTCCAGGCGAATTGAGGGTTCTTCTCAATCATATTTATGAATTCCAGAAGGGAGTCCGCAACCTTATACTCTACACGATGCCGTTTAAATACAAGGATTTCGCACTAGCGAGACTTATAAGTCAAGGTATAGACTACACAATTCAATCGGTCGACGACACAAAGTTCAATTTATACTTTGGCCGCAAAGAGTGTATAGAGGCTATAAAGTTTATGACGGTAAAACCGCTCAACCTACTCACGCCTGAAGAAGACTTTATGTTGGGTACTATGTTAGGCTATAATATATGTATGCAGTGTGAACGTTTTTGTGACAGGAAACAAAAAGCGTCGTAAATATCAATTATCGCAAGTTTTAATGTATAAACATACTAAAAAAAAACTTCATTTTTTGCTTTTTGAATTTATTCCAGTGTGGTGTTGAGTGTGCCGCAAAGGAATAATTATTCTGATTGAAGCAACCAGGGCGTGAGTCTTGGTTGTTTTTTTTTAGCATCATTTCTATTTGTTATACCTTTGATGGGTCTGTTAGAACTCACAAAAGATACCAATAGTTTTTGTCATTTTGGAAAAACTGGAGAAGGATAAGGAGGAGATCATCTATAAAAGCCGCAAGATGGAGGGTTCCGATGGCGGAAACCATTACGAAAAACACATAGCGCGGGTAACCTCCATTTGGCACAATGAATTGAGAATCTTGTGTCTCCAAAAAAACGCCTCTCAGGATCCTGACGAGGAGCTGACAATCATTTCCTTCAAGAAGTACGGATTCTCAAAAACAGTAGAAAGCGACAAGGTAGGTGTGACCATCACAGCTACACCTAAGTCTGATGCCATCGCCAGAGTTGAAGCCATGCCTGATGACTCAAAGTTCATATATTTCATCGACAGCGAGACTCGTGAAAACGGCAAACTTAATAACTTTTACTACAATACAATAAGCTTTTAAAGGGATGTAACACAATGAGCAAGGCTCAGTTCCTTCAGCATTTGAGAAACGGAGAAAAGCTTATTGAGTCGCAGATATTCTAATTCTTAATTTGATAGACATACAATATTAAACAATTAAAATAGGAGATTATATAGCAGTTGTCCAAAATGAGGATTGCAAAGGGCCCATGTTTGATTTATTTGGCCCTTGCCCCTCCCCCAACGCGAGGCCGTAGGCCGAGCGTATAAAGGAAAAGCGTGTGTTGGACAACTCGTATA
>JAKSKS010000051.1 GCA_024401615.1 Paludibacteraceae bacterium
TGGTTTGCCAATATGGTCAACAGCAGTGCTGACAAGTCGGTCAAAGCTAAACTGACTGCTGACATCTCTTGTAAGGATTATGATATCTCTATGCCTGATTGGACCCCTATTGCTGAATTTTCTGGAACCTTCGATGGTAACGGCAAATTCATTTCGGACTTGAACTGTGTTGAAAGTGACAAAGTGGAAAATGCAGGTTTGGTAGGTGTTATGAAAGATGGTGGTACAATTAAGAATCTCACCATTAAGAAATGTCAAATGTATGGCATGATAAACGCTGGTGCCTTGGTCGCTAGAATGGAAGGTGGCTCTATCGGAAAATGTATTGTTGACAATGGAGATGGCAGCATTGTTGCTGGAACCAACTATGGTGGCATTGTTGGTTGTTTGGCTAACGGAAGCGTTTCATATTGTTGCTATAAAGCAAAAAACAATGTCGTTCCTGGTAAATCTGGTGGCACAATCAGTCTTGTTGGTAAAGCGGAGAATGGCAAAATAGAATCAACTTTCGTTTATTGTTATGAGTTGGTTATTGGTGGCAAAGTCTTGAAAATTGTAACAGATTGTGCAAGTAGTGTAGTGCAAAATGCCAACTACACTTTAGACCTTAATGACGATGCGGATAGAAATGTCTTTTCTGAGTCTGCATTCCGTAGTGGTGAGGTCTGCTGGTTGTTGAACAGTAGAGGTGCGAAGCCAGTTTGGCAACAGAACCTCAGGAGTGACAATACACCAAACTTCAAAGGTGGAACTGTCTACGGTGGTTATATGTGCTTCAATGACATCCTTGTGTATAGTAATGGATTGTTGAATAATTCTGCAAATGCTGGCCACAGTTTCGCTGATGATGGTTGTTGCAAATACTGTGGAGAAAAGAAAGCTCCTGTATTAGAAAATGGATGGTATGTGGTAAGAAACTACGGTGAGTTCTACTCTGTATACGAATTAATAAAGGGCGGACTGTCTGTAAAGGTCAAGCTTGAATGTGATATCTACATCACCTCTGAGTTTGCCTCTCATTTCGGCAATTTGAATTTCAAGGGCGAGTTCGAGGGTGGTAACCATACCATTTCGGGCAACATGTTCACATTGTTTAATCAAATTGAGCAAGGTGCGGTTGTTTCGAACTTGAACCTGTTCGACATTGGTTTTGCCCAAACCTCTTATGGTACTGTCAAGAATATAACTCTCGATTATGGAATGCTCGGACATAATCTGATGGACACTAACTATGGCGTCATCGACAATTGCGTGAACAAGAAATCGATGAACGGCAGTTCTTACTCATATAACCATGTTGGCGGTATAGCCAACAGTAACTACGGTACCATCACGAATAGTTCTTTCATTGGCGACATTGAGGGTGTAGGAGGCTATTATGGTAATCTATATGCTGGTGGTATTACCGGATATAATGCTGGTACAGTAAGCAATTGTACCTTCGAAGGTGTTCTTAAAAGCAATGCCGATTACCTCTATATTTATGGGGGTGGTATTGTTGGCGAAAACGCGGCAGACGCTGTTGTTGTAAGTTGCGTGAACAAGGGTAGCGTAGATGCTAATTATGCTGCTGGTGTTGTGGCATTTGCTCGCGGACAAATTGAAGACTGCCGTAACGAGGGTGCCATTACCGGTTCGAATAGTGCTGGTGGTATTGTCTGTGTTTCTTCACCCGATATCGCCAATGATGTTTTTGTTCCGTGCTCTGTTTCCAGATGCTCAAATAGGGGAAACATTGTTGGTGCATATTATGCAGGAGGTTTGGTTGCCAGCTTCGAGAGAAACAAAAACACAAACAACGGCGACGCTCCGTTCTGTCTTAATCTAAAAAAATCGTTCAATACTGGTTCTGTTGTGGGTAAGGTCGCTGGTGGCTTGTTAGGTGGTGGCGAAAATACCAGTATTAGGGATTGTTACAACAGGGGTGAGGTGAAAGGCGGTAACTTCCTGGTGGGCAACCTCTACAATTATGTGGGCGCCAACGGAGCCACAACTAACGAAATACTTAACTGTATGAACGCTGTTGTTGGTGCCGGCGCGTGTCCTATTCTTGCAAACGACTTCCTTGTTTACAATATGAATAACCTCAGGTACGACAATACCACCTATATAAATTGCCATTGCCTCGGTACTAAGGAGTTTGACGACAATAGTGGAGTTGTTATTCACGAACTCGACAAGTTCCAATCGGGATATGTCTGCTACGAGTTGAACAACCGTGGAAATGGTTATTGGAAGCAGGACATCGGCATCGATTCTTTCCCTAACTTTACATCATCTGTCGTTGTCTACGATAAGGGTATGTACAAAAATAAGGTGTGTATCTTTATTAATGGTTTCTGTGCCTGCGGCGAATTTGAGCCTGCTAAAATCGAAAATGGCGTTTACAAGATTGCTAACGCTGGTCAGTTGTTGTGGATGTCTGACTATGTCAACCATAATTCTTCTAAGTCAATCAAGATGGAGTTAACCAACAATATTAAGGTTGGTAGCGAACATCCTTGGACACCAATGGGCGTAAAAGACAAACCGTTTGGTGGTGAGTTCGATGGTATGAACCATGTTGTAAGTGAACTCTACACTGAAACTGGCGATGTTGCCGGCCTCTTTGGCTATTGCGAGGGCGGCAGGAGCGAAATGGCTCTCAACTATTTTGAGTCGCAGATTAGAAATGTAGGTGTTATAAACAGTTCGTTCAATGTTACACAGAATGGTTATGTAGGTGCTATTGCAGCCCACATCGGAAACTTTAAGGTTAGCAACTGCTACGCGGTCGACAACCAGGCTGGTGCCGACAAAGTCAACTTGGTGGGCTATTGCCCATCAAATGGAAAGCTGTATGTTTCTGATTGCTTCTCCGATAAAGGTAGCAGTAATTTGTGCGACGCCAAGTCTGTCAGCGCCAACATCAAGTACAATAACAGCTACTACTTGGGTGACGTCGCAACCAATACGCCTGATGGTGATGTTACTTTGGCTGCACGCACGGCAAAACAGTTCGTAAGCGGCGAAGTCTGTTGTGCGCTGAACAAGGATAAGGATCAGCCGGTATGGATGCAGGACCTTGATATTGACAGATTCCCTAATTTCTCTTCCAACAAGATGGTCTACTCAAGTTCTATGACTTGCAATGGTAACATCTATTATTCGAACGAGGAAATAAAGCAGACAACAAAAGACCACATCTACGATGCTAGAGGTATCTGTGCCTGCGGTGCTTATCAGCCTGCCAAGCTTCAAGTATTCAAAAATACTTATCAAATCGGCAATCTTGGTCAGTTGTATTGGCTCGCAAATGACTTGAAAAAAGCGTTGAATCCTCACACTGTAAATGCGGAACTTACTGACGATATTTATTTCGAAGACCTCAACGAAGGTTCCAACAGAGCGCAATTCCCAAAATGGGAACCTCTCGGTTTTGTGTCTGAATTTAATGGTAACAACCACAAAATTGTGGGCTATGGCTCTGCCTCACCAGTCACATTGGTAAATAAATGTATAGGTGCTGGAATAAATGGAACTGCAACTTCGCAGATTCATAATTTGGGCTTGGAGAAAAACATCATTCTTTGCGACAGCACGGCTTCTGTAAGTGTAGATAACAAGTCTACAGCAGGTGTGGTGTTCAAAGACTGTTATGCATTCGACGCGCCTTTGGCACGACATTTTGACGGCCGAATAGAAAACTGTTATACTACAAACGACAAGTTGTTTGTAAAGGGAGAAGGAACAGTTCATAACAGTTATGTTTATAGGAATGCTGCTCGAAAGTTTAAGAGTGGTGAGATCTGTGTACGCCTGAATGGAGGTAATGGTTCCACTTGGAGACAATATCTTGGTACTGACAATGTACCAACCTTCCAAGGCGATTTGGTCGATTCCATCACCAATGGAGTTCGATTCTATTACATCAACGAATACAATCCTACACTCGACACTGTTGAGCTATACGATGGTAAAGCCTTTACGGGTGTCGGTAAGAACATTAAGGCAAAAGCTGTTACTTTTGCGAGAAGTGGAGAAAGTGGTAAGAACTGGGGAACAATGTGTTTGCCATTTAAGTTCGAAGTCGCTAAATGTAACGCGCAGTTGTTCTCTGCTGAATTGGTTGATGGTGTCATAAACCTCACACAGCTTTCTGGTACTATAATGCCAGGACAGCCGGTCATCTTCTACAGCGCAAATTCGTCAGATATCACGGTCAAGGTTGACAATGTTGTTATTATGGACGATACACAGAAAGAAGGCTCGTTGGTGGGTACATTCTCTAACCTGATAGTTACGGCAACTGGTTCGGAGTATTATTTGAAAGCTAACACCTTCAAGCAAGGCGTTGATAATTTCAAAGTGCTTCCATTCCGTGCTTATTTAGAGGCCTTTGGCTCGGCTAAGTCTTTGAAACTGTGTAGACCTGGAAACGAGGCTGAATCAGTTCTTGAAGAGGCTGAAGAAGACGGTGAAACAGAAAACGAAGTTAGTGTGGTTGCCACCTATAACCTGAAAGGTCAGCGTGTAGGCCGTTTGAAATCGAAGTCAGCCTACATTTTGAAAATGAGCGATGGCTCGTCTCAAAAGGTATTTGTTCGATAAAGGATCTTCTCTTATAAATGAATGGCGGTGCACTGGTGGTGCATCGCCATTTTTGTTTTGCCACAGAATGTCTTTGTGGAAAGCTATGCCGCCCCTATATGGGTTATATATGCGTTGATGTGTTATTGGGTTATGAACTCCCTTTTATCTGAATTACAGCAAAACAAAAAAGAGGGTAAATCATAAATGTCTCATTCTGATTTACCCTCTTTAATTATTATAAAACTTTCTTATTCTACAAAATGCAATGTGTCAATAAAGCGCTTAATGACTTCTGGCTTGCCGGTGTGCTTACCCTTGTCTTCGCTCAACTTGCAGGTGTCGAAGTAGTAAGGCCAGCTTTCGGTAATCTTGGCTGCAAGCAACTTGATTACGATGTTCATTGGCTTCACTCCGTCGAAGTCGTTGGTGAAGTGGGTGCCGATACCGAATGAAGGCAACACATAGTCTTTTGCGTAGTTTTGCAATTCAACAGCGCCGTCGGTGTCGAGGGCGTTACTGAAGATGACCTGCTTGGTCTTAGGGTCAATGCCAAGGCTCTTATACTTGTCTACAATCTTGTGCAACTGTTCCTTGTTGTCGCCACTGTCTACGCGCAAACCCTTGAATAGGTTGGCAAAGTCTTCCGAGAAGTTGAGGCTGAAGTTGTCCCAGCCGTAGGTGTCGTAAAGGAATGTGCCGAGTGCGCCTCTAAAGGTGTTTCTCCATGCGTTCATTGCAATGTTGTTGGCCATCTGTGGACCAAACATAGCTGCTGTCGCACACATAAACTCGTGTGCCATTGTACCTACTGGGGTCAAGTCGTACTTCATGGCAAGGTACACATTGCTGGTACCAACCAGTTTGCCTGGCCACTGCTGGCTGTTTGCGCAATCCTTCATAGCGCGAACAACAACATCCTGTGCCTCGAACGAAGCGCGGCGGCGTGTGCCGAAGTCGCTGAATACGCAGCCTGCTGCCAACAACTTCTTTCCCTTTTCGTAGGTCTTCTTGTAGTATGCGTCGTAGTCGAAACTCTTGTCTTGGCCAGATCTGATGTAGAAGAGCTCTGAGATGATGGCCAATACCTTTACTTCCAACAAAATGGTGTCGCACCAGTTGCCCTCAAAAGCGATGTGAAGGTGACCTTCTGCGTCTTGGTTTACTTTTACCCACTGGCTGTTGTAGCGGAAGCCTTTCAAGTAGGTGTAGAAGTAGTGGGGAATGTAGTAGCACTTCTTCTTCATGAAGGCGATTTCTTCGTCGGTGATGGTTACCGATTCCAACATCTTGATTTGTTCCTTCAAATCTTCGCCAAAACCTGCTGGATATACCGTGTTATTGCGGTCTACAAATTCGTACTGCACTTGTGCGCGTGGGTAGTTGTCCAATACTGCGCAGCACATACTGAATTTATAGAGGTCGTCGTCTGTGAAATGTTTAATAATCTGTTTCATAATTGATTGTGTGTTATTTTCTTATTTGCCAAGTTCTTTTACAAATTTTGCGAGGGCTTCACCGCCATCGAGCGATGGACAGTATTCTGTCAGCACGTTGAATTTCTCTTTGCCGAAAAGTTCAATACCGTCTTTCAGGGTGTTCAATACGCAAATGTCACCAGCAATACCGCAAACATCTATCTGGTCCATTTCTTTAATCATCTGGCTCAGCATAATTTTTGAGTAGCTGTTCTTGAATATTGAGTATTCTTCCTGCGCTTCGTTGTCGCCCTTACGCAATACGCAAACTTCGCCCTTTGTCTCGTTCAATGAGGCAACCAGGTGCTCGCTGATGGCTGCGCCTACGGTATTTTGCACACAGTGCATTGGCCATGGACCGCCTTGTGCCTTGAACGAGCAGTGGTGGTAAGGGTGCCAGTCGGTGGTTACCACTTTTAGCATGTAGTCGCCGTCGTGCTGTTTGATGTATTCGCCCAACTTTTTCATTGCATCGTCGGCGCCACCTACAGGTAGGCTGCCACTAATGAAGTCTATTTGTGGGTCTACTATTAATAAAAGCTTTTTCATATCTATATCTGTGTTTATCTTCTTACATTCCACATTTTGTTGGCTGAACCGTCGAACAATACGTCGATGTTAGCACCGTTCTTCTTTTCGATGATTTCCCATGCCTTCAACTGGATGTACTGGTCGGCAGAAAGGTTCATTTCGGCCATATAGGCCTTGTCGGCTATAGCACGCTGTCTTTCTGATTCTGCTCTCGCTTTTTCGGCGATGGTTTTCTGTTCCTCACTACGCTTTGCCTGAATGTAGCTTGCTGTTCTGTTCATTTCTGTCAACTGGTCCTTGTTCGGACGTGCTGCACCGGTGGTAACTGACTTGATGACGATTGGGAATTCCTTTTCCTTGCTCAAACTTGCCACATAGTTCCTCATGTCGGCAATCAACTGGGCGTCAATCTTGTTCAACACTTCGCGGTTACTGATCAAGTCGAAAGGTGAGTACATTGAAACATATTCACGTGTCTTGTTGCGGTAGTAAACCTGAATGTTGTGTATATACCAGTTCTCTCCGTAGTTCTTCAACAGTATTGGACTCTTGCCGGGCTCAATCTGAATGTTGATGTAGGTGTTAAAGTCCAAAGGGGTGTTGTCGTTTGAGAAGATGTCGTCGAACTGCTCGTCGTAACGGACTGGTGTTATTGTGAAGTAGATAACTTCTGAAGAAAATGCGCCGTAACTCAAACCTGTGCTGGCTGGTGTCTCGTCTACACCTCCGTGACCGAGGAACCAAGGTTTCTTTACCCATACACCTTCCTGGTCGGCATCGGGGGTTGCTACTGTGCAAGAGTTAAATGTTGCGGCCATGGCCAAAGCACCAATGGCATAGGTGAAGATTTTTCTCATATTATATTAGTTGTTTTTATTTGTCTATTTCGTTTAACATTCCTTGGGTGAGCAGAATAGGTGCCAATGGGTCTTCCACAATTGTTGCGGTCACATTCTTTAGGGTTTTGTTTCCCCATTTGAAGGTGCGGAGCACAACTTCTGTTCCTGGCTCTATGCCCATTATGTCGAGTTTGTCTTTGTCGCGTTGCGATACTACATCGTTTTTCTGCATGTAGCCGTACTTCAACAGCATCTGCACGTCCATAATGGAAATGGTGAACACTTTTGCGGTGTCGTTGCTGGTGGTGAAGGTCAGCATCATACCGTCGACGGTGCAAGGTATAATTGGCAGGTCGCTTTTCGCTGTGTCGGCTTTTGTGTTAACCGGCTTGCGGTTCTGCTTGGCATCTGCTACATTCCATTTCTTCATCAGTGCCGCATATTCGGCAGTGGTGCTTATGTCTTTCAACTCGCGTTCGTACTTCATTTTACCAAAGTCGCTGAAACCTTGGTTGAAGGCTCTGTCAAACATCTCAAGTGCTTTTGGCTGCATGCTCATGCTGGCATAGAGCAATCCGGCGTCGTAATAGTTGGCGGCGGTAGGAAATTTAGCCAGCACTTTGTTCTGCCATTCCACTGCTTCGGTGCTCTTGCCTTGTTGTAGCAGGGCAAGCGGTTTGCGGTTGTTGGCAGGCAGGGTTACTTTCTCGTTGTCGCAGATGTTGGCAAAGTCGTTGCTGCCGTTCTTTTTGCGCTCGGTTAGTAATGCGCCGTGCGCATACAGCAAGTTGCTGTTCTTGCGGTCTACCTGCAACCCCATTTCGTAGTCGCGTTGCGCTTGGTCATAGTTTTTCTGTGCCTCGCGTATGCGTCCGCGCAGGTAGTAGTAGTTGGCGTTGCTTGGGTCGGTGTTGACTGCCTTGTTTACCAATAGCAGCGCACTGTCGAGTTTGCCCTCGTTAAACTTAATCGCACCCCAGTTGGCATAGGCCTCGGCGGTTTCCTCAAGGTCAATTGCGCGCTTGAATTCGGCACATGCCTTGTCGTTTTCACCTTTCAGGCGGTAGCAGTTGCCTTGGCTGGCGCAGATTGAGGCAAACTCTTCTCCTAAAGTCTCTTCCAATTTGTTGTAGTCGGCAATGGCCTCGTCGTAGCGGTCAAGTTGCTCGTAAATGTGCGCCCTTACCTGCAGCCACAAATCCAAATTCTCGCCCGCTGATATTTTTCGGCTGATTTTTGGTAGTGAGTAGGTGTCGCACTGAATGGCGCGTCCGCTCAAAAGTGGCATACACTTGGTGTAGTCTTCTTGGAAACTGATCTGTTCCATCGCGTCGTCGAATGCCTCTCTGTATTTGCCCATAATCTGGTAGGCGTCGCCACGCTGGGTGTAGATGGCGTTGTTTTTAGGGTAGAGGGTGTTCAACTTCGAGAGTAGGCCAATGGCACCGTTATAGTCGTTGCGGCTAATCATGTTCTCTGCCAATCCGAGGTTTGCCTGCAAGTTGGTCTCTTCAAGGCTAAGCGCCTGCTTGTAGTCGTTGTCCGATGCTTCAAGGTCCTTTTTCTGGGCTTGGGCTTTGCCTCGGTTGACGTAGGCGTTAACGTTCGATGGGTTTGCCACCAATGCTTGGCTGAGGTCGGTAATGGCAGCGTCGTCTTGCCCCATCGATAGGTAGACCATACCGCGCTGTACCAATAACTCGTCTTTCTTTATCTCCTTCTTCTTCATTATGCCGGCCTTGGCGGTCATTGCTTTGTTGATGTCGGAAAGGGCGGTCGCCTTGTCTCCTTTGCCCAAAGCGGCTATCGAACGGTAATAAAGGCCTATTTGGTTGCCGTTGTTATCGTTCAAGAAGTTGGTGAAGTATTTGAATGCCTCGTCGAAGCGTTGCTCTTCAATGGCCACCAAACCATTGCCAATCTCCAACTCGTTGGCTGAAGCGGCTTTTAGTTCAAGGGGCAGCAGCACCGTCAAACTCAGCAGTATTGTGTATATTCTTCTCATACTTAATTGCAATTTTATCTTTAATTATAGTTTATTTCTTTGATGTGATAACTTAGAATTCTTGTATTTAAACTCTAAAATAGCGAAAAAAACAAAAACAACGATATTTTTTCCATTACAATTTTCTTCTTTCGTTTTTATCGGCGGTTCGGTACTGAAAAAGGAATGCGTTGCAGAATTTATCCGCAACGCATTCCTTTTTGTCTTTTATGGTATCTGTATCAGTTTGTGCAGTTGCACACTTAGTTTCCATTCCGGATGCTCTTTTATGTAGTCAACCACTTTTTCGGTGTTGCTGCAACTGCAGGGCTGCAGGTATTTGAATTGGCAGTCGAAATCCTTCCACTCGCTTAAGTCTTGTTCTTGGTAAACAATCTTCAGTTCGTTGCTCTTGGTCAGTGTCCAGTTCTTTTTGGGGCTGAAGGTCACCCAGTCTATGTTCGACGGTAGGGCGTGGGTGCCGTTCGTCTCAATCTGCACATAAAATCCCTTTTCTTTCAGCAGGGCTACAAATGCCTCGTCTATCCATAGCGATGGTTCTCCTCCTGTCAGTACTACGTGCCTGGTTGGATGTTTGAGCGCTTCGGCAATAATCTCCTCGTCGGTCATCATACGTCCGTCTTCGTGCGTGGTGTCGCAGAAGTCGCATTTCAGGTTGCAACCCGAAAAACGGATGAATGTGGCTGCTGTGCCTGTAAAGCGGCCCTCGCCCTGCAATGAATAGAATATCTCGTTTATTTTGCGCATTTGCTTTCTCGCTTTTTCTGCAAAGTTACCAATTTTCCGTGCAAGTCGTTGCTCTCTTTCACAACTCTTTGTTATCTTTAATGCTGATAACCGAATAAATTACAGTTTAATTATGAATAAATGGTTTTTTATGGCTGCGGCGCTTACGCTGATGGCGCCTTCTTGCGACGAACAAGAAGATGATGATCCTGATTCTGTTGAGAACGATGACCAGAATGGTGATTCTAACGGCAACTCTTCTAAAAGTGAGGTGCAAAAGGCGTGTACGCTGATTAATAACATTCGAAAGAATCCGTCTTCCTATTCGTCTGAAATGGGGGTCGACCTTTCTGGGGTTAAGTCACGCAGTGCCTTGAGTTGGAATAGTGCGTTGGCCAAGGTGGCCCAAGCCAAGGCTGAAGATATGGCGGAGAATAACTACTTCAGCCATACCGACTTAAATGGCTATGGCGTGAATTACTATATGTATAAGGCGGGCTACAGCATGCCCGAGAGTTGGTACTCTTCTAAAGGAAACAATTATTTCGAGAATATTGCGGCTGGCAACGCTACTGCTGAGGCGATGGTCAAACAGTTGGTGTACGATAGTGGGGCCTCTAATTCGTCGGCCGGTCACCGCTCTTCGCTGTTGGGTATCTCCGATTGGAATAGCAATTGCACCGATATCGGCATCGGTTACGCTTATAATGCCAATTCTACCTACAAGCATTACTGGAGCGTAATTATTGCCAAACACGATTATTAGTCGGAAGAATTTTTAATATAAAGATTATAGACTATCATAAGTTAAAGTTTATGCCACACATTACTGTTAAGTGCTACAAAGGCAGGTCGCCAGAGCAACTTGCCGAAATTGCAAGAAAGATTGAAGCGGCGGCTACCGAGGCTTTCGGAGCCAAACCTGGTACTGTATCGGTTTCTATTGTTCCTGTCGATAAGGAAGAGTGGAAGCAGGTTTACGATAACGAGATATACGGCGATACCGAGCACCTTTTGGTGGAACCGCAATATAAAATGTAGGGTGTTACACCCACTGCTGGGCGGTCATTTTTTCGAATAAGCGGGTGGCGATTTCTTCGTCGCTGGCGCCCATATAGTCTGCTTCCAATTCGTCGCGGGTGATGGCCATGGCGCTATGGAAGCCTACCAATTCGGCCTTGCCTTCTTTGCGTGCCTGGTTGCATTTTTCCACCATCTGGTTCTTCAACCAGTCGGTCATTTGTCGCTCCACATCGGCGGCGTCTTCGGTGAGCAGGTTTTCGGTTATGGTTCCGTCTGGGGCTATAATCTGTACTTTCACGTCTAATTGTGCGTAGGTCATCATCAGTAGGAAGATGGCCAGTGCGTCGGTGTAGTTGCCAAAATCGTTGGGGTAGTACAACTCCACATTACCGTTTTTCAGTTCGTCAATCAGCACTCCGCTGCACGATTGTCCTTGCAGTCCGAACCAGCGTCGCTCTGCTACGCTTTCTGGTAGGGTTTGTGTCACTTTTCCTCCGCGTACAAGTTCTTCTGCGCCTTTCAACTTGGTGCTCATCATCAGTCCTATCACTTTGTCGGTGTTGTAGCGGGCTGCGCCATAGGCTATGAAGCGGTAATAGTTCATTTTCTATCTGTGTTGTCGTTTTCTAATCAAAGTTAGTGGATTTCTACCAATGGAACAAAAAATAACGGGAGTCCCCGTCTGCTGTTCCCAACAGTAGGGACTCCCGCCAAGTAATTTAATGGATGAAGTTCAAATTCAGAAGTTCTGCTACTTTTTGTGCCGTTTCTCCTTCAAAAATGCGTACATCGTTCAGTTTCCTGTAGATGTATCCCTCGTAGCGGTAGGTTTGTATGGCGGCAAAGTTCTGGTCGTCTGATAGACACACTTCCAACCTCTCGTTTCCGTTGGAACTGGTTTCTAACTTTGTCCTGCTTTTCAGTAGGTCGTCTATCTCTTCCGCCGATTCCGAGTGCATCAGGTTGTCTATTATGGCGCAACTTTTGCCTTTTACGTACATTTCGTGATAATTGATTTTTTTGCCGGTTGGCGTGTAGAAGACGTCTTCTTTTATGCCGAACCAGCGCTTTTTTATGTCGATATGTGGGTGTGAGGCCATAGCATCCCCTATGCCCAACGATGATATTTTTGTCATAATAGTATGGATTTTTTGGCTATGCATTTAGTTGTATAGCCTGTTGTGATTGTTTTAGTAGGGACAGAGTTCTCCCCAAGCTGTATAATGATGTATGTGTGTGCTTTCGTTTTAAATCACAATCCTTCTCAGCGCTATCACATAATAGAATCGTGATGCGCTGACTGCGTATGGCGCTGACTCTTGTCGGCTGCCGTTTTTGTCGGTTGGGTTATAATAGTGTTTTCTTTGCGTGTGGACACACTTAATCGCACCCGGTAGGCCGCCGGATGCGATGGTGGAATTGTAGTTTCTGAACGGTTTCTGACCTATTTGCTGTGACTGAAAGATCTGGTGGTTGTTAAGGTTCCCTTCTTGCTTTTGGGGTAGGTGGTTTGCTGCTATGGTGGCTTGTTTTTCTACAAGCGCATAGTGTTCTTTGTTATTGTTGCCGGCGGTGCCGGTCCAGCAATAACCTGTCAGCAAACACACTACTGTGACAAGTCCGACTAATGCAAGATGTTCTAATTTCCTACTCAAATAAGTTCTACTTTTTACGGTCCAAAGTTAGGCTTTATCCACTTATTGTTGGTTATCGATATTTCACCTGCAATGGTTGCTTTTTCGCTTTTTGGGGGGATTTTGTGCTTTCTTTTTAATGCTATGGCTCCTGTCTGAAATTCTTACTTAAGATAGATTTAGCAAATTTTTCTATCGTTAAATCTGCTAAAAGTTCAATTTTTGAATAGATTTAGCGTGTTTTTATCATTCTTTTTATGCTAAAAGTGCATATTTTTTACAGATTTAGCACAAAATTTGGTGATGTAATTCGCTAAATTAATTAGATTGTTGTATTTTTGTGCTGAAATATAGTGGTTTATGATGTTTGTTCACGAAGATACTGTTGAGTATCGGTCCCGTTTTGTGGGTAGGCAGTCTGAAAGGGCTGTTTTAACTGATTGTCTTCATTCTGAACAGTCTGAATTTGTGGCTGTTTATGGAAGACGAAGGGTGGGGAAGACTTTCCTTATCCGTTATGTCCTTGAAAGGCATTTTTCTGTTTTTGCGACGGGGCTGCCCGGCGGCTCTTATCGTGAACAGATTAATAATATGTGCATGGCTATTGTCCAGGGGTTCAATGTCGATTTTAGGGAGTGCGACAACTGGATGGAGGTGATGCGCTTTTTGGCAGATTCTATATCGAACGATTCTAACTACAAACATAGTAAGAAGGTCATTTTCTTTGATGAGATGCCTTGGATGGATACGCCTAAGTCCGATTTCCTTATGGCTGTCGAGTGGTTCTGGAATGATTTCGCCTCTGCCCGGACGGATATCTTCCTTATTGTTTGTGGGTCTGCTACTACCTGGATTACGAATAACATACTTCGCAATGTGGGCGGCTTGTATGGCAGGTTGACTAATCAAATCTATTTGGAACCTTTTTCGCTGAATGAGTGTGCCCAGTTCTACGATTTGAAACACATTTCTTTGAGCCGTGCTGAGCAATTGCGCGCCTATATGGTTTTTGGCGGTGTGCCTTACTATCTGCAATATCTTCGTAAGGATTTGAGTGTGGCCCAGAACATCGACCTTATGTGTTTCGCTAAAAGGGGGGTGCTGGCTATGGAGTACGAGAACCTTTACCGCTCTATGTTTAAGAACTACACGTCGCATATTAGGGTGGTGGAAACGCTGGCCGCTAAAAGTATGGGTATGACGAAGAAGGATATTTGCGAAAAAACGGGGTTGCCCGAGTCTGGCTCTACCACTGCTGTCCTTCAAGAGTTGGTCGATTGTGGCATCTTGAACGAATATAACCAGGTGGGAAAGAAGTCGAAGGGGAAAATGTACCAACTGGTAGATTTCTTTACTTTGTTCTACCTTCGCTTTGTAAAAAATAATAAGGGAGAAGAGGATTTTTGGACGAAAAACCAGAATACACCTACCATTAATTCATGGGAGGGCTATGCCTTCGAGCAAGTCTGCTTTTCGCATATTAAACAGATAAAGAAGGCGTTGAGCATCGGCGGTGTTTCTACGAAGATTTCTAGTTGGAAAAGTTCCGATAAGGAGAATGGTGCGCAAATTGATATGGTGATTGAACGTTCTGACAATCTGATAAACATCTGCGAAATAAAATTCGCTAATGGCGATTACACGATTACTGCCGACTATGCAAAGAAACTAAGGAATAAACTTATGGCGTTTAAGGAGGAAACAAAAACAAAGTCTTCACTTCACCTGACCATGATTACTACCTATGGTTTAAAGAAAAACTCGGAACACAACAGTATGGCGCAATCGGAAGTTACTGCCGACTGTTTGTTCGATTCCTGATTATAGGTTCCTATAGTGTTAAAACAAGCCTTTTTTGCAATTCGCAGGCCGTTTTATTTCGTTAATCCAAAATACTTTGCTAATTTCGTGCTCGCTAAATTTGT
Source organism: Paludibacteraceae bacterium (assembly GCA_024401615.1). Lineage (GTDB taxonomy): Bacteria > Bacteroidota > Bacteroidia > Bacteroidales > Paludibacteraceae > Physcocola. The sequence continues at coordinate 14,731 of JAKSKS010000051.1, forward strand.
TTTACACATAAAAGCTTACAAATTATGATTGATGTAAAAGGTAAATGGGCACTAATTACAGGTGCTAGTCGTGGTATCGGCTACTTAAGTGCTCTTTTCATGGTTAAGCAGGGTTGCAACCTTGTTATTCACAGCCGTAGTATGGAACACTCTCAGAAAGTCGTTGACGAAGTTAAGGCACTTGGCGTACAGGCTTACGCTGTTGCTGCTGAACTTTCTGAACTCGACCAGGTGGCTACTATGTTGGCTAATGTCGACAAACTCGGTGTGCAGATTGACATCGTTTTGAACAATGCTGGCTTGCAGATTGCTTACCGTACTGAGTACTACGCTACTCCAATGAACGACTACATGGTTAGCTACAAGATTAACACTATGGCTCCTGCAATGATTTGCTACCACTTCTTGCCTATGATGCAGGAACGCGGTTTCGGCCGTATTGTTAACACTACCAGCGGTATCCGTCTCGAACCTGAACAGGCTGGTTACTCTGCTAGTAAGGCAGCCCTCGACAAGATTACAATTGACCTCGGCTCTAAGTTGAATGGTTCTGACGTTATGATT
>JAKSKS010000052.1 GCA_024401615.1 Paludibacteraceae bacterium
TTAATCTTTACTGTTTCATTAGGCGTTTAGCCAAATCTTCAGGAGTGATGTTTTTCTCGATAATCTTACCGTTTTGGTCGATAAGAAAATTTCCGAATTTGTGATTCAATTTAAATTCTTTTGCCAATTCAGATGAGAAGCCTTTCTTTTCACGATAAATTCTAGAGAACTGCAGATTGTCGTTTTTAACAACTTCGTTAAAGAGACTGTCGTAGTCGTCTAGAGAAACTGAAACAGAGCTTAATCCTAATGCCTCGCAGTCGTATTTTTTCAAAACTTCTGAAAAGCGGATGTTTTCTTCACGCGATGCAGCATCGTAAGATGCCCAAAAATTGATAAGCACATAATGGTTTTCACCATTTCGCATAAACTTGTATGTGCCGAGATGAGAGTTGTTGTGCGGAAGTAAAGCTAGGGTCAAGCAGATGAGACCAATCGCGAAAACAAATGCACTAATTTTCTTCATGAGCGGTTTCTTTAGCTGAATAAACTAACTGTAGTTTCGTTTTTTTTGTTTATAGTTAATAATAATAATCGTTAGTTTATCCTGTTTAGCGATGCAAAGTTACACAAAATTAAGCATATATGCAAATTTTTATGTTTTTCAGCATCTTTTCAACTATTAGAGTACCTGTCTATTTCCGCTTAATTGCCTGTTTCTCGTAGTATTTGCAGCAGTCGGTTAAACCGCATTTTTCGCATTGTGGACGCATAGCGGTGCAGATATAACGACCGTGTAAAAGTATCCAATGGTGGGCTTTCCCCATCTTTTCTTGTGGAATGTTTCTCAGCAATTCTTTCTCGGTTGCCTCAGGCGTTGTAGTCTTTGTCAGGCCAATTCTATTGGCTACGCGAAAGACGTGTGTGTCGACTGGCATAGCGGGAATACCGAATGCACAAATGCGCATTACATTCGCGGTTTTTCTACCGACACCAGGTAACGAGAGTAGGTCTTCGTATTCACTGGGAACCTCGCCTCCATACTTGTCGATGAGAATTTTAGACGTAGCGCAAATGTGTTCTGCTTTTGCATTTGGGTAGGAGATGGAACTGATAATTCTCAGAACATCATTGAGGTCTGCGTTTGCAAGAGCGGTCGCGTCAGGATAGGCTTTGAATAGAAATGGGGTCACCTGGTTCACTCTGGCATCGGTACACTGGGCACTGAGCATTACAGCAATCAGTAACTCGAAATTGTTGTGAAAAACCAATTCGGTATCAGCATTAGGATTTGTTTCCTCCCACCAACTTAAAGCTTTCGCGTATCTTTCCTTAAGAGTCATGGTGTTCTTAACGAAAAAGCTACCCTCGAGGCCCGAGAGTAGCTTGAATTCTTCATCTGCGTTTTCCATTAGAATGGCAAATCGCTGGTTTCGTCAGAAGCAGGTTGTGCAGGTGCTGATGCCTGCTGAATTGGCTGTGGAGCTACACCTGGAGCCATTGGCTGGGCTGTTGCAGCGGCAGCGGCATTTGGAACGGCAGCGCCAGCGGCTTCTACCTTCCATGCGCGGATAGAGGTAAACCATCTACCCTGGTATTCACGTGCATCGATATCGAAACTTATCTTAACAGTGTTGCCAACTTGAAGAAGGGCACTGTATTGCTGAATTTTATCAGAACCAAAGATGTTGAAGTTCAATCGGCGTGGGTATTGCGCAGTTGGTTCGCTGTATTCAATAACATAATCTTGGCTAGCCCATGCGGTACCAGCAGCGCTTGTTCCGTTACGAAGAGGCAATACCGCAATTACACGGCCTGTTGCTTCTAATTGTTGTCCATTAATATCCATAATTAAATTTATTTGCTAAAGGTAGACAGCGCTTTCATGAGTTCCTTGTTCTCTTCTGGAGAACCTACAGAAATACGTACGCAGTTCTTACACAAAGATACACTATTTCTGTTTCTCACGATAACACCGCAATCAACTAAATGTTTGTAAAGTTTGTTCGCATCAGAAACTTTAACTAAAATGAAGTTAGCGTCGGTAGGGTAGATGTGTTCTACAAATCCGAATTTGCCAAGTTCTTTTACCAAAATTTCTCTTTCTGCAAGAATGATATTTCTCCACTCTTCAACCTTTTGCTTTTCGGAAAGAAGTGTCAATGCCTGCTTTTGGGTAAGAATGTTGATGTTGTAAGGATATTTCACCTTGTTCATCAAGTTAATAATCTCTTCTGAAGCAAAGGCCATACCCAAACGGATACCGGCACTTCCCCAAGCTTTTGAGAAGGTTTGCAGGATCACAAGATTTGGATGTTTTGCAAGTTTCGCAACCCAGCTTTCCTGACTTGAAAAGTCGATGTAGGCTTCGTCAACCACAACGATACCAGAGAAAGCATCGAGGATTTTCGAAATCTCATCTTCTTTTAATGCGTTACCAGTTGGATTGTTTGGAGAGCATAGCCAAATAACTTTTGTGTTATTATCAGCCTTAGCAAGCAAAGAGTCGGCTGTGAATTGGTAATTCTCGTCTAACAATACGGTACGGTACTCAACATCGTTGATGTCGGCGCAAACCCTGTACATACCATAAGTTGGTTCAATTGCAACAACGTTATCGACTTTAGGCTCGCAGAAAATGCGGTACATTAAATCGATGGTTTCATCGCTACCATTGCCAAGACAGATATTCTTAGGAGTCGCTCCTTTAACTTTAACGATTTGTTCTTTTACCTCAACCTGGAAGGGATCGGGGTAACGGTTAAACGGATCGTTATATGGATTCTCATTCGCGTCGAGGAAAGTAGATGCTTCGCCTGTAAATTCAGTACGGGCGCATGAATAAGGCTCCAATTTCCATATGTTTTGGCGAACAAGTCTCTTTAATTCGAAATTTGCCATAATTGTCTGATTTAACAATTTTATAGGTGCTTATTTGTCTACGGCCTGAAGACGCAAAGTAACGGCATTCTTGTGTGCGAATAGTTGCTCGTTTTCGGCCATAATCTCGATAGTAGGGCCAATGTTACGCAAACCTTCGGTAGTAATTTCCTGGTAAGTGATTTTCTTACGGAAACTGTCGAGGTTTACGCCACTATAAGCGTGGGCGTAACCGCTTGTTGGTAGCGTATGGTTGGTGCCACTTGCATAGTCACCTGCGCTTTCTGATGTCCAATAACCCAAGAAGATTGAACCTGCATTATTGATGCGTTCTGCAATATCTCTATAGTTCTTGGCAGAAATGATGAGGTGCTCAGGAGCATATTCGTTTGACAACTCGATTGCCTCGTCTATATCTTTAACGACAAACACCTTACTGTTTGCCAAACTCTTTTCTGCAAGTTCGCATCTTGGCAACAATTTAACCTGTCTTTCAACTTCCTTAATGCATGCTTCTGCCTGGCTTTCAGAGGTGGTAACCAAGATGGCCTGACTGTCTACGCCGTGTTCTGCTTGACTGAGGAGGTCGCTGGCAACAAGAACTGGATTTGCAGTCTCGTCGGCAATAACTTCCACTTCGCTTGGGCCTGCAGGCATATCGATAGCAACATCTCTCAAACTAACCAATTGCTTGGCTGCTGTGACGTACTGGTTGCCTGGACCGAATACCTTGTAGCATTTAGGAACGCTCTGTGTGCCATAAGCCATAGAGCCGATGGCCTGAACGCCACCAATTTTAAAGATACGGCTTACACCGGCAGTTTTGGCTGCGAATAACACAGCCGCAGGAACCTTGCCTTCCTTGTTAGGAGGGGTGCAGAGGGTGATTTCCTTGCAACCTGCAATTTTAGCGGGAACGGCAAGCATCAAAACTGTGCTGAAAAGTGGAGCAGTACCGCCAGGAATATATAAACCAACCTTTTCGATAGCCTTAGCCTTCTGCCAGCAAGTTACACCAGGGGTGGTTTCAACACATGGCAGTGGCTGGTCTTGAGCGGCGTGGAACTTCTCGATGTTGTTTTTAGCTCTAACTATAGATGCTTTCAAGTCTTCGCCAAGTTCTTTCTCAGCAGCTGCGATTTCAGCTTCAGAAACCTGAAGAGAATCCAATTTTACTTTGTCGAACTTTTCCTCGTATTCTTTAACAGCCTCGTCGCCGCGTTTCTGGATGTCGTCGAGAATACCTCTAACTGTTGCGAACAGTTGAGTGGTATCGAAGTGTGGGCGTTCAAGCAATTTAGCCCATTCTTCTACTTTTGCATATTTAACTAACTGCATAGTTGCTCGTTTTTAGAGAATCATCTTTTCGATAGGAACAACCAAGATACCTTCAGCACCAAGTGCCTTTAACTGGTTGATGATTTCCCAGAAAGAGTCTTCTTCAATAACAGACTGAAGGCTTGACCAACCTGGAGTGTCGAGGGCGGTAATTGTAGGAGCCTTCATGCCTGGTAAAATCTTACCAACTTCGTCAATCTTGTCAGAAGGAACATTCATCATAATGTATTTCTTGCCTTCTGCGTTCTTGTAACTGTCGAAACGGAACAAAAGTTCGTCGAGAATTTCTTTCTTCTCAGCGCTCAAACCCTTGTGGCCAATCATGATAGCCTCGCTACGCATAACAATTTCCACTTCCTTCAACTTGTTGCTGACAAGAGTGCTGCCAGAGCTAACGATATCGAAGATACCATCGGCGAAACCGATGCCAGGAGCAACTTCTACAGAACCCATGATTTCATGAATCTCAGCCTTGATGTTATTCTTGTCTAAGAACTGTTTCAAGATGTTAGGATATGAAGTAGCAATCTTCTTGCCGTTGAACCACTGTGGACCAGGGTAGTTCACTGCTTCAGCTTCAGGAATAGCCAAAGAAATGCGGCATTTGCTGAAGTCGAGACGCTTGATGATTTCAGCATCTTCGCCCTTTTCTACAAATTCGTTTTCACCAACAATACCAACGTCAGCAATACCAGCTGCAACAACTTGTGGAATATCGTCATCGCGCAAGTAAAGAATCTCTACTGGGAAGTTCTTTGCCTTAACTAAAAGTGTGCGCTTGCCGCCATCCACTTTAATGCTTGATTCTGCCAACATGGTCGATGTTTCTTCAAACAAGCGACCTTTTGATTGTACTGCAATTCTCAACATAATGTTATATTTTTTATTTATTCTTTATTTTCTGTGTCATCCTCGACGGTCATATCGCTATAGTAGAAGTTGGCGATACTGTCTTCTTTCGAATAGGTGAAGTAGAGTGCTGTTGCTTCGGCACAGCGTTCTCCTGCCATATTTTCAATCCAACAATCAACCCATGCTAAATTGTGGGCCGTCTTTTTCATTTTACCCTTAATCGTCAAATAAGGATCAGTGCTATGGACAGGTTTTATAAACTTGGTGTCTAGCTTGCTGGTAACGCCAGCAACTTTCAAGTCGTGGTGAACCACCCAGGCTGCCACTTCGTCCATTAGTGTACACTGAATACCTCCATGAATAACACCTGGCCAACCTGCAAACTTTGTTTTAGGTTCCCATCTGCAAGATATGATACCGTCTTCGTCTTCTTTGAACTCCATTTGTAGTCCGTCTTCATTAGAAGCACTGCAACCGAAGCATCTGAATTCGGTAAATCTTTTCCAAGGGTTGTTAATCTTTCGCATAAGAGCATTATAATAAAAAAGCTTGCCGCGACAACGGCAAGCTTTATATCTTTATAGAAGGTTTAACACGCATCCATCCGCTCACCGTTGAATTAACGCTGATGATGATGGTGGATATGTGAAACATTCATTTTCATTCTGTTTACTTATTTCACTACAAAAGTAACAATTTTATTTCGTATTACCATACGCTATAAACAAAAAAGTCTGGCGGTCAGCCAGACTTTTTTATGAGTTATACTAAATTTAGTACTGAATGTCGAACTTGATGATGTTGTCATCAATCTTAGTGATGTGCATCAAATAGTAGATTTCACCGTACTTGTAAACAAGGTATTCAATGTCGTTGTTCAATTCAAGGTCGTTGATGAACTTGAGTTTAGAAGCAGCAACTTCGAATTCTCCTTTCTGAGCCTGCCAGTTCTCGTAGTCGTTCTGAGTGATGCTGTAAAGTGAAGCGTTGCCGAAGTTCTTCTTAGTAACACCACCAGCACTCTTCACGAAATAAGTAAGAGTGTTGAACTTATTCGAATATTCCTTGTTGTTTGCGTCAAGGATTACTGTCTGCTTGTTGCAAAGGTATCTTTTTGAAGAAGAACCTGCACCATTGTAAGCGTAGTTGTCTTTGTCGTTTACAACGTTGATGTTGAACGCCTTGACAGTTCCCTTGTCGGTAGTAATCTTAACAGAATACTTACCATATACACCTACAAATTTAATTTTCTTTTCTGTTGATGGAGTCTCGTATACGAAGTGTGAATCGTAGTAGTTGCCTACCATATCCATAACAGGGGTGTTGATTTCGTAACTGTTGTTAACGGTAATCTGCAATTTTTTGATTTTGCTACCATCAGCAGCCTTTAATTCGAGGGCGATGATATCGTCTTCACCACTGGTACCTTCGCTACCAAGGATAGTGCCTTTAGCAAGAGTGATTTCCTTTGCTGATTCTTCGCCATTTACGGTGTAACCGATGTTTGCAAATACAACAGCAGGTGTGTCATCATCGTCGTCACTGCCACAAGAAGTGAAACCTACTGAAAGAGCTCCAAGTAGGAAGAAAGGCATTAAAAACTTTTTCATTTTCTTTGTTATTTTGTGTTGTTAAAATTATGCTTCTTCTGATTCGTCTTCCACCATGTTGTGGTAAACGTTCTGAACGTCTTCGTCATCTTCAATCTTGTCCAAAAGTTTCTGAACTTTTTCACGCTGTTCAGGAGTAACTTCCTTCATGTCGTTTGGAAGATAAACGTATTCGCAGCTTAAGATTTCGAAACCATTTTCTTCGAGGTAACCCTGAATCTTTGTTCCACCTTCGAAAGTTCCTTCAATCAAAATTTCGCCTGCTTCGTCATCCTTTTCTACGCTTTCTGCGCCGAAGTCGATGAGCTCAAGTTCAAGTTCTTCAACATCAACACCGTCTTTTTTAGCGCGGATTTCAGTCTTGTGTTCGAACAAGAAAGAAAGACTGCCAGAGTTGCCAAGGGTACCACCATTGTGGTCGAAGTAGTTACGGATGTTACCTACAGTACGAGTATTGTTGTCGGTTGCAGTTTCAACCAAGATAGCAATACCTGCAGGACCGTATCCTTCGTATACGATTTCCTTATAGTCGCTTGAATCCTTTTCCATAGCCTTCTTGATAGCACGATCGATGTTATCTTTAGGCATGTTTTCTGTTTTAGCGGTAGCGATAAGGGCACGGAGGCGTGGGTTGCTTGAAGGATCTGGACCGCCAGACTTAACTGCGATAGAGATTTCCTTACCTAACTTGGTAAATACACGCGCCATGTGACCCCAGCGCTTGAGTTTTCTTGCTTTACGGAATTCAAATGCTCTTCCCATTTTTGTTTAATATCTATATGTTTTATATTCAATTTTTATCGGATGCTGGCTCCAAGTTTGTTCTTGAAGTTTTCGATCAGCTTGTTCATGATGGCGTCAATCTGCTGGTCTTTCAAAGTCTTTTCCTCGTCTTGGAGAATAAACTTGATAGCATATGACTTTTTACCTACAATAAGGTTAGCGCCTTCATATACGTCGAAGAGGCTAACACTCTTCAAAAGTTTCTTTTCAGTTTCAAGTGCAACCTGTTCGATCTGGGCGAAGGTAACGCTCTTGTCAACCAACAACGCCAAGTCGCGTTTAACAGAAGGGAACTTAGGAATATCATAGAAAAGAACCTTATTGTTCTCAATTTCCTTCATCAAGTTTGGCCAGTTGATGTCTGCAAAGAACACTTCCTGATCGATGTCGATATTCTTCAAGATGCTCTTTTTAACGCTACCCATCTTTGCCAAAGTCTTGCCGTTTCCATTCTTGACTTCGAGACCGTAGTTGAAAATATCTTCGGTGCATTCAACAGTCTTTACTTTAGCGCCAACGCCAACTCTTGCGAAGATGTTGTTTACATATGCACGCAACTGGTAGAATGTTGTCTTTTCCTGTTTAGCAGACCAACTTTGTGCGGTCTTGTTACCGGTAATCCAAATGCCCAAGTGGAAGTCCTCGCTGTATCTGATAAGTGGTTTATCAGCAATAGCAGGCTTTTCTGGGTGGAATTGGTCGCAGTTACCAAATTCGTAGAACTTGATGTCTTCGCTCTTACGCTTGATGTTGTGCTCAATGCTCTCCAAACCACCGAAAAGAAGGGTCTGGCGCATACAGTTAAGATCAGAACTCAATGGGTTCATCAACATAACAAGGTTCTCTGCAGGATAGCTCTTTAACTCTGCATAGTATGAACTCTTTGTTAAAGAGTTATTCATGATTTCCTGGAAACCGCAGCCTGTCAACTGTTCAGAAATCATATTCTGGATGTTGAAGCTGTTGATTTTAGGAGAGTATGTGATTGAAGAGTGAAGGGTAGTGCTGCATTCAATGTTGTCGTAACCATAGATGCGGAGCAAGTCTTCAATAATATCACAATCGCGCTGAACATCAACACGATAAGTTGGAACTTCCAACTTCATACCGTTAGCGTCTTCGCTAACAATGTTGATTTCAAGTCCTTTAAGGATTGTGTGGATGTCATCTTTGCTGATTTCCTTACCTGTGAGGCTGTTGATTTTTTCGAAAGTGATATCAACAGGGAATGGAGATGCAGGGTTAGGGTAGAGGTCGATCACCTCGCTGCTGATTGTACCGCCAGCAACTTCTTTAATAAGAAGGGCAGCCAACTTTAAGTTGTATTCGCAGCCGTTAGGGTCGCAACCGCGTTCGAAGCGGAAAGAGGCATCGGTGCTAAGACCGTGTCTGCGAGCTGTTTTACGAACCAGAACAGGATTGAAATATGCGCTTTCGAGCAATACGTTCTTGGTCTTTTCTGTAGTACCAGAGTTTTCGCCGCCGAATACGCCGGCGATACACATAGGACCATTTTCGTCGCAAACCATCAAGTCGCGTTCGTCGAGTTCGCGTTCAACACCATCGAGGGTGGTGAATTTAGTGCCTTGTGGCATGGTTTTAACAATAACGTGCTTGCCTGCAATCTGGTCAGCGTCGTAAGCATGTAGCGGCTGTCCCATAGCCATCATAACGTAGTTCGTAACGTCAACTACATTGTTGATGCTGCGAATGCCAATGCTCTGAAGGGCTTCTTTCAACCATTCAGGGCTTTCCTTTACCTCAACGCCGCTGATAGTAACAGCGGTGTAGCGAGGACATGCTTCGTCACTTTCAACTGTGATTTTATATGGATTGCTGTTGTTGTCAACTTTAAATGCGCTAACGTCAGGCTTTGAAAGTTGGTATTTGCCTGGCTTGTGAATGCTGAAGAAAGCGTTGAGGTCGCGTGCTACACCATAGTGAGAAGCTGCATCGATACGGTTAGGAGTGATATCAACGACAAATTGAGCGTCGCTTTCGATGTGGTAGTAGTCTTTTGCAAGTGTGCCCACTTTGGTATCTTCAGGAAGCTCGATGATGCCGTTATGGTCGTTACCAACGCCGATTTCATCTTCAGCGCAAAGCATACCGTTGCTCTCTACACCACGGAGTTTAGATTTCTTAATAGTGAACTCTTTGTCGCCATCGTACAACTTAGTGCCAATAGTGGCAACAATAGTCTTAAGGCCTTTGCGGCAGTTAGCAGCGCCACAAACGATTTGGACGGGTTCCTGACCGTTTCCTAAGTCAACTTTAGTAACGTGAAGGTGGTCGCTATCTGGGTGTGCTTCACACTCCAACACTTGGCCGACAACCAATCCTGCCAATCCGCCTTTAATGGTTTGTATCTCTTCCATGCCGTCTATTTCAAGACCGATGGATGTTAATGTTTTTGACACTTCTTCGGGCTCAAGATCGAGGTTGATGTACTTCTTAAGCCATTTGTACGATACGTTCATTATTATAAGTTATCTTTTTGTTTTCGATATTATAGGGTGCTATATATACACCGAAATACAAAATTAGGTAATTTTTAGTAAAAAAGAAAAAATGATATTTGAATTGCTACGCAATAACTTCTTTTTCTTTAATGTTCGTAACTTTTGTGGCAAGTGCCTCCTTTTTATTTTGTCGTTTCTCAAAAAATCTGCAATTTTGTAGTTGATAAAGTAAAAAGACGATAATTATTTTCTAACATTATAAATAAGTATACAATGGCTAAAAGTGCATTGCAAATCGCAAGAGCAGCTTACCAACCAAAGTTGCCTAAGGCATTCAAGGGTGGTGTAGCTCTTAAAGAAGGTAAAGCAACTGAATCTGTTGCAAACCAGGCTGAAATCAAAGAGTTGTTCCCTAACACTTATGGTATGCCAGTTGTAACATTCGAAGAAGCAGCTGCAAAGTTGTCTATGGGTGATTTCAACGTTGGTGTAATCCTTTCTGGTGGTCAGGCTCCTGGCGGTCACAACGTTATTTCTGGTTTGTTCGACGGTATCAAGTCAATGAACAAGAACGGTAAGCTTTACGGTTTCTTGGGTGGCCCTAGCGGTTTGATCGATCACCAGTATATGGAAATCACTGATAAGGTGACTGACGCTAAAACACAGATCGACATCAACGAATATCGTAACACAGGTGGTTTCGATATCATCGGTTCTGGCCGTACTAAGTTGGAAGAAACTGCTCAGTTCGACAAGGGTATTGAAATCTGCAACAAGCTTGGCATCAAGGCTTTGGTTATCATCGGTGGTGACGACTCAAACACTAACGCTTGTGTATTGGCAGAATACTATTTGCAGAAGAAGACTGGTATTCAGGTAATCGGTTGCCCTAAGACAATTGACGGTGACTTGAAGAACAGCCAGATTGAAACTTCATTCGGTTTCGATACTGCATGTAAGGTATATTCTGAAGTTATCGGTAACATCATGCGTGATGCTAACTCTGCAAAGAAGTACTGGCACTTCATCAAGTTGATGGGCCGTTCAGCATCTCACATCGCTCTTGAATGCGCTCTTCAGACTCAGCCAAACATCTGTATCGTATCAGAAGAGGTTGAACAGAAGAAGATGACTCTTTCTCAGATCGTTAACAGCATCGCTGACGCTGTTGCTGCTCGTGCTGCACAGGGTAACAACTTCGGTGTTGTATTGATTCCAGAAGGTTTGATCGAGTTCATTCCTGAAATGAACGTATTGATCAAGGAATTGAACGACTTGTTGGCTGTTGAGTCTGATGTTAAGGCTGCTGTTGCTAAGTTGTCTGCTAACAGTAAGTCAGTATATGAAAGCCTTCCAGAAGCCATTGCTAAGCAGTTGACTTTGGAACGTGACCCACACGGAAACGTACAGGTTTCATTGATCGAAACTGAAAAGTTGCTCATCGAAATGGTTAAGACTCGTTTGGCTGCAATGAAGGCTGAAGGCAAGTACGTAGGCAAGTTCTCTGGTCTTGGCCACTTCTTCGGTTACGAAGGCCGTTGCGCTGCTCCTTCTAACTTCGATGCAGACTACTGCTACAGCCTTGGTTACAATGCTGCTAACTTGATTGCTTCTGGCAAGTCTGGTTACATGTCATTGATCAAGAACACTACTAAGTCTTCTGACCAGTGGATCGCTGCAGGTGTTCCTATCACTATGATGATGAACATGGAAAAGCGTCACGGTGCAATGAAGCCAGTTATCCGTAAGGCATTGGTTGAACTTGATGGCGCTCCTTTCAAGGAACTTGAAAAGAACCGTGCTGAATGGGCAATCAACACTTGCTTCGTTTACCCTGGTCCTATCCAGTACTTTGGTCCATCTGAAGTTTGCGACCTTCCTACTAAGACTCTTGCTCTTGAGCAGGCTGCTAAGTAATAGAAGCAAACTCTAATTAAATAAAAAAGTCAGGCTGAAAAGTCTGACTTTTTTGTTGTATGATGGTTGATGGAGATGATTAAATGCGGGTGTTATGATTTTTTATTTTTACCTTTGCGACTCAATAGAAATGTGATATGATACTCCACGATTTGAAAGACTCCTTGTACGAAAACATTTCAGAGTCTCCCGTTTTATCTTTTATCTTTAACAAGAAGCACATTGCGGTGGCTTCATTCATCCTTGTATTATTTGTTGCTATAGGTTGGTTTATTTCAACAAGACCTAAAACTATTGTAACATCAGAGCCTGGAAAACTTTCATCTTTTTATAGCGTGAAAGATTGGGGAAAGATTAAACGATTGACAATTATAGGTGCTGTTGACAGTACAGACTTGTCTTTTTTACATCTGTACGCTTCTTCATTGGAGTCTATAGACCTTTCAAAAACAAAACTGACGTCTATTCCAGACAGTGCTTTTTCCAATTGGTCAAGTTTGGAACAGGCTGTTTTGCCTGATACGTTGGTTCAAATTGGTAAATCTGCATTCTCTGGTTGTTCAAAGTTAAGCAGTGTTGTACTGCCTTCTCGTGTGGAGATTGTAGGCGAAAATGCTTTCTTCGGTACATCTCTGACATCTCTGACAGTACCATCTTCTGTTAAGTGTATTGGCGCAGGGGCGTTTGCGAGTACCAAATTGTCGAAGATAGAAGTTGCCGCAGACAATAAAGCCTATAAAGTAAACAATGGTGTGCTCTTTAACAACGATAGCACTGTGCTTATTCAGTATCCTGCTTTGAAAGACGGCAATGCTTATACGGTACCAGCAAGTGTGAAATTGGTTGGGACCAATGCTTTTGCTGGCGCAGGAAAATTGGTGACAGTTGATTTCAAATCAGAAAAGATTGCATTTGGCGAAGGGGTTTTCAAAAACTGTATTTCTTTAGACTCTTTTAGTTGCCCTAAAGGAATGGATACTATTCCTGCATATTTTTTTGAAGGATGCGTATCTTTGAAGAAGGTGAAACTTCCTGAACAGTTGCGTGTGGTTTCTGACAATGCTTTTTGGAATTGTATCAGTTTGACTGACGTGAAATTGCCGAATAGTGTGAACAAAATTGGAGATTTTTCTTTTGCATATTGCAAGTCGTTGGCAGAAGTTGACATCCCTTCAGTTAAACAACTGGGTAAATTTGCCTTTGCTTATTGTGTGGGACTAAACACCATATCTATCCCTAAAACTTTAGACGTCATAAGTGAGTCAGCATTCTGTAATTGCGAGAAATTGGTGAAACTGAATATCCCATCTTGTATACAGTTGATTGGAGACAGGGCTTTCGCTGGTTGTTTGTCGTTGACTGACGTTAACTTGGCAGAAGGTTTGAGAGGTTTGGGCGCTATGGCATTTTCGTCATGTGGTAGTTTAGAGTCTATAGTGTTGCGAACCTCATTAGTTTATATTTATGGAGATTGTTTTACTGGCTGCTCAAAGTTGTGCTCTATTTCAATAAAAGCCAATCTGCCACCTGATTGTAAAACAGATTTCCCTTCTTCAGTTACGACAAACTGCACGTTGTATGCTCCTTACTCATCAATACCACGCTACCAGTTTGAGGTTGGATGGAACAAATTCTTCAGGGTGCAATCGCTTAACAAAGAATAAAAGAAACAAAACTATAAAGCAATAAAAAAGGGCTACGAGAGTAGCCCTTTTCTATTTAAATGATTTCGATACCTTGTTCTTCGCAGAGTTTCAAGCTCAATTCCTTAAGTTTGAACTTTTGAATCTTACCGCTGCCAGTCATAGGGAATTCCTTAATAAAGAAAATGTATTTAGGAACCTTGTAACGGGCAATTTTACCTTTACAGTAGTCTTGTATATCTTCTGCGGTAATATTCGCTCCTTCTTTCAAGATGATGAAAGCACCAACGGCTTCGCCATATTTCTTTGAAGGGACACCTGCAACTTGCACGTCTTTGATTTCTGGCAATTGGTAAAGGAACTCTTCGATTTCGCGAGGGTAGATGTTTTCACCACCACGAATAATCATATCCTTGATACGGCCAGTAATCTTATAGAAACCGTCTTCGTCTTGAACGCCGAGGTCACCAGAGTGGAGGTATCCATTAGCATCGATGATTTCTTCTGTTGCTTTAGGGTTGTTGTAGTATCCTTTCATTACGTTAAAGCCCTTACAACACATTTCGCCTTGTTCGCCAGGTTTGCAGAACTCGCCAGTTTCAGGATTGATAACCTTAACATCAACGAATGGGAAGTCGGTACCTACAGTGGTAGCGCGTTTTTCGATAGGGTCATCGATGTTGGTCTGAGTCATACCCGGAGATGTTTCAGTAAGACCATAAACGCTGGTTACACGTAAGAACATCTTCTTTTCAACCTCACGCATTAACTCGATAGGGCAGAGAGAACCTGCCATAATACCAGTTCTAAGGCTTGAGAGATCGAACATATTGAACATAGGGTGGTTCAATTCAGCAATGAACATGGTAGGAACACCATAAAGCGCAGTACAGCGTTCTTTATGAACCGAAGCCAAAACCACCAATGGGTCAAACTTTTCAACCGTAACTTCAGTACAACCGTGGGTAAGACAGTTCATGGTTGCAAGAACAACTCCGAAACAGTGGTAGAGCGGAACGCATACGCAAAGTTTGTCGTCCTTGGTGAAGTTCATGTTCTCGCCGGTAATATAACCATTGTTGGCAATATTGTGGTGGGTAAGCATAACACCTTTAGGGAATCCGGTTGTGCCGGAAGTGTATTGCATGTTCACCACATCGTGGCAGTTTACCAATTTCTTTGCTGCATCAAGCTCGCTGTCTTCTGTGTTTTCGCCAAGAAGCATCAGTTCGGCAGTGTTGTACATACCGCGGTGCTTTTCTTGACCCACGTAGATGACATTGCGCATCTTAGGGAAGTTTGGATTGTTGATGTGGCCTCTTTGGTTGGTTTTCAACTCAGGAAGCATTTTGTATGTCATTTCAACATAATCGCTTTCCCAAGTACCATCGGTAATACAAAGAGTGTCCATATCAGAGTCCTTGCACAAGTATTCCAACTCGTTCTGTTTGTAGTTGGTATTTACGGTGACAAGAACAGCGCCAATTTTTGCAGTTGCATAAAGGAAGGTTAGCCAGTCTGGAACATTGTAAGCCCAAATACCTACGTTGCTTCCTTTTTTGACGCCAAGGGCAAGAAGTCCCTTCGCAAATTTGTCAACTCTTTCGTTGAACTGCTTCCAAGTGAAGCGTAAATTACGGTCAGAGTATACAATATAATCGTGGTCAGGAATGGTTTTAGCCCAGTGCTCTAACCAATCTCCTAATGTTCTATCTGAAAGAGCCAGATTTTTAGATTCTAATCCCATACGAATGCATTCAGTTTTGGATTAAGACAAAG
>JAKSKS010000053.1 GCA_024401615.1 Paludibacteraceae bacterium
AAAGAAAACCAACTTTTTAAGGTCTCCATCAGAACTGTCTGCTTTGATGTAATATGAATTGCCTACAGTTGTGCTTGCGAGTATTATTTTGAGCAGGCATTTCTCTTTTGGTGCTTCTACTAATGTGGTGTTCAAAACGTTCTTGTCACCATCTAAAAGGCTCACGGTAATTTCTCTGTCAAGAATCATATCCATAACGATTTTTTCTCGACTGGTTTTTGCGCCTTCTTTGCTGTCTTCTAATTTATTTACTGGCAAAAAGAGTTCTTTACCGTAGTCGCAATCGCTAATGCCAATTTTCTTTGCTCCCATAATTAATGTTTTTTATTCTACAGCGATTAGTTTCTTGAATCCTGTGGTGCAGGTGGTCTCATATTCTCCCTTAGAGTTGGCGTATATGAAATAACCTTCCAATTCAGGTATTGATTCTATTAGTTTTACTGCTTTTTCGAGGCCTATTACCATACAGGCTGTTGCATAGGCGTCTGCCTCAATGCAGGTTGGCCCGTAGATGGTTGTGCTCAATAAGTTGTGTTCTGCTGGGTAACCCGTCTTTGGGTTGATGGTGTGGGCGTATTTCTTGCCGTCTTTATAGTAAAACCTGCGGTAGTTGCCCGACGTTGCTATGCCGCCAATCCCTATTTCTATAATCGACT
Source organism: Paludibacteraceae bacterium (assembly GCA_024401615.1). Lineage (GTDB taxonomy): Bacteria > Bacteroidota > Bacteroidia > Bacteroidales > Paludibacteraceae > Physcocola. The sequence continues at coordinate 657 of JAKSKS010000053.1, forward strand.
GGAGTTCGTCTTGTTTGTTCAGGCTGTCGTCAACTGGCTTTGTGATGCCGAGGTGCCATTTTCTGCCCTTCTCATTGATGCCTTTCACAACACATTCACCACCAATTTCCACCATATAGTTTTTTACGCCGTGCTTTTCTAAGAGTTGTGCGGCAACATCGCTCGAGTAGCCTTTGGCAATGGCCGATGCGTCGAGCATAACGCTGGTGTCGCTTTTTACCACACGGTCTCCCACCAATTTTATTTTCTTATAACCGATGTGCTGCAGCAGGTCTTTTACGGTGCTGTCGTTAACGGTCGTGTTGTGTTTGAATCCGAATCCCCACGCGTTCACCAGTGGCGCTACGGTCATATCGAATGCTCCGTCTGTTTTCTCCGATACCTTTTCTGCTGTTGTGAAAACGGTTCTGAAGTAGTCGTCAACTCTGGCGGTGGTGTCGTTCCTGTTTATTCTGCTGATGATGGAACTGTCGTTAAAGGCAGAAACCGAGAGGTCGAATTGCTTGAATTCGTCTTCGTATTCTTGCTGTAGCGATTTACCGTCTGTTGTTTCGTATGTAATGTGGTAGTAGGTGCCATGAACTTGCCCTTCTGCATGAATGTATATGCCATTGGTGTTGGTGCCCGCTGTCTGGGTGGAACTAACCCGGTTATATATCCCTATTCCGGCTAAAACAAGTAAAATGATGGTTCCAACTATCTGTCTTTTATTCATTACTGTTGTCTTTTGTGCAAAGATAGGTATTTCCATACTTTTAGCGCATTCTTATCGCAACGATTATCTACGAATTTTCTTGCATATTGCTGTTTGTTGGTGGTTATTAGTTATTTTTGTAAAGTAATTACTTTTTTATTATGCGTATTGATATTCTTTCGGCTGTGCCAGAACTTTTAGAAAGTCCGCTCAACCATTCTATTATAAAAAGGGCCATCAATAAGGGATTGGCTGAAATCCATATCCATAACATCCGCGATTATACGCTCGACAAGCATAAGAAGATCGACGATTACGCTTTTGGCTTTAGTGCGGGTATGGTTATGCAGATTGAACCTATCGACCGTCTCATTACTCACTTGAAAAGTGAGCGTGAGTACGACGAGGTGATTTACACTTCGCCCGATGGTGAGGTCTTCGACCAGCCAATGGCGAATTCAATGTCGCTCCTCAACAATGTTATTATCCTTTGCGGCCACTATAAGGGAATTGACCACCGCATTCGTGAACACCTTATTACTAAAGAAATTTCGGTGGGCGACTTTGTGCTTACTGGCGGTGAGTTGGCGGCCTGCATTATGGCCGATGCGGTTATCCGTCTTATTCCTGGTGCGATGAGTGACGTGGAATCTGCTCTTTCCGACAGTTTCCAAGATAACTTGTTGGCGCCTCCTATTTACTCTCGCCCTGCCGAATACAAGGGCTGGCGTGTGCCAGACATCTTGCTTTCGGGTAACGAGGCAAAGGTAAAGGAATGGGAATACGAGCAGGCCTTAGCGCGCACCAAACTCTTGCGTCCCGATTTGCTTAAGAAATAACCGTCGCTAATATGGATTTTGAATACTCTCTGATTGAGCATGTAGCCGAATTTTTAGAGAATAACCTCGGTCTCCCTTCTATATGGGCTAATAGACTCGATAGCGCCTTTGTTGTCATCATCCTTCTTGCTATTGCGTCTATCATCGATTATGCCTTGAAGTATGCTGTTTTGCCGTTAATTCGTGTTTTAGTGGAAAAAACAGAAACCAAGTGGGATGATATGTTGGTTGACGGGCATGTGGTCATGTACTTGTCGCACATTATTCCTGTTTATTTTTTCTACCGTATGCTGCCGCTTGCTTTTATAAGCAATTCTCTTTGGCTCTATTGGTTGAAAAAATTAGTTCTCATTGGCCTCATCGTGCTCATTATCTGTTTGATAAATGCGGTAATAAATGTGGTCGACGAGATTATTGAAGGTAAAAAAACTTCCAACGATCACCCTTACCAACTTATCTTCCAAGTTTTTAAGGTCATTGTATTCCTTATCGGATTCATCTGCATTATTGCTGTAATAGTTAACCGTTCTCCAACCGTGTTGCTCACGGGTTTGGGTGCATCGGCTGCTATTATCTCTTTGGTGTTTAAAGATACCATTGTTGGCTTTGTATCTGGAGTTCAACTTTCTGCTAATGGTATGATTCAAAAAGGCGATTGGATTTCAATGCCAAACATGAATGTTGACGGAAATGTGCTCGAAATTTCGCTCCATACCGTAAAAGTCTTGAATTTCGATAAGTCTATTGTCACAATACCGCCAAGCACACTGCTTAATTCTACGTTCCTTAACTGGCGTAAGATGCAGAAGGGTGGGCATAGACGTATCTGTCGTTCTATTCAGATTGATGCTAGGTCTATTCATATGTGTACCTCGCAAGAATTGAAGGCAATTGCTGCCCTTCCTAATATGGTCGGTATCTTGTCTGAAATTAAAAAGAATGGCAACAAGATGCCCGATGGAGGGGTGGTGTCTAATCTGGCGCTTTTCCGTGAATATATGATGCAGTATATTCAGCATCATCCGTACTTCGCTCCTCACGAAACGTATATGGTGCGTCAACTCCCTCCTACCGAGGTGGGATTGCCTGTTCAAATATACTTTTTTGTGAAGGAGATTCGTTGGGAGGCTTTCGAGAAGATACAATCTGGGGTATTTGATCACGTTTATGCGTCATTACCTGCTTTTGGTTTGCTCCCATACCAAAGATAATTGTCCGCCCTAATTCTTTATCTTGCCCCGTTTTTCTGTGTAGGGTGGTGATTTGCTGCAATCTGTGTTGCATAACTATCTCCTCTTTACTATTTTTGTCAAACAATTTTAATTTATTTATAATGAAAAAGTTCTTGTTGGCTGTTGCCACTGCTTTACTTTGTATTTCATCTGCAAGTGCGCAAGATGAGTTCATGTGGGGTCTCACAGGAGGTTTGAATGTTTCTGGCTTTAGTGGTGATTATAGAAGTGAGTCTTTTAATCATGGTACAAAAGCTGGCTTTAATATCGGTTTGAAGGCAGAATACGAAATCGCTGAACCTTTCTTTATTGAAGGTGCTTTTGCGCTTTCTGGTAAGGGGTTCTCTCTTGGTTATTCAAAAGAGGCCTTGAACGATCCAAACCTGGGTGATGTGCTTGTTGCTAACCGAATTGAGCTCGACTCTAAGAATAAGGTTGACCTCTGGTACTTGCATATTCCTTTTAACTTTGGTTACAAGTTCGAGATTAACGATTATTTGGCTGTTGCGCCAAAAGTTGGTGTCTATATCGATTTGGGTTTGTGGGGTAGCGACTCATACGACAATAACCCTTTCACCGATTACGATAATTGGAAGGATAATATCTATTTCGAGAATAATGTGTTCAACCGTTTCGATTTTGGCTTTGGTTTTGGTGCCAATTTCTGGGCGGCACAACACTTCGAATTGAGCACTGGTTACGAAATGGGTATGGTTAAGGCATACAAGGCAGAGTCAAAACCTCGTAACTGGTACCTCAACCTTGCGTTCCTTTTCTAATTGCTTTTGAATTGTTTTCTAAATATGTAAAGTCCTTCTCGAATCTGTCGATTAGGACTTTTTTATTCATAAATACTAATTTATATCAAATATGAAGAAATTATTCATTTCTCTAATGGCGTTGGTTGCCTCTTTTTCTGTTAGTGCTGCCGACATTGCTGTAACTGCGGGTGTGGGTGCTGCCTCTATTGCTAACGACGAGTGCGACGCTACATTCGCCTACAACCTTGGTGTGAAACTGAATTTCAATATCAACGATAATCTTTTTGTTGAGGGTTCTGGTTTGTTACAACATCAGGGATTTACTTATACTCCACACGGATCAATTTTTGGATTTTCATTCTCGTCTGATAAAACATACGATTACGACCTTTATTATTTGAGCGTACCGGTTAATATTGGTTGGAACTTTAATGTGAACGATAAGTTCAGCATTGCCCCAAAACTGGGTTTGACCTTCTCTGCTGGTTTGTTTGGTGATGAGTCTGATATGGATTGTGATCCTTTCTCTGAACGTGAGGAAAATTCGAGAATCGAAGCTTTCGGATTCACCTCTGGTTCTTTTTATGAAAACTTCAATCGAATCAATCTTGGTTTTAACTTGGGTGCGAACTTCAACATCGCCAAGAAGTTTCAAATTGGAGCGCAGTACACTTTGGGTATGTCCGACATTGCTGATGATATCAAGGACTCAAAAGACAGAATTTTCACAGCAAACTTCGCTTACTTCTTTTAATAGTTTTATTATCGAAAATAGTTAACAAGCGATGAACGCTAACGAGTGTCTGATATGTGGCGCAACTCTTGAATACTTGGAGCAGCCTGTCGAGATGGAGTGTCACATCTGTCATAAGCGTTTTGTAAGTAATGTTCGGTGCAGTAAGGGACATTTTGTGTGCGACGAATGCCACACAAACGGTATCGACCAAATTGTTTCCATCTGTCTTGGCGATACTTCGAAAAATCCTTTCGATATCATAGAGAAACTGATGCGGTTAGATACCTGCCATATGCACGGACCTGAACACCATATAATGGTTGGAGTCTCTCTGATTACTGCTTATAAGAACGCTGGTGGCGAGGTCGACTTTGAGTGGGCTTTGCCGGAAATGGTAAGACGCGGAAAGCAGGTTCCTGGTGGTGCTTGTGGCAACTGGGGAGCGTGTGGTGCAGGTATTAGCGCAGGCCAGTTCGTAAGCATTGTAACAAAGAGCACACCTTTGGCAAAAGAGCAGTGGTCTTTGTGTAACCTGATGACTTCTGTGGCGCTGGAGAATATCGCCCGCCATGGCGGACCTCGTTGTTGCAAGCGCGATTCTTACAAGGCTATTCTTTCTGCGATAGCATTTTCCCGTGAAAAACTGGGTGTTGTTATGGAGCAACCCGCACATGTTGCGTGTACCAGAAGCTCGTTAAACAACCAGTGCTTATTAGCCAAGTGTCCTTTCCACAATTAGGAATGTCAGTGTACGTCCCAATATAAGAAACAAGCCCCTGAAGACCGGTCTTCAGGGGCTTGTCCCGTTTTTGTTAATCTTGATTACTTCCCGTTGTTGAAATAGTTGCACTTAATGCCTTTCACACCTGGCTTTACAACAAATAGTTTACCTGCTTCTGGATAGTTTTTCTCTTCGCCCTCTGGCATCCATAACTGTGAGGTTGTAATGTAGAGTTCGTCTAAGTTCTCTCCTCCAAAAGCAAGTGCTGAAACGTTCAGTGCTGGAACGTCGATTTTCTGTAGCATTTCGCCTGTTGCCGGATTCCAGCGTGTTACGCAGGCAGCGCCCCAGTTGGCCACCCAGAGCATACCCTCTTCGTCAATTGTGTTGCCGTCTGGTGTGCCCAATTCGTCGGGTATACGGATAATTTCCTTCCTGTTGCTGATCTCTCCCTTTTCTTCGTTAAAGTCGAACTGGCTGACGCATAGGGTAGGGGTGTCTTGATAGTACATTTTTGTACCGTCGAGCGACCATGCTACTCCGTTCGATATGGTAACACTGTCAAGGACTTTGTGCCCCTCTTTTCCGTCGTAGACGAAGAAGTTGGCTTTCTTTGGTGCGCAGTTGTTGTCCATTGTGCCAATCCATAGGCGTCCGGTCGCATCGCACTTTCCGTCATTATACTTGTTGCCTTCAATGCCGCCTTCTGGCGCTGCCATAAAGGTTAGTTGTTCTGTCTTCAAGTTCAGTTTGTAAATACCGTCTTGCAAGCCTACAATCACAGTGTCTTCTGTGTAGGGAACAACGGTGCCGACCATCTTCCCAATTTTAATTTCTTTCTCTTCACCTGTCTTGTAGATGTATACACTTCCCTGAGTGTCTATCCAAAGCAGACGTTTGTACTTCCAATCCCAAATCGGACCTTCACCAACACGGGCTTTAAAGGTCTTTACTTCTTTTACTTCCATTTTTTCTTGTGGTGTTTGAGTGTTGTTGCACGCTGTAACTGCTATTGTGCCAAACAATAGCGGCATTAGTGCTTTCTTTTTTAGAGTGTAAAGCATGTTATAAAAATGACTTTTGCTGTAAATATACAGAATTTTAGTGCTACCTTTATACTTGGTATAATAATTAAATGGTAAATATGGACCAGTTTGTCGAAAATACAGAGCATTTGCTCGATTTTATTCATAAAAGCCCCTCTTGTTTTCATGTGGTGGACAATATGGCGCAAAGGTTGACCGAAGGTGGGTTCCACGAACTGGCGTTAACCGATGCCTGGTCAATTAGCACGCCTGGCAGGTATTTTGTTCGTCAGAATAACTCGGCTTTGTTCGCCTTTACTTTGGGAAACGAGAAATTGTCCGAAACGGGTTTCCGTTTCATTACTGCCCATTCCGACTCGCCAACTTTTCGCATTAAGCCTAATCCTGAAATGCTGGCAGGCGGATTGCTTCGCCTGAATACCGAAGTCTATGGTGGGGCCATTCTTATGTCGTGGCTCGACCGTCCGCTTTCTGTCGCTGGGCGAGTTGTACTGAAGACTGACAATCCGCTTCAGCCTAAACAGGTGTTAGTCGATTTGGAACGACCTATTGGTGTAATACCGAGTTTGGCCATTCACATGAACAGGCAGGTGAATTCTGGAGTGGAGTTAAATCCGCAAACCGATATGCCTGTCTTTATTGCAACTGTCGACAATGCGTTTGTAAAAGATGGAGCCTTGCTACGCGCTGTTGCGGCCAAGTTAGACGTACTGCCAACTGATATAATTGACTGCGACCTCTTCCTTTACGATGTTCAGCGTGGTTGTGTGTTGGGCATGGAAAATAACCTTGTGCTCTCGCCTAAACTCGACGATTTGGCGATGGTTTACGCTGGTTTGCAGGCCATGCTTGCGTCTGCCGACAAGCAACGAAACAATATGTTGTGCGTTTTCGATAACGAAGAAGTCGGTTCTGGTACCAAACAGGGGGCTGCTGCTCCAACTCTAAGACATATACTTGAACGAATTTGTGATAAACTCTCTTATTCAACCGAAGATTTTCAGCGTATGCTGTACCATTCGTTCATGATTTCGGCCGATCAGGCCCACGCGCTTCACCCAAATGCTACTGGCAAGCACGACCCTGTTCTTCATCCTGTGTTAAATGGCGGACCTGTGGTTAAATACAATGCGCGCCAAAAGTATATGACCGATGCTGATGGGGCCGCTGTGTTTGTTTCATTATGTAGGCAGGCGGGGGTTCCTTACCAACTTTTTGCCAACAGAAGCGATGTGGCAGGGGGCTCAACTTTAGGCAACATCTTAACCAGCCAACTTGATATTCGTGGTGTAGATATGGGTAACCCTATGTTGGGTATGCATTCTTCACGCGAAACAGGTGGTGTGTTAGACCAGTGGTATGCTACAAAAGTGTTTGCCACCTTTTTTGGTTTGTAGTTTCCTTAAGGTGCCCTCTGTTAGTTTGCTAAAATATCGCTTTTAGGGTAAGGTTATATTTATTGAGGAGTGGGGCCGCTTCTTTTAAGAAGTCCTGCTCCTTATCATTTCCCAAAGGCATATAGCATACCTCTTTTACGTCTTCGCTAAATGTAATTTTGCCGAAAATTTGAATTTCAAAGTTCTCAAAACCAAGCATATCATCAGATAGCAGAGCAATACTGTTCGGATATTCCGGCTGTAACTGTTTTTCCTTTATGAGGTAGTCTGCCATAAAGTTTAAACCCATAAAGAAACCTTTTCGCAACATCTCTACCTTCTTAGGCAAACCTTTAATGCAGATGAATTTAGGGTCTTTTACGAAGGTCGGACTCTTTAACAACGACTCCAAAAAGTTAAGGCCAGAACCCACAGTCATTGTGGTTCGGTCCATTAAGTTTTCTTTGCGGAAGGTCACCATCACTTGCCCATAATGGTAAAATACGTCGGGGTCTCTTATTAAATCCTTGGCAGAATCAGGTCCTACTAAAAGCCCGTATTTGGGCATCTCTTTAACAGGGTATTTTGTTGTGTCTAATCCATACAGGTTTTGAATGGCTTCTCGCCTCACATCAAGTCCTCCGTTGGTCGAACCGCTTCCTGTTTCCGACATTTCCTTTATTTCATTGTCCATTAGTGCCTTTATAAAACCTTCGAAGGGCATGCACATACAGAAGTCGCAAGTGTCAACAACTTGCTTCAGAAAATTTTCTGCAATACCAATCTTTTCAGAGCTGCTTTTGAAGAATATACGGCAGGTAGTATTGCGTTCATCGTGAATATTTTTGTAGTCTTCAAGGAATTGTATCGGTGTGCTCATGTCAAATATGTTGAAGGTACATTCATAAAAGAAAAATCCCATCAGAAACAACCGCTCTGATGGGATATGTTATTAACACAATTTAGAACTCGCTCGAGAAGTGGAACTTAATGTGTGGGAAGTCGCTCTGTGCCATAGAAAGAATATAGGCCGAGTCGGCTAGGAATACATCGCGTCCTTCCTTGTCGGTAGCCATATACTGGAACTTGCGCTTCTTAAAGTCTTCCAATTGCGCCTTGTCGTCGCTTTCAATCCAACATGCTTTGTAGAGAGAGATTGGCTCCCAACGGCATTGGGCATTGTACTCGTGTTCCAAACGGTACTGTATAACTTCGAACTGGAGTTGTCCTACGGTACCAACAATACGGCGTCCGTTAAACTGGTTAGTGAAGAGCTGTGCCACACCTTCATCCATCAACTGTTCAATACCTTTGGTTAACTGCTTCGCCTTCATAGGGTCTGCATTCTCAATATATTTGAACATTTCTGGCGAGAAACTTGGAATACCTTTGAAGTGGATGTCTTCGCCACCACTTAGGGTGTCGCCAATTTTAAAGGTGCTGTTGCTGTCTGGCAAACCTACAATATCGCCTGGGTAGGCTTCGTCTACGGTTTCCTTCTTTTGTGCCATAAAGGCGGTTGGACTGCTAAACTTCATCATCTTGCCCTGGCGTACGTGCTTGTAGTTGACGTTACGTTCAAACTTACCGGAACATACCTTTACAAAGGCAATACAGCTACGGTGGTTAGGGTCCATGTTAGCGTGAATCTTGAATACGAAACCAGAGAATTTGTCTTCTTCTGGCTTGATTTCACGTTCTACGGTTTGGGTAGGCTGTGGACATGGAGCAATTTCGCAGAAACAATCAAGTAGTTCCTTAATACCGAAGTTGTTCAAAGCAGAACCAAAGAATACAGGAGCAACATCACCAGAAAGGTAGGTGTTGATGTCGAATTCAGGGTAAACGCCTTCAATAAGTTCAATGTCGGTTCTGAGTTGTTCTGCGTCTTCTTCCCCGATGTAGCTTTCAAGTTCAGGATTGTTCACATCGTCAAACTCAACGCATTCAGAGATGGTCTGTTTGCTTGGGGTGAACAGGTTCAACTGTTTCTTATAGATATTGTATACACCCTTAAACTTTTCGCCTTGGTTAATTGGCCAAGATAGTGGGCGTACTTTTATCTGGAGTTCTTTTTCCACTTCATCGCAAAGGTCGAAAGCGTTGTTACCGTTACGGTCCATCTTGTTGACGAACACAATTACGGGAGTCTTACGCATACGGCACACTTCCATCAATTTTCTGGTCTGTGCCTCAACACCTTTTGCACAGTCAATAACGATGATTACGCTATCTACTGCGGTCAGAGTTCTGAAAGTGTCTTCCTGGAAGTCTTGGTGACCTGGGGTGTCAAGAATGTTAATTTTGTAGCCGTTGTAGTCGAACGCCATTACTGAGGTTGCAACCGAGATACCACGCTGTTTCTCAATTTCCATCCAGTCACTGGTGGCTGTTTTCTTAATCTTGTTGCTTTTTACGGCTCCTGCAATATGAATGGCACCACCGAACAACAATAATTTTTCTGTCAATGTGGTTTTACCTGCATCCGGGTGACTCACAACTGCAAAGGTGCGTCTACGCTTTATTTCTTCTATGAAACCCATATTCTGTTTCGTGGATAATTTTAAATTTTTGCAAAAATACGAAATATTGAACTATTATTAAAATTTAGATACGGTGTGAAATGACTCAATAACCAATTGGGCGAACAACGCTATCTTTTCCCAGTATATTTGTCTGGTTGCACTTATAGATGAGTATTGTAAGCGATATGGCGGTTTATTCCTCTATCTCGACAAACTTTGTGCATGAAAACGTATTGAGATACTCGGCATTTGTACAGCAATATCCTACACTTTGTCTTTTATACCACGTTTATGGTATATTTATGGTATTTTTATCAATGAGTTTGCAAAAATCATCGGTCTTTCAATAATTTTGAAACCAGTAATCATAACGTCGTTTGTTTTTTTACACACACACTATATATGAAAATAATACCAATTACCAAATTATCAATTACTTAATACTAATTACAAAAATGATTTTCAACAGTTTTAATTTTTGGCTGTTATTCCCAATCATTTTCGTTGTGTATTGGGCAATACCAGTTAGGTATTTAAAAGCAAGAAATGCTTTTTTACTAGGTATAAGTTATTTGCTCTATATGAATTGGAGACCGGCATTTGCTTTGGTGCTTCTAGGGGTAACTGCTATCACGTTCTATGGGGGTATCGTCTCTGACAACTTAAAGGAAAACCCTGCTATAAAGAGTAGAGAAGCACAAAGGAAAATGCTTGTTGTATGTTTCGCTTTACTTGGATTACTACCTTTATTGTCGTTTAAGTATTACAATTTCTTCAATGATAGTTTGACGTTAGGATTAGAGAGGTGCGGATTGAAATTCTCTCTTCCTGGACTTAATTGGGCGATTCCTGTTGGTATTTCTTTTTTTACATTTCAGGCTGTTGGCTATCTGTTAGACGTGTACCATGGCCGTATTAAGGCGGAGAGGAATTTCCTTGATTATTCGCTTTTTGTATCCTTCTTTCCTCAGGTGACAAGTGGACCTATCAGTACCGCTAAGGATTTGATACCTCAGTTTAAGACTGTACGTGAGGTCAATTATGAACAGTGTGTGAGTGGGTTAAGGATGCTGCTTTGGGGTATGTTCCTTAAGTGTGTTGTTGCCGATCGGCTCGGACTCTATGTCGATATGGTTTATGCCAACTATATTTACTTTTCTGGTCTGAATTGCTTTATAGCAAGTGTGTTCTATACAATACAGATATATTGCGATTTTTCTGGTTATTCTCTTATGGCAATCGGTATTGCAAAAACGCTCGGCTTTGATCTGATTAACAACTTTAATCACCCGTATTTTGCTACAAGTATTACAGAATTTTGGAAACGTTGGCATATTTCGCTTACCCGTTGGTTGACTACACATGTATATATTAACTTGGGGGGTAATCGTTGTTCTAAGGTTCGTCAATATATCAATATAATGTTAACCTTCCTTGTTAGTGGACTTTGGCATGGCGCAAATTGGAATTTCGTCATTTGGGGTGTTATTCACGGCGTATTACAAGTTGTGGAGAAGGCAACGGGAATAGCTCCGAAGGGTAAATACTTTGATACAATTGAGTCTTTGAAACTATTGAAACCTTTTCGTATTGTAGTTACTTTCTTGTTGGTAAACTTTGCATGGATATTTTTCCGAATGCCTACATGTTCAGATGCGTGGGGTGTGGTAACACGGATATTTACGGATCATACTGAGCAAATATTTTTATATAAAGCAAATAAAACAGATATTTTATTGATTAGTGTTGCTATTCTCTCTCTCTTGATTGTTGAACTGAAACAGGAGTTTTTTCAAAAAAGTTTGAAATGCTTGGATAAGAGTTGGTGCAAATGGACATTGTATATTCTTTGTTTTGTAATTATACTTTGTATGGGTGTGTTAGATGCTGGATCTTTCATCTATATTTCATTTTAATTTTGGATGTATAATATGAAAAAAATTATTTCCCGTATTCTAATCTTTTTTGCAGTTGTCTTTTTGATAGATATGGTTTTTGGCTGTGCGTGCCGGTATTTGAATTGTCATGCGAAAGGTGGTGATACGAAAAATCAGTATTATATTACTAAGGAATGTGAGAAAGATATACTAATTTTTGGTAGTTCGAGAGCCAATCACCACTATGCCCCAAAAGTAATAGAAGATTCGTTATCTATGAGTTGTTATAATTGTGGTCTCGAAGGTAATGGCATTGTGCTTTTTTACAGTCGTTTGTTGATGATGACAAACCGCTATACTCCAAAAATTCTCATCTATGATATTTATGATTTGTTTGATGTTGCGGAAGGTGATAATATGAAGTATCTACAATGGCAAAAGCGTTTCTACGATGAACCTGGAGCGAAGGATGTATTTACTATGGTAAACCCTAACGAAAAATATAAAATGTTGTGTAATTTATATCGTTATAATGGTAATTTCATTCAAATGTTATCAGATAATTATCTTCCTATTCATAATGTGGAGTATGGAGGCTATCGTCCTGTGCGAGTGCATATGACAGATGAACCGATGGTGAAGGAAACTAACCAAATTACGACGTGGGATCCTATTAAGAAAGAGTGCATGACTCTTTTAGTTCAACTTTGTAAAGAGAAAGACATACAACTTATTTTTGCTTATTCTCCTTCATATGGAGGTTATAGACCTTCTTGTGATAATTTAATAAAGGAGTTTGTTAAAGAACATAATCTTTTACTACTTGATCACTATTCTGATATGGATTTTTGTATGAACAAAGAGTATTTTTACGATACCGTGCATATGAATGATACCGGAGCTACGGATTACACAAAGAAAATATGTCATATACTGAAAAAGAATCTTAAGCTGACCGCTATAAATTAAGGTGTTTATATACCAAATGGTAGTAAAAGTTTTCTGAAGTTTTGTTCCTCTACGCTCCACGAACGTTGTTACGTTTTGGCTCGCTATGCTTCACCGATTTTCAATTCCAGGCCTTCCCAAATGGGATCTATGTCTTAAAAGGCCGTTTTGGCTCGCTACGCTTCACCGATTTGCAATTCTGTTAATAAACTATTATATTGCTACCGATTGGTATATAATTCCCATTTTTTTACTTGACACAGTTCTGTTTACACTACCGTTTGGATGCTTACGAACTATTTGATTATTATTTCCATAGGTTTTGATTTTTGTGTCAAATTGTCACGCCCTTTTGAAATGACATTTGATATGTAGAAGGTGGAACCCGCATCCATTTTCTTTATTGCTTCTGTCATCTGGTCGGTGAGATCATCTGTATTGGAGTGGTAAACAACAAAAACTCCATTCTCGTCGACAAATTTCATGTCAAATTCCTTTACTATATATTCTGGTTTTTTGTCCATCAAGTTTAGATAAATGTTGTCGTATGTTTCGGCCGATACTTTTTTTGCTGTTTCGATGTCTTCTTTGTCTATTTTTCCACCAAAAAAATAACGATCATTGACTTTTAGACATGCATCGGGACATGGCAGAGAAATTGATATGAATGTCTCTTTTGCGATTATCTTGTGTTTCCCTTCGTCGTCTTTTATTGAAACTGTACAGTGGCATTCACAACCGATTTTGACCGGCTTCACCATAAATCCATTTGCTGTTCTGGTGATTCTGGCATTGCTCATAGTCACGGAGATGTCGCTGCTGTTGATTCCAGGTGCTTGTATTATTATTGGGTTGTCAATGCCTGTGAATAGCAAATTCTTGTTTATTGCTTTGACGAACACTGTTGGCTCTATAACTTGATACTGGGCAGAGAATGGGTAATCTCTTGTTTCACCTTTCTTGTCTGTTTCTTGAATGTATCCTTTGTATTTAAATGTTCCGATTATGTTGCATAATGCTGAATAATGACCGTTTTCAATTTCTTTGCCATTCACATAAGCTTTATAGATGCAGTTTGTGTCTGCCGAGAGCATTGTGATGTCTGCTTGGTATTTGTCACCGCGATTCAGACTTGTCTTTTGGGCAACTACTATCGCTTGTCTTTCTTCGTGTCCGATTTTATATCCTTCTGTCAAATTTTCAGTCTTGTCTTTCATTTCTTCTTCTGAGACGACTGCTGTTTCTTCTCTTTCACAACTTTGAGATTTAGGCAACTCATTTTGTGCTATGGCTGATATGGCAAATAGATGAAATGCTAGGATTATGGTTGCTTTCATTTTTGTTGTTGTTGGTTAACATCTATTTTATTAATTTCATATTACAAATATAGCCTAAAAACGCTATAAAA
>JAKSKS010000054.1 GCA_024401615.1 Paludibacteraceae bacterium
GAATGCGCATGATGTGCGGTGCCGTTTCGGGTTTGGTTATGCTTGCTGGTTTAGACTGCGGTCAAACCGAAGGTAGCGACAAGGAAGGCAAGGCCGCTTGCTACAAAGTGGTACAAGATTTGCTGGCCAAGTTTAAGGAGCGCAACGGTTCTGTGGTCTGCGCCGAACTGCTCGCCATGAACGGTTGCAAAGTGGTAACAGACACCAATATTCACGACGAGCGCAATGCCGAATACTACAAGAAGCGCCCATGTGCGAAAAAAGTGGAAAGCGCGGCCAGAGTGTTCGCTGAATATTTGGATGCGAAAAACAATAACTAACAATCATTAAGACTATGACATACAGAAACATATATACTATTTTACTAGGTTTAGCCAGCTTAGCGACTACTGCTAATGCCGACAACGACCTACAAAAAATGGGTCTGTACGGCAATGTGAAAACCTATAGCCGCCTAAAAGGTTCAACGCTCACCCAAAAATACACCTTTAACGAAAAGGGGATGTTGGTGAAAATTGAAGACAACACCAAAGGAGAGATCCAAACCATTAAGTACAATGCCGACGGCGATGAGGAACTGCGCACAACCGCCGACAAAAACGGAGTAATGAAAGACAGCGTTGTCACCTCCTATAAAACATCGGGAAAGAAGAAGGCCATCAGCAGCAAGTTTTACGACGAAACCAAAAAGTTTGTCAAAGCCGACGACAAATGGTTTGACGCAGAAGGCCGACTGATAAAGCACCGCGAAATAGTAATAGACCAAGAAGGAATACTGCGCGGCTACCAATATGCCGATGACGGAGAGAAGGAGATCATTACCCGCTTCTTCGACGATGAACCCGACGGCAGTTTGGAAAAGACTTACGATGCCCACCACAACTTCATTCTTGAGGTTGACTTGGACGAGCGGAAAGTTCCTAATACAAAAACCACCAGAACATTCTCGAAAAAAGACATCAAGACCAGCGAAACCGTGGAAACGTTCTGTTTAGGTGTCTTCAACGGCAGAACTGCAAGACTGTTCGACAAAAAGGGGAACCTCGCCAAAGAGGAGATCTTCGACAAGAACAACAAACTGATTATAGGGCGCGACCTTGTGTACGACAAGAAAGGCAACCTACTGCAAGAGACCTACACCGACGGTAGGAAGACAACCTACGTGTACAACAAATCGGGCAACTTGGAGGTCAAGACTGACATAAACGCTAACGGCAAAACACAAGAACAGCAGTTCAGTTACGACAAGTTTAACAACCTGACCATGCACAAGGACGGTAACGGACAAACCGACTTCCAATACGAGTATTTTGCAAAATAAACACAACGCATACAACGGATTATGACTTTCGACGAAATAGACCAAGAATACTTCAATCTGGCTTGCAACACAGGCGCAAGTTTCTACAAACAAGTTCAGACCCTCGGCCGCAGCAAAGAGGTGATGGAGGCCCTTACAAATGAGGACGAACTAAAAGTGTTTGACGACAAAAGCCGCAGTTACGGAGGCTTGAACAGCCGCCTTTTGCTGGCTGCCATCCACGACGTGCTGACCAGTTACGAAGGATTGGACCGCAAGAACGCCATTATTAGAGATTTAGGCCTTCCTAAACCAAAAATGAAGTTAGACAACAACGAAGGCTATGGCTTAGCCTCGCTGATGCTCCGCTTCTTAAACCCAGGCCGCAACGACGTTTACGAAAGCGTTGAAGGCATTGAAAGCCAAGGCGGACTTAGCATTGCCAGCGAGTTCATCAACTTGGTAAAGAAGGGATACAAAAATCCGCACGAAGGCGATGGATTCCTTTTAGTACGCTACTTGCGCGCCTATGGTGTGAACAAAGAGATGGTGAACCAGTACATCATCAAACTCTACCGTTTTGCAAACGTAATGGCAAAAGGAGACAACCAGATTACCGAGCAGGAAAGCGCATGGTTGGCCAGCATTATGGGCTATATACAGAAGAGCCCTACACAGTTCAAAGATATTGACGACGACGATTTTAACTTCCTCGACAACGACGATTTGAACGCCGACGAGGAAGAGAATACAGAACCGGAAAACGAGACTCCAAAAGAACCAGAAGAACCAGCAGAAGAACGCCTGAAGAAATTGGTTGGTCTGGCTACCGTAAAGGAGGAAGTGAACAAACTCACCAGTTTCTTGAAGATTCAGCAGTTGCGTAAAGAAAAGGGGTTGAAGATTGCCCCAATCTCCTACCACTGTGTGTTCACTGGCAATCCGGGTACAGGTAAAACCACTGTTGCCCGCATTTTGGCCGGCATCTACAAAGAGTTGGGCATCCTTAAGAAAGGCCAGTTGATAGAGACCGACCGTTCGGGACTCGTTGCCGAATTTGTAGGCCAGACAGCCGTAAAAACCAACAAGATAATAGACAGCGCCCTCGACGGCGTACTCTTTATAGACGAAGCCTACTCGCTGGTGGCTGGTGGCGAAAACGACTTTGGCGGCGAAGCAATTGCCACCCTGCTGAAGCGTATGGAAGACGACCGCGACCGCCTCATTGTTATTTTGGCCGGCTATTCTAACGAGATGCAGAACTTCATTGACTCGAACCCGGGTTTGCAGAGCCGTTTCAACCGCTACATCACTTTCGACGACTACAACGCCGAAGAATTGATGGAAATCTTCAAACGCCGCGCTGAAGACAGCGAATACAAGTTAACCGAAGATGCCGAGAAAGCGCTGAAAGACTTGCTCGACAAGGCCATAGCGGGCAAAGACCAAAACTTCGGCAACGGCCGTTTTGTACGCAACCTCTTCGAAAAAGCCATCGAGCGCCAGGCCGTACGCTTGGCTTCGGAAACCGACCTCACCGAAGACAAATTGTGCGCCCTTGAACCACAAGACCTTGAAGACGAAAAGAAGAAAGAGGAAAAGAAAGAAGCCAAGGACGAGCCCGCAACCAACAGCGAGGAAAAGAAAACAGAAGACAAGGACTAATTGCAGACTGAAAAGCGGCAAATAATCGCTAAATTTGCACCAGCGAAAAAAGAAAAGACATGTTAGTACTTTTAAGGAAAGAATTCAGCACATTTTTCAGCAGCCCAATGGGCTACATCGTTATAGGCGTGTTCCTGCTCATTACAGGTTTGTTCTTATGGGTATTCCGTGGCGAATACAACATTATGGACAATGGCTACGCCAACCTCAACGGCCTTTTCATTATGGCACCCTGGCTCTACCTTTTTTTGGTACCAGCCATCACCATGCGACTTTTCGCCGAAGAGAAGCGTACCGGCACCCTCGAACTGCTGCTCAGCCGCCCCATCAGCCGTGCAAGCATCGTGTTGAGCAAATACTTTGCCGGACTGCTTTTGGTGGTTGTGTCACTAATTCCGACCTTGGTTTATGTGGTTAGCGTGTACTGTATGGGCGACCCTATGGGCAACCTCGACATGGGAGGCACCTGGGGTTCGTACATCGGCCTCATCTTCTTAGCCGGTGTTTACGTTGCAATTGGCGTGTTTGCCTCAAGCCTGACCGACAACCAGATTATCGCCTTCATTATTGCCGCAGTGCTTAGCGGCGTTTTCTACTATGGTTTCGACCTGGTTGGACAAATGAGCAACAACGGCAGCACACAGGCCTTTATATCGAGTTTCGGCATCAGCGCCCACTACGACGCTATGAGCCGCGGTGTGATTGACAGCCGAGATGTGGTCTACTTCCTGATTGTGATTGCCGCATTTGTTTTCGGCACAAAAATGGTTATTGAGAAAAAAGAATAACACCACCACCGGTATGCTGGATTTCAAGAAACAACTAACCCCCGACACCACCCTAATTGTGTGGAAGATGGACGAGGACCTTGACCAGCTGGCGGCACAAACAAGCCTCGACGCGATAGCCAACTTCGACCAGTTGTCGCCCAAGAGGAAAAAAGAGAAAGCGTTCGTCAACTCCCTGCTACAACAGCAGTTGCCCGACGCGCGAATCGACTATGAAGAAGGTGGCAGGCCCTTTCTGCCCAACTACCCCGGCACCAGCATCAGCATTAGCCACACTGGCAATTTTGCCTGCCTGCTCATCAGCAAACAGTACCGCAAAATTGGTGTGGATATAGAGAAAAACAACACCGCCAAGGTGCTGCGCGTGCGCCATAAATTCATGACCGACGAAGAGGTGGCCCTACACCCCACTGCCGACGAAGGCACCGACGCCCTATTGGCATGGACGACAAAAGAAGCACTCTTCAAGTTGGCCGACCCTCCCCACTACGACTTTATTGAAGGTTTCAGAATAACAGCCAGCACGATGAACGGCAACGAAGGTAGCAGCCTTGTGCGTGACCTGATGGACGACACCACCTATGAAGTGAGACACTGGCTAACGCCAGATTACGCCCTAACCTTATGCCTACATGGATAAACGAAAGAACATCTGGTTACTGAATTTCGAGCACGACCTTGCCCTTGCCAGCGGTATGCCCTTCTATATGCCGCCCAAAGTGGCCGTTTCCATGAACGAGGATATGAGTCCGCTCCCCTTTTGGCTAAGCGGCAACACCACCGTACTCACCCAGCAACTGACCACCCAACAAGCCATAGCCCCCGAAACATTAGCACTAATGGAACAATTGGGCATAGACGGCAGTCTGCGCCGCACCAGCACATTTGAAACGCAAGGCGATGAGACATTCAATGTATGGGGATGGGATCCGCAATCGGCACAACAACTGCGCAAATTCGGATTTGAATATCCAGAAGACCTAGAGCATATAAAGACATGGAGCCACCGCTGCAAAACCATAGACTTTCTGAAACAATTTGCCGCAAACGGATTGTTTCCCGCTAACCTATTACCACGGAAAGCAACCAAACTTAAAGAGATTGAGTCATGGACACAAGCCGAAAAGCTTATACTGAAAGCACCCCTTTCGGGCAGTGGCAGAGGCATTTGGTGGGCATTGAACGGTTTTGACTTCAATGTGCAGCGCTGGTCGAACCGCACCATCAGCACACAGGGTTGCGTACTCTGCGAGCCAATTTGGGAGAAGACAGGCGACTTTGCAATGGAATTCCGCTGCGGCGCCGGGAAAGCGCAATTTGCCGGATACTCTCACTTTATGGCCGACAACGCTGGCGTGTACCGGTGCAACCTGTTAGAAAGCAATGAAGCCACAGAAGCCCTGTTGGCAGACAAAGTCGGCACAGCGACGGTGCTACGGGTCAAAGCCCTATGGGAAGAACTACTCACCAACACCATTGCGCCACACTACAACGGCATTGTGGGCATAGATATGCTGACCGGCACTGTTGATGGCGTAGAGCGACTGAACCCGTGTGTGGAAATCAATCTGCGCATGACTATGGGCATGGCCGCACGCTTAATCTACGACCAATGGATTGCACCCGGCAGCGTAGGCGAATACCGCACCATACACTTCAAGCAAGATGGCGAACTAAAGTCGCACGCAGCCGAACAACGCAGTCTACACCCCGTGGAACTAACAAACGGGAAAATAAGCAAAGGTTACGCGCTACTTACAGCAGAAACAGACAACACCCACTATGGGGTGGAGATTGAGGTAAGAACGAATTGAAACGATATAAAAAAACGGCAAAAGGTAGCATTAGGCTGCCTTTTGCCGTTTTATAACACGAGTCTCCCTCATAAAGAGAAGACACCCAAAAAACGTCCATTGATGACGGAGGCAAGAAGACCAACACTGACAACAAAGCCAGCGGCAGGGAGAAAGATGATAGCCCTTATTTTAACAGTTTCTTGTAATACACTCCACCTTCGCATACCAACTTCACCACATAAACACCACTGGCGAAGCCACTGACATCGACTGTATGTTTGGCGCTATTTGGCGCATGGTGTTGTAATAGTCTGCCATGCACATCGTAAATACCGAGTTCTTGTATGGGAGAACTTGCAGCAACCTCGATGTAACGAACGGCAGGATTTGGATTTAAAGTAACAGCATCTGGCATTGCGGCTACTTGACCTATATTGCTTGCGCTACACTTAATGGTGCCATTCTCAACTCCCGGAGTAGCCGTTACCTTTTCGCAAATGCTGAATTTAACCCACTCGCCAGAATTGTCGGAAGAATAACCAAAAGATTCGTTCGTTTCGTGCATTTCGTATTTTGCCTCGGAAAGAATGTTTCCAGCAGGGTCGCTTAAATAGATGGTTTTTGGTTTGTCTACATTCAAATTGAAATTGAGGTAGAGCGGACCATCGAGCGGATTGCTATTTGCCCATATAATTTTGTGTTCCTTAGCATTAACAAGCGTATTAGCCGACCCATAGGCAATTTGGCAAAGTTTGAGATTGCCTTTCTTGTTCGAGAAATAGCAACCCGCCAAGTCGACAGGCTCATTGCCAGAGTTATAAACTTCAATCCAGTCGGGGTATTTGCCATAATCGTCTTCATTACCCGACTGTTGGTTACTGCTTGCACAAAGTTCGTTGATGACAAGGGTATTTGAGAACTCAGACTTAGAGAAAACAGCAACAATGCTGCAAGCACCAGTCAATTTGCCGTTCAGTTCGCCCGGCAGGTTGCTCACACAATTCTCAACAACACTCTCTGTGTCGAAAGCCCCTTTAACCTCCCAATGGTCAAATTTGTATCCGACCGGAGGATAAGCTCTGAACTCGGAAGAAAAAACCGAAAGGAACTTTCCTTTGAAGCCACTAACAGATTCGCCGTTAATGGAGAAGCGCGCTCCACCGACATTCGATTTCAGTTCAAAATCAACTGCATCACCAGTTCCCATAAACTCTTGCAACTGAGTCAATATGTTCGGTCTTCTTTCAAGCGCAAACACCCTCATGTGTTCGGCATCTTCTTTCGAGGAGGCGCGCATATCGACACAGTATTCGTGCTCGACAAGCGAAGCCACACTGTCGACAACAGCATTGATACGCTCTTCAGAGAAAGTAGTTGAAAGGTGAATTAGGTATTTTGTAGTGAACTTCTTATTGAAGAGAGGATTGTCGCTCAAGTTCTTAAAGATAGTCACCATCCAAGGTTCGCCGTTGGCCCACGAAGTTTTGCCCTCGCCCCTGCACCAGCGGATGTAATTTTTGTCACTAACGGCATCAGAAGAGCCATTCTGAATTCCCAATCCATAGTCTAAATCGAAAGCAATCCAACGGAAACGCGAACCGTCCTTCCTTTCCCTCCAAAGTTTAGCGTTGTTACCCGGCCAATCGACATTCACAATAAACTGTTCGAGAATCTGATAGTCGATGTACTCGTCCATATCGATGCGTTTGCAAGCCTCGTTATAGAAGTCCTCCGTCTTATTGTCGCCAGATTCCAAGAACGCCACCAGTTCGTTATACGCGTCGAGAGATCCTTTAGAAGCAACCGGCCCGGTAACATCTGAAATATTAACCAAGTCCACCTCATCTTCGTCGAGTCCGTAGTTGGCTTTAAGGTAGTCGGCATTAGCGCGTTCCATCAGCGCCTGCAGGCCAGTGTATCTGCCATTAATGAAATAAACGACAGGCTGATAGGCCTGGTAGTCGATGTTCATAGGAATAGCCAGAGTGTGCATCAGGCCATCTCTAAACTTCACATAGGTATTAGCCGTACCACCATTCCTGACGTAGACAGTTTGGTGAGTCATGTCGGGCTTAATTTGGAAGAAATGATAACCCAACTCGTTAGAGCCCGTCTTTTTAGAAGCCTTAATAGAGAGCGACTTAACAGAATTACCTCTAGAGCACCCGCCTTCGACAGCCGCCTCAACCTCTTGCGACAACACCTGGTCGCCATTGACAAAGAATTCGAAGTTTACAGGGCGTTTCCAGTCGCGGTTGTAATTTGCCTTGGCAGATATACACCTCTTCTCGCCCGGAATGCCATTCTTTCCAACAACATACATACCAATCGAGTCGTCGTAGAGGAAACGTCTGTCGACAGTTATGGAAACAATAGGCAGGTTCATGTTGCCGCAGGTAGCGTGCTCCGATTCTTGATAGACATACGAATTGGTTTCGATTACACTAGGCAACAAGCCATCGGCATACGCAACAGCACGCACATTGGTGTTCATTCTGATGGGTATGGCACTGGCATAAACGGTGCTATTGGTGTTAGGTTCGCTTCCGTCTGTCGTGTAATAGATAGTGGCGCCACTAGTAGGACAACTAAGGCTGATTTCGAACTTTTTATTCTTCAAGCCGCCTTTCTCGCTAAGCACAGGAGCCTGGCAACGGGTATTTTTAACAAACGCGGAAGAATTCTCAGCACCAGGGGAAGGAATCATGTATCCGGCCACCCCATCTTTCAAGCCAAAAGAAATATGCGGGTCCTGCTTACCATAGGCAAAAGAGTCGATGAGAGCAGCGTCTTTTTTCAGAAGGAGGTATCCGCCATCGGCATCTAACTTATAAGGCACATGGTTTTGGAGTTCAGTTTCGTCGGTCCAAAGCAAGGAGAAACTGTTTGCGCGGACCTTGAAATCGGAATTGATTTTCCAAGACCACTTTTCAGTAGTTTTGTTAGTCCCCTTTTTATAGTGGACCAGCGTGTAACCCTTCAGGTTAACATCGTTACCGCCTTCGTTGGAAAATTCGATATAGCCAGAAAAGTTATAGTTGTCAGTTTCCATGATGGTAGACAGATTACAAGGCATTACCTCGTTTATCTTTACTTTGGCAACACACGACATGGCACCAAACAATAGGAACAATAAACAAAGAACAATTTTTTTTAGCGGTTTCATAACTTATAACAACACAATAATCGAATAAAATAAGAAGATTTCGGACTTAACATTTTGGGGAGAATTACCCAAAAACAGAAAAGCAGTCACCAAAATAGGCAACTGCTTTCAGATGGAGCGGAAAACGAGGCTCGAACTCGCGACCCCCACCTTGGCAAGGTGGTGCTCTACCACTGAGCTAATTCCGCATGTGTGGGTACAGATGGATTCGAACCACCGAAGGCAAGAGCCAACAGATTTACAGTCTGTCCCATTTGGCCACTCTGGTATGTACCCCTTCGTTTCGGAATGCAAAATACCGATAAAAAAATGACAAAATCAAATAAATCGGTGAAAATTGCACATAAAAATTCATTTCCTTTTGATTTTGCCCAATTTTAGAAGAAAAAAAGACAAAATTTCACTAAATTTACAAAGATTACACAAAAAATTTAAGGCAAGAAAAACACAAGGAGATCAAACTTATGGTTTGGGAACTTACCACCAACATATTTTTAGTTTTATACTTCATCACCATCATCGGCATCATCTTGATGTTGCTGATGGAAAACCGCAGTCCGGTTAAGTCAATCGCATGGATCTTTGTGTTGATTTTGTTGCCAATAGTCGGTTTGGCACTATACATCCTAATTGGTAAGAACTTTAGGAAGAAGATGGTCATATCGCACCGAAGTCTTGCCAAATGGCAAGAACGCATTGAAACCATCAAAGCCAACCCCATTCTCGAGAAATCCTTCCCCAAACAATACAAGAACTTCGCCTTTATGGCGCTCAACAGCAGCAACAGCACGCTGTATGTAAACAACGGGGTAAAACACTTTACCACCGGCAAAGACCTGTTTGACAGTATGTTTGCAGAGGTTGAGAAAGCAAAAAAATACATTCACGTAGAGTTCTACATCTTCAACTCCGACACAATTGGCAGCCGTTTCATTGAAATTCTGAAGCGCAAAGCCAAAGAAGGAGTGAAAGTCCGCGTCATCATCGACGACGTGGGCAGTTGGCTGATGCGTAAGTCTTCTGTTCGCGAAATGCGCGCCTCTGGCATCGAAATCTACTGCTTCTTGAAAGTGGGTTTGCCAGCCATCAACAGCAAGGTAAACTACCGCAACCACCGAAAAATAGTGGTGATAGACGGAGAGATAGGCTACACAGGCGGTATGAACGTTGCCGACCGCTACGTTATGGGTTCAAAATGGGGCGAGTGGCGCGACACCCACCTACGCATTGAAGGCGAAGCCGTTCACGGACTGCAGCGCGTCTTCCTTAGCGACTGGTATTTCGTCAGCCAAACCCTGCTTAGCGACGACGACCTCTACTACCCTACACCAAGCGAACCTAATGGAAACAGTTTGATTCAGGTAGTGAGCAGTTCGCCCGACAGCGAATGGGAATCTATTATGCAGACTTTCTTTATGGCTATAGCGCAAGCACGCGACTACATCTACCTGCAGACGCCGTACTTCCTGCCGAACCAAACCATTGTAAACGCTTTACAATGTGCCGCACTGGGCGGTGTTGACGTCCGCATCATTATTCCCCGCCACAGCGACGCCTCATTCGCCTTAAAGAGTTCAATGACCTACATCGACGAAATGCTGAATGCCGGCGTGAAAGTCTACTTCTTCGAAGACGGTTTCATTCACAGCAAGACCATCGTCATAGACGATAACCTTTCGACCGTGGGAACCGCAAATATGGACTTCCGCAGTTTCGAACAGAACTTTGAGATAAACACCTGGATATACGACCCAGAATTCGCACAAACGATGAAATCCATCTTCTTGAAAGACCAGGAAAGATCGACACAAATCAATCTGGAAGAATGGAGAAACCGTCCACGTTTAGAGAAGTTTGGCGAATCGTGGGCACGCTTGTTCAGTCCGCTCATGTAAAAAATATAGAACAATGGAAAACAACAATATAGAAGGCCAGGAAGGCGTTTCAGAAATAAAAGTAGATGGCAACATCAACCAGTTTTTAGAATTGGAAGAAAAAATCGTGAACATGCTACGCACCGTTTACGACCCCGAAATTCCAGTAAACATCTACGACCTCGGTATGATTTACCGTATCGATGTAGCCGACCAAGTTGAAGGCGAAGAAGGCCGCGAAGTGACCATACAGATGACACTGACCGCACCAAACTGCCCCGCTGCCGACTTCATTATGGAAGACGTGACACAGAAAGTTGATTCTGTGGAAGGCGTCAGCAAAACAATTGTGCAGATTGTGTTCGACCCAGTTTGGGACCAGAGCATGATGAGTGACGAGGCCAAATTGGAACTCGGCCTAATGTAAACACCAACTGCCAGACAGATGACTAACACCCTGAACATAGCAGAAGGAAAGAAAGTCTATTTTGCCAGCGACGCGCACTTCGGCCTTGAACTGTTCACCACACCCATAGAGGCGCAAAAACGCTTCTGCGCATGGATGGACAACATTAAGCCCGACTGCGGTGCCCTGTTCCTTGTAGGCGATATGTTCGACTACTGGTTTGAATACCGCACAGTGGTACCGAAAGGTTTTGTACGCTTTATGGCAAAGGTGGCCGAATTTACCGACTGCGGCATGCCCGTGTAGATTTGCTACGGCAACCACGACATGTGGATGCTTGACTATTTGAAAGACGAATGCGGCTGCACCATTGTTCCTGACGAATGGTATGGCGACATTCTTGGCAAACGCTTCTACATTGAACACGGCGACGGCTGCGGAGACCCCAGCCTATCGTTCTTCCTAATGCGCAAATTCTTCCGCAGCAAGGTTGCACAATGGTTCTTCCGCTGGATACATCCCGACCTGACCATGTGGTTCGGTTACCTGTGGTCGAACAAGAACCGCAAACGCAAAAAGGACTCGAAAGAGAAAGACTTCTTGGGCGAAGACAAAGAGTTCCAGATACAATGGGCGAAAAAGCACTTTTCAGCGCACCCAGACGTCGATTACTACGTTTTCGGTCATCGCCACATCGAGAAGACGCTAACGCTTCATGGCGAAAATAAAGACGCTTATTTGGCAATTCTTGGCGAATGGGTAACGAAAACGACTTATGGCGTATACGATGGCGATGAGTTCAAGCTGCTGAATTGGTAATTCAATCTTTTTTATTATCTTTGTGTTGTTGTACAACACAGGCAACTGTCTTCATAGTTCAACGGATAGAACAAAAGTTTCCTAAACTTTAGATGTAGGTTCGATTCCTACTGGAGATACTAAAGCCACCCGTTAATCGGTCGATTAACGGGTGGCTTTTAGTTTACCAAACAACGTGTCGACGAATTAATGCCTATGAAAGCAGATAATCTCAAAACAGTTGTGATAATGGGCACCTAAAACACTTTTTCCAGTTATTTCAAGCACATTTTCTTCCGCCGTTGTTGTTTTCTCAAATGGGAAAGTTCTTTCTTTTTCAATACCCACAAGGGACAAAAAAAGAGGTTGTATCAAAAAGACAATAGTTGACACTTAGCAGTAATTGGCAGACTAATTGATAGAAATTATTAAACAGAAAACAGGCCTTTTAGGACACACCTTATAATCGAAAAGGCCTTGGAAAACAGCCATCTAAGATGGCTTAGAAAACTCCTTAACGGTGAAAACGAAAACATCAGAAAACCGTTTTAATAATACAAAAACTAATAAAGGTGTACCATAACTGAATTATGATACACCTTCTTAATTATTTAGTTTAAACTAAATTCAGAATTATGCTGCCGGATTAGAACCAACGTACATAAGCGAAGCCCATACGGTTAGGAAGGAGTTCGTTAGTAGGG
Organism: Paludibacteraceae bacterium; assembly: GCA_024401615.1. GTDB lineage: Bacteria > Bacteroidota > Bacteroidia > Bacteroidales > Paludibacteraceae > Physcocola. The sequence continues at coordinate 12,498 of JAKSKS010000054.1, forward strand.
AACAAACGGAAGCAAGCGCGGAATGAACCAGCCTTTTCTACACGTTCGTTAACTTCGAAGTACAACTTAGTGCCTTCAGTCTTAACCAACTTAGCAGGAATAGCACGGTCGAGAACATCTTCGTTCTTGTCGTTCTTCTTGATGAAGACAGCGTCAACACCAAAGCTGTTAACCAATTCAGGGTCCTTAACATCAACGCATGCAGTCAAACCGAAGCTTGAACCTACAGTTGGAACGTGATTTACAGCCTCTGACATGTTAGAGCTAACGATTTCGATGCTGTCCCAAACATTGTTAACCTTAACCTTCCATTCAGCCAACTTCTTAGCGTTTGCGAAGTTGTTGTCAGACATTACCTTGAACTGCTTAGCTAACTTAGTATAGAAACGTTCGTTGTAGTCCTCAATCATACGGGTAGTGGTATAATTAGGAGCGATCTTAGCAATAGAGTTCTTGATAACCTGGATCCATTCAGGAGAGTAGCCGTAGCTGTTAGTAGCGTAGTACTTAGGAACGATTTCGTTCTCAAGCAAACGGTAGATAGTAGCAGCATCGAGCTGGTCTTGCAAGCCCTGATTGTCGAAAGTACGCTTTTCAGTAAGAGCCCAACCTGCACCTTCGCGGTAACCTTCAAGCCACCAACCATCGAGTACAGAGAAGTTAACAACACCGTTCATCAAAGCCTTTTCACCAGAAGTACCTGATGCTTCGAGCGGACGAGTTGGGTTGTTCAACCAGATATCAACACCAGAAATCAAAATCTTAGCCAATGCCATGTCGTAGTTTTCAAGGAAGAGGATCTTGCCCTGGAACTGTGGCATACGAGAGATTTCAACGATACGGCGGATGAGGCCCTGACCTGCGCCGTCGGCTGGGTGAGCCTTACCAGTGAAGATGAACTGAACTGGGTAGTGTGCGTTGTTAACGATCTTGTTCAAACGATCGAGGTCGGTGAACAACAAGTGTGCACGCTTGTAAGTAGCGAAACGACGACCGAAACCGATAGTCAACGCCTTAGGGTTCACCTTGTCGAGGATCTCCATGATGAGAGATGGGTTAGCTTCGTTCTTCAACCAGCCGTTGCGGTACTTGTTCTGGATGAAGTTGAGCAAGCGCTGCTTAAGAGCAAGCTTGATGTTCCAGATTTCTTCGTCAGGAACGTTATAGATAGCCTTCCAAATTTCTTCGTCAGACTGGTGATCCATATAACCCTTCTTGAACACGCGTTCGTAAAGGTCTTTCCACTTCTGGTCAGCCCAAGTTGGCATGTGAACACCGTTAGTAACGTAACCAACGTGGAGTTCTTCAGGGAAGTAACCCTTCCAGATTGGAGCGAACATCTTACGTGATACAACACCGTGCAACCAGCTCACACCGTTGCTTTCTTGACAAGTGCGGCAAGCTAATACGCTCATAGAGAACTTTTCGCCCTTGTCGCCCGCGTTTTCACGACCGAGGTCCATCAAATCGTCCCAAGAGATGCCGAGCATTTCAGGGAACTTGTACATATACTTGCCGAACAAACCTTCGTCGAAACGGTCGTGACCAGCAGGTACAGGAGTGTGTACAGTGTAAAGAGAAGAAGCGCGAGAAGCTTCGAGCGCCTGAGTGAAGTTCAAGCCGTCTTCCTTGATGAAGTCAACCATACGCTGCAAGTTGATGAGAGCAGCGTGACCCTCGTTGCAGTGGTAAACTTCCTTCTTGATGCCGAGTTTCTTGAGGAGGTACATACCACCGATACCCAACATATATTCCTGCTTCAAACGGTTTTCCCAGTCACCACCATAAAGCTGGTGAGTGATAGCGCGGTCCCATTCGCTGTTCTTTTCAACGTCGGTATCCATGAGGTAGAGAGGCACACGACCTACAGAAACCTTCCAGACGTTAGCGTAGATAACACGATCGTAGAAAGGAACTTCCAAAATCATTGGAGAACCGTCCTTTTCGAGCACCTGTTCCAATGGAAGCTTAGTGAAGTCCTGTGGTTCGTAAACAGCGATCTGGTTACCTTCAACAGACAAAGACTGTGTGAAGTAGCCATAACGGTAAAGGAAACCAACGGCAGTGAGGTCGAAGTTACGGTCAGAAGCTTCCTTCAAATAGTCACCAGCAAGAACACCAAGACCACCTGAGTAGATCTTGATAACGTCGGTAAGACCGTATTCCATTGAGAAGTATGCGATAGAAGGCTTCTTAGGGCCCTTCTTAGCGTGCATATAAG
>JAKSKS010000055.1 GCA_024401615.1 Paludibacteraceae bacterium
AAACGCACCAAATCGAGTCCGCGCGCAGTGCGCAGAGAAGTCAGCACCCTATCGTTGAACGCTTCGGAAGGAGATAAGCACTCGACCTCGCAATCAAGTTCACCCTTTTCAATAGCGGCCAGATAAGACTTCGTGTCGGCAACGTTCCACTGACGCGACTCGCCGTCGAACGAATGGGCCGAAGGACCAATACCCAAATAAGGTGTGCCATTCCAATACGAAGAATTGTGTTTGGCTGCCATGCCAGGCAAAGAAAAGTTAGATATTTCGTAATGCTCAAAACCCGCATTCTTCAAAGCGGAACAAAGCATTTGGTAAAATTGAAGAGAAAGTTCTTCGGGAACAGGCTTCACCCTACCCTCTTCCATCATTCTATATAAAACAGTACCCTCTTCATAAGTTAGGCTATAGGCCGACAAATGAGGGACACCCAACGAGATTGCCACATCGAGGTTGTGCTGCCACCCTTCTACCGTTTGATTAGGCAGACCGTAAATTAGATCGATGCTTATATTCGTAATACCCGCATTGCGCAGATTCTGAACCGCATTGAGCGCTTGCTGGGCAGAATGTCGGCGATTAATGGTCTTCAAATCATCATCGTTAAAACTCTGGACACCCATACTGACACGGTTAACAGGAAGCGCCGCCAAAGCAGCCGCATATTCGGGCGTAACATCATCAGGATTACACTCAACTGTCACCTCCTCCAATTTAAGGTCGAACAGTTGGGCAGCCGCATCAAATAACCGGGCTAACTCGCTAACAGGAAGAACAGAAGGAGTGCCACCGCCAAGATAAACGGTTCGCACAGTTTCGCCCTTCAGGTAAGAACGCCGCATACGCATTTCTGCACACAAGCCATCAACCAACCGGTGTGCGACAGAACGGTCGGTATTGGAATAAAAGTCGCAATAAATGCAACGAGAGACACACAGAGGGACGTGAATATAGAGGCCTGCCATATATTAAAGTACGTATTTCTGCAGCAAGAACAATGCAACCAACCAAGCGGCCAAAATCAGGTAAGTGATGCTATAGTAAGAAAACTTCGCGTTTTTATGGCGAATGGTGTACATCAGCGCTAAAACAGCCAACACACCGCCAGCCGCCTCAAGCATGTGCAAAGTAGCCTCGGGAATACGCCATTTGGCGTGCTTAGCCTTGTATTTGTCTAAAGCGAACACTACCGCCGAAACAAGCGAAATAAAGCAGAAATAATTAAAAAAGACCATATCTCTTAACGGATAATTCCAGAATAAAGATCCAGATCGTGATAAAAGTCTAAAGTATCGCGAACAGCAAACAAAGCCAGTTCAGCATTATTCACCTCGTTACTAATTAAACTCGCATAACTTCTCGATTCGGAATTATTCCTAATCATATTCAGCACCTCGTCGCGGCGCAAATAGAAAGTAACCTCCTTACTGTAATCCATCGTCTTCACATAAATGACTGGAGCGTAGAACCCCATCACCTCCGGGTCTGGTCCGAAACATATAGCAAAGCCAGCGCTATCGCTTGTCATGGAGTACTTCGTTTGACGGAAATAAGGGACAGTATCGGTCGGCAGATGGCGGACATAGTAAGCCAACGTGTCGTTTGCAAAATAAATTGACACACAATCAGTTTCTTTCGCGATACTTTCGCCTATTTTCTTTTTAAAGTCGTAGATGCCATTAATAGAAGTTCCCTTCACACTCAAATCCCATAAAACCTGGCTACCAACAATTCGCCATCCACCTTGAAGATACTCTTTTGAGATTTGCTTAAGGCTAATTTCCTCAATATCGTCTTGATCACGACAAGAAGAAAACAATCCAGCAATAAGGGCAATTGCTGCTAATATGTAATAATGTAGTTTCATATACAATCTGATGATAGTCTAACAAGACAAATGTAAATAAAGAAAATGAACCCAACAAAAGAAAATCAGCGAACAACTGGAAATCGCCATCAAACATCACCCAAGCCTATACTATTGAGGCTGCTGATTGGGCCTTAAATCTTTAATAACACGAGCAGGAGCACCAGCAGCCACACAATAAGGCGGAACATCTTTAGTCACAACCGAATTAGCGGCAATAATTGCGCCATCGCCAATAGTCACATTACCAAGCACAGTAGCCTTGTCGCCAATCCAGACGTTGCGTCCAATAATAATCGGTCCCTTCGAAACAATTTCTCGGTCGAGGATGCTTTTCTGCATATCTTCGTAACAAACGTTTCCGTGTGAATTGTCGATTACTGTAACCCAGCGTCCAAATCCGCTACCGGTGCCAATATGCAACCCGTTGACAATGGAGATATGGCAATAGTCGCTAATGTGCACATCGTTGTCCAACACAATAGACGGAGTAAAACGTTTGCCGTTGAGGTTATCCCAAGCCGTAAATACAATAAAGTCGTCGAACACCACCTTGTTACCCAATGTCATATACTGGGTACCCTTCAAACTATGGAAACGGCCGAAATAGTAGTCTTTGCCACAACTTTTCATTTTTGCGGCAACGCGCTTCATATAACGTTTCTTAAAAAAATGTTTGAACAGCATATCTTAATCTTTATTGAAAACTTTGGCCATTTCGTTAATATATCCACGTCCGAACTTCATATCGGGTTCGAGGTAATTTCCCTCACCCCACTCATTCCAAGCCTTTACGAACAAGATATCGTCGGGCCGTTCTTGCACTAACTGGTTGACTTTAGCACAGAACTCACCCCACTTTTGCGGTGTGGAGTTCTTCATGGCCACCCAACCGGCACCACTGCGCGGAGTATGGTCAAAATCGGGATCGATACAAGGTGTGTATTCCGGATGCTCCTTAAAAAATTGGAAAGCGCGTTCGGTATAGAAATCGTAATCGATGGTTAGAGGAATGTTGAACCAGTGTTTCTTACGCGAGCCAATGGTCTTGCTGTAGAGGGTAGACTTATTGGCATTGTCAACATCGCGGAAAGCGTCGTAAACAATGCGGTCGAACTTCACATCACCAAAACGCTTCAGATAGTCGTCGCCTTGCGCAAACCCAAAGAACTCAAAACCACCCAGTCCATTTTCTGCGGCCAACTGGTTCCAAGTGTCCATAAAGAGTTTAGCGTCGGGCATATCTTGAGGGGCAAAAATTCCAAAAAGGAGTTTGCCATTCACCCTGATATAGCGTTTGTCTTTAAATGCAGGCAGCATTTCGTTGAAATGCATCACATAGTCTTCACGTCCGGGATAAGTCTGTTCAATTAAAAGCACGTTCTTTTTAGTCTTATCCCAAGTTTTAGCATACCAACTATGGTTAGCCCAACAGAGGCAGAAAGGGTAATCGGGACTACCCGACTCTACCACTTCGGCAAACACACGGTCGAGCAGGCGCTTGCCATTGCCGAACCAATAGTGCCAGTAACAAAACCCTTCAATCCCCGCAATACGCGCCAATTGAGCCTGCTGTTCACGAACAGACGGCAAGCGCAAATCGTAGAACCCCAATTCACCAGGAATGCGTGGTTGGTAATGGTTGCGGAACAAAGGGCGAGCCTTTGCCACATTGGTCCATTCTGTAAAACCAGGTCCCCACCACTCGTCGTTTTCGGGAGTTGGGTAGAACTGCGGTAGATAAAAAGCAATAACGCGGGTTTTGTTAGCCATTCAGAATATAATTTGCACAAAGATAAATCAAAAACAATAAACCACTGAATTATAAGACGCAAAAAACGCCATAAGGCATAGACCTTATGGCGTTTATGATATTGGAATTTGTGGGCCTCAATTAGAAAGAGAACTGCAAACGAGCCTGGATAGCGTTGTTTGTGAATTCAGCATCACCCTTTTCAACCTTTGAAACAGTGTAGTTCAAACGTGCATTGAGGTTCTTGTTGAAGAAGTAGTTCAAACCAAGAGTGAAGTCCATTTCCTTCTGTTCAGGATTAAGGGTAGTAACATTTTCCTTAACCATTTCACCATCAACTTCCACTTCCTTAACAGAAGAAGTAGAGAACTCGTCCATGTTCAACATGTTAACACGAGCCAACACTTCGAGGTTCTTAGGAGAAGCGTTAGCAGCCAAACCGGTACGCTTGTTATAGTTCTGCTTCTTACCGATGAGGAGGAAGCTGGCCTGAGCATAACCACCCTGAGTCTGGAAGTTTTCGCTACCAATCAAGTTAGAGTAACCAGTAAGGTAGTGGGTTTCGAAGTAAAAACGCTTCAAAATCCAAATCAATTCAGCTTCAGCACGGTTGATGTTGATAGTGTTAGCAACATCAGACTTATAGTTAATCAAGCCCTTGCCACCGATGAAGGTTTCAGGCTGAACAACCTTATAATCGTAAGCATTCTTGTTATCGGTATACATACCAGCAACACCAATGTGGAGGACGCTGCTATCCTTGCAGATAGGACGACCGATCAACTTAGCAGCAACAGAGTAACCCTGGTTAGCAGCAGGAGCGTCGATATTACCATCGCTATAGATACCAGCAGTAGCCATGAACGGATTGGTAACGAAAGCGTAGCTAAGACCAACCTTACGAGCAGGACAGATTGCATAGTCAGCCTGAGCATCTTCGATGAACTTATAACCCAAGCCGAGGATTTTAGCACCAAAAGGCTGGAAGTGGTTACCAGCAGTCAAGCTCATCTTATCGTTAATCTTGAAGCCAATCCACAAATCGCGGAAAGAAATAGCCTTGTTAGCGTAGCAAATTTCAGCCTTAGCACTCCAACGCTCGTCGAAGTTAGCGATAACACCCAAACGGGTATCGTTCATTTTAAAACCATAGTCGTAGTGGTCGCATTCGCTGAAGTAACGACCATAGTCTAAGTTAGTACGACCAATAAGACGAAGGCTTAAATCACCAGCGTTAGTTTTTACAACAACCTGTGCCATTGCACTAGAGGCAGCCATGAAAAGAGTTGCCAAGCTGAGTAATGCTTTTTTCATTATTTCTTTTTACTTATTTGTTAATAACCTAATATCCAAAACTATAAACAGGAAAGAGGCATCAGGAAACCGCTATACCTGAAAAACTTTGCAAAGTTATTGCTTTTTTCGTGCCATTGTTCTCTAAAAAGGGAAAAAGTATAAAAATGCATAACATCATAAAACACTTTTTTGTGTTTGAATTTTCACAAATCAAAAAATTCCGACAAAGTTGTAATGTGGTTAAGAAATGACAGTAAAAAAATACTTGCTGAATTTTCTTCTTCATTTTTTTCCTACAAAGTTGTATTGTGGTTAGGAAATGACATAAAAAAGTTCTTGTTGAATTTTCTTATTTAAATTTTTTCCCACAGAGTTGTAGTGTGGAAGTGAAACGCCACAAAACAGGAAAGAGATCCTTGACATTCAAGTATAAAGAAACGGGTACTAAAAGCCAGTTGGGGCAGCACACCAAAAGATGCGCCTGCCACTCCGGACTGATTAAGTTACCTACGGGGTTGTCGAACTACCGCCATGGAAAGCGGTAGTTTTGTCGAAAGACAGCGTGCGCGAGACCTGAAATTTTGTTTAAAAAACGATACATATGCTATGTTACAACAAAAACTCGCATAATACAGATAATGCCAAATTTATTGGCACGCTAACAGCGGTTAAAGACGGGTTAACCATCTTCGACCGCCTGTGGACGATGGCGAACCTTTTGCTTTCAAAAGGACTTCATCTTTGATTTCAACTTTGCCAGCCAGCGTCCGTCATTGACATTGACTTTGACTTTAGTGTCAGGTTCAGACCGCATGTCCGGACGCCCCCAAGACTGAAGATTCGCCAAAAGAAAGTCCGCTTTCTTTTGGCAGGTAGATCCCACAGCGTTTTTCTGTGGCGGAAGTGCGATCCTTCCGGCCAGTCCTAATAAAAAAAATACACATATGAAGACAGACACTATCTTTTTTGGAACAGAAGGCACAACTTTAACCTCAACCAGCGCGAACCACATTGCAAACTTGGCAAAAGAACTTGTCAAAGGTCACTTGCGCGACTTGAATGGCATGCACTTCACAGAGAAGACCCTGAACGTAATCGGACAGGAAGCAAAATCGGTTCTACAATACGGAGCAAGCGAGGAAGACCTTGAAAGTGTAAACAACCGTTTGACCGAAATTGGCGAGGCAAACTCCCTCATTGCATGGTTAAGAGAAGGCATAAAAGCAAAGAACGACTTTTTGGAACTTGTGAAAGAAGCAACACTTAAGGACTATTGTGAATGGGAAAACAAAGACCTTGAGACATTGCAAGTTAAGACACCCGACTTCCAAAAACACATGGAAGAACGTGGTTTTAAGGCAGCACCAGAAAGACCAGAGAGGGAGACAGCAATTACTGAAAGCGAAGTGGTAAACAACTGGAAAGAGGAAGACAGACTTCGTTTCGAGTACTTAAAGAGTTCTATAGACGCAATTACCATTGCAATTGGTAAATTCAATGGAATTGTAGAAGAACTGAAGAACTTTGACAACGACCATTTGGAAACCGCACCTGGTACAAAAGGGATTGTGGTTTACCGCAAACACAACACCGTAAAACTCGACGATGTTTACAAAACACAGGAGACACTGGTTAACATGAGAAGGGGGTTGGTAAACGAAGTGAACAACTACAGGAAACGCATTGGCGACACCATAAGAGAAGACAAGAGCGCGAAGGAAGAAGCATTCGTGAAAAAGTTGAAAGCGTACCAACAACAGGAGTCGGCGTACACTGCCGCAAAGGAGGAATTTTACAACGTGGTGATGGCAAACCACAAACAAAAAGTAGCGAAGCAGAATAGCGACTTAGAGGCATACCGAATTAAAAAGGCAAAAGAAGTAGGTAACATGAAAATCGTGATACCGACCTCACTGAAAGTCATCTACTCAAAAGTAGCGGCTCTAGGCAAGTAAGCAACCCAACATCCGTAGTTCCAACCGGGGAACCATTGGAAGGTCCGAATCCTTCTACGGAACTAAAAAAACACATATTATGATTAACACAGACAGCATTTTATTTTCAGGCGAAGGCAAGGTTCTTAACATTTTAGACGCACGCGAAGCACTCAGCAAAACAGACAGACTGGCAAACGAACTCATAGAAGGAGTGGGCAACCATTGTTTTATAGAGGTTAGCATGGAGAACTTCGACGGCGGGAACCTAAGATCCTTGAAAAAAGCAGAAGACAAAAACGGTTTACAGCAAATAACCTCACAAGTTCGAGGTCTGTTGAAGTTAAAGCAACTCAGCAACATCTTAAGCGAAGGGTTGAACTTGAGAGACAACGCAGTAAAGGAAGTTGAGAACGCAGATCTTGCATTCTACTGCAAAGAGAAAGGCATCGAAGAACCTAAACTCCAAGACCTTGAAGACTATCTAAAGGAAAAAGGAGTGGAAAACCCAACCCTTCCAGAGAGAAACTTCACTGAACTCACAGAAGACGAAGTGAAACAAACTCTAGACGTGAAGAAACGTGCGCGTATGCTCACGTTAAACGCAACTGCAGCAGCAATAGGCAGCAACATACACCCAGAAGGTGCATTTGCATCAGCGCGCGAGGAACTAATGGAAGCAAGAACCGCAATCAACGAAGCACAAGCATTAGGATCGACAGCAGTCATTACCAGCACCCGTCCAACTGTAAGTTTGGACAAAGTGAACAAAGTGTTCTTCAAACTCCAGGCACGACACCGCGAACTTGAGGCAGAAGACAACCGCATAAAGGCAGAACTGAAGAAGACCATTCAAGACGACCTGATTGCAAAGAACGAAGCGTACCAGAAAGAACTAGAAGCGTACAAGCAGAACCTGGCAGTCTACCAGCAAGCGACAGAAGACTACCAAACCAATGTAAAGACCCCACACTTGGAACGATTAGCAGAACTCTCTGAAAAATTGGAGCAGTGGAGAAAGACAGAACTCGAACGTTTGGACTCGATAAATATTGTCGTTCCCAACGAGTTGCAGGGCACTCTTCTCGATGTTTTCAGAAGCATCTAAACAACGGGGGACAGACGGAAAAGAAATGGAGGTGTGTCATAAATTAATATGACACACCTCCTATTTTTTTGTCGCAACGAAACGACGTTCGATGCACTAACTTATCGCGAATTCCGCAAAGTATTATTTCTTTCTAACAGGATCACAAGTGAGTTCAACACCCAACTTCTTGAAAATTTTGCGGTCGACCTCAGACAACATTACAGTTGAATGAACCTGGCAACCACGCAACTTAGGCAACTGCGATAACGCATTTCGGCAGTTATCGTCGCTTTGGCTAAGCACAGAAAGCGCAACCAAAACCTCATCGGCATGCAGACGCGGATTCTTACCACCAAGGTACTCAATCTTGGTCTTCTGAATTGGCTCAATCATGTCTTGTGGAATGAGTTTCAGCGAATGGTCGATACCAGCCAAATACTTAGTAACATTCAACAAAAGGGCTGCACTTGAGCCAAGCAAGTCGCTCTGGTGAGCAGTGATGATGGTGCCATCTTCCAATTCAACAGCAGAAGCCGACACACCAGTTTCCTCCTTACGTTTCTTAGCGGCAACCGTAGTTTTGCGGTAGTCGGTAGAGATTTTAGCCTGTGCCATAAGGCGGGCAATCTTATTCACCTCTTTTTCTGTGCCAGTTTCACAAGCCACCTTGTTTAACGCATCGTAGTAGCGGCGAACAATTTCGTGTTTAGAAGCCTCACAGCAAACGTCATCGTCAGAAATACAGAAACCTACCATGTTCACACCCATATCGGTAGGAGACTTGTAAGGACAATCGCCATAAATGCCCTCGAAAAGAGCAGTAAGGACAGGGAAAGTCTCAATATCTCGGTTGTAGTTGATAGCCACCTTTTCGTAAGCGTCGTAGTGGAACGCATCGATCATGTTCACATCGCCCAAATCGGCAGTAGCAGCCTCATAAGCAATGTTTACCGGATGCTTCAACGGCAAGTTCCAAACAGGGAAGGTCTCGAACTTGGCATAACCCGCGTTAACGCCACGCTTATGCTCTTGATAAAGTTGAGAGAGGCACACTGCCATTTTACCAGAACCAGGACCAGGTGCGGTAACAATAACCAAAGGACGTGTAGTCTCAACATAATCGTCTTTGCCAAAGCCCTCGTCGGAACAAATGAAATTAACATCGTGCGGATAGCCTTCGATGAAGCGGTGGAAGTAAGCCTTGATACCCAAACGGCCTAAACGCTCTTTATAGGCATCGGCACTCGACTGGCCAGTATAGTGAGTGATAACTACAGAACCCACATAGAAACCACGGTTCATAAATTCACCACGCAAGCGAAGAACATCTTCGTCGTAAGTAATACCGAGGTCACCACGAACCTTGTTCTTTTCAATGTCTACCGCACTGATAACAATAACAATTTCGGCAGAATCGGCCAACTGCTGGAACATGCATAACTTGCTGTCAGGCTGAAAACCTGGCAAGACACGACTGGCATGGTGGTCGTCGAAAAGTTTACCACCTAACTCAAGGTAAAGTTTATTGCCAAATTTGGCAATACGCTCCTTAATGTGTTCGGACTGAATTTTGAGATATTTCTCGTTGTCGAAGCCGATCTTCATATCTTATATGTATTAATTATAATCTCACAAAAAGGGTTCTAAAACCAAAATGCAAAGATAAGAAAAAAAGCGGACCAACGAGTCCGCTTTTTTACCTTTAACGTATTTCTTATTATTTTGCGTCAGGAGTCACTTCGTGATAATTACCGCGCAAGTCCTTCAAATTCAGCAAAACAGACTTGTTATCGGGATACACACGCAACATATATCGGTAAACAGAGCCCGGATAAAGACCATTGGCTGAAATATAGAAACCATGCGCAGCATCGCTTTTAACAGGAACTATAGGACCTGCCACACGCTTATCTTGAACAAAGATGTAACCACCTTGGAAATGCACCGTGTTACCTTCGTCGGACAAGAAAGTGGTTTTCTCTAAAAAGTCGGGAACCTTGTCTGTATCCATTTTTACAGGCTCACCCACATTAGGGACATCAGCCCTGCTCACACCCGAGTTTTCCATCATTTGCGCTTTACGGTTCTGCAAAGGCACCAACATCATTGTAGCCAAAACAACCACCAAAGCACCCATCCCCATAAAAGACTTCGCCCTGTTTTCAGATTTCTCTGCACCCCATTTGAACAGGATGTAGAGGAAAATAGCAGTACCAGCCAACACAAATGGCAGGCTCAACATTTGGCCCATATTCAACAACAAACCCTCTTCGAAATCTTCTTGAGGACGCTTGATGAACTCGAGCATATAGCGAGAGAGGAAAACACCGTAAAGGAACACCGCGAACAAGAAACCAGTACGCTGTGCTGCCTTGGTTTTCCAATAAAGGAACATCAATACAGAGAAGGTTACCAAACAGTAAATCATCTCGTAAATTTGAGTCGGATGGCTTGGTTCTGAGAAACCGGTAGTCTCGGACATTGGATGCAACATGAAACTGAACGCCCACGGCATAGAAGTAGGGTCGCCATAAATTTCGTGATTGAACAAGTTACCCAAACGGATGCACGCGCCACAAATAGCGACAGCAATAACAATACGGTCGAGCGTCCATAGATAAGACTGGTGAATGCCAAACTTAGAGAAGAAGAACAAAGCCGTTAAGATGCCAAAAGCACCTCCATGACTTGAGAGTCCACCCTTCCAAATATAAAGCACCTCGAACACATGTTTTGAGAAGTAATCCCACTCGTAGAAAAAGCAATGACCGACACGTGCCCCAAATACGGTAGAAAAAACCATAACAAGGAACAACTTATCCATTGAGCCTTCGGGTAATTTCTCGTTGTCGTAAATTTTACTTTCCACAAAATAGCCCAACATAAGGCCAATAGCCCACATTAGTCCGTACCAACGAATTGAAAGAGAGCCAAGGTTCAGTAATTCGGGATCCCAAGTCCAAGTAATAAAACCTAACATAAATGTGTTTCTCAAAAAGAAAGAAAAAAGGTTATCAGTGACCATCGGCCCCAATAACCTTTCTTATTATTTGACTTAAAGTTATTCAGCATTTTTGCCGTGGCAGTTCTTATACTTCTTACCACTACCACAAGGGCAAGGATCGTTACGACCGACCTTCTTGTTCGAGAAGTTAGGGTCGCGCAACTGCTGCTGTTCAGCCGCAGCCTCCATTTCGGCCTGGCGGCGAGCGGCCATCAAACGACGACGTTCAGCAATTTCTTCTTGAGTTGGCATTGCAGGAACTTCCGGTTCTGCAGGAGCCTGCTGTTCTTGCTGTGCCTGAGCAGCCAATTGAGCCTGCTGAGCAGCGATTTCCTGCATACGTGCCTGTTCTTCAGGAGTTGGAGCAGGAATCTGCATACGCATAAGGATAGAAACTGCAGATGAGTTCAACTCACGAAGCATATTGTCGTAAAGTTTGAAAGCCTCAATCTTATAGATAAGGAGCGGATCCTTCTGTTCGTAACTTGCGTTTTGAACAGAGTCGCGCAACTGGTCCATTTCGCGAAGGTGTTCCTTCCAACGCTCGTCGATAGTGTGCAACAAGATGGCACGTTCGAACACCTTAACAACTTCCTTACCTTCGCTTTCGTAAGCAGCCTTAAGGTTAACAGGAATGTTATAGGTCATGCGACCATCGGTGATAGGAATTGCGATGTTTTGGAACTGTCCGCCCTGATTCTCGTAAACATTTTTGATAACAGGGTAAGTAGTTTCAGCAATAGCCGAGGTCTTGCGTTTAAATGCAGCCATAGCCTCCTGGAACACTTTTTCTGCAACCATCTCCTCCTTCAAGTTGAAGAAGTCAGATTCAGAGAGTTCAGTATCGAACGCCAAAGTACGGAGCAACTCTTCTTTGTACATATCGAAGCTGTGGGCATCGCGTGCGTTTTCGGTGATACGGGCGATAGTGTTGAAAATCATGTTCATGATGTTCACACCCATACGTTCACCATTGAGAGTCTGACGGCGTTCCTTATAGATACCCTCACGCTGTGCGTTCATAACGTCGTCGTATTCCAACAAGCGTTTACGTACACCAAAGTGGTTCTCTTCAACACGACGTTGTGCGCGTTCGATTGCCTTTGACACCATAGAGTGTTCGATAACCTCGCCTTCCTTGAAGCCCATCTTATCCATAAGGCCTGCAATTTTTTCAGAGCCGAACAAACGCATCAGTTTGTCCTCAAGAGAAACGAAGAATACAGAAGATCCTGGGTCACCCTGACGACCAGCACGACCACGCAACTGACGGTCGACACGACGAGACTCGTGACGTTCAGTACCGATGATGGCCAAACCACCAGCAGCCTTCACTTCGTCGCTCAACTTAATATCGGTACCACGACCAGCCATGTTGGTTGCGATAGTCACCTTGCCAGACAAACCAGCCAAAGCAACAATTTCAGCCTCGCGCTGGTGCTGTTTTGCGTTCAACACATCGTGTTCGATGTGGCGCATAGTCAACATTTTGCTGAGGAGCTCAGAAATTTCGACAGAGGTAGTACCCACCAATACCGGACGTCCCTGTTTGGTGAGTTGTTCAATTTCTTCGATAACGGCGTTGTACTTTTCGCGCTTAGTACGGTAAACGCGGTCGTCCATATCCTTACGAGCGATAGGTCGGTTGGTAGGGATGACAACAACATCGAGTTTGTAGATATCCCAAAGTTCACCTGCTTCAGTTTCAGCAGTACCGGTCATACCAGATAACTTGTGGTACATACGGAAGTAGTTCTGAAGAGTGATGGTTGCAAAGGTCTGGGTTGCAGCCTGAACTTCAACGCGTTCCTTAGCCTCAATAGCCTGGTGCAAACCATCGGAATAACGACGGCCATCCATAATACGGCCAGTCTGTTCGTCAACGATCTTCACCTGACCGTCCATGATGACGTACTGGTCATCCTTTTGGAACAAAGTGTAAGCCTTGAGGAGTTGGTTAACGGTATGGATACGCTCTGACTTAACCGAATAGTTTTGGAAGAGTTCGTCCTTCTTCGCCAACTTTTCTTCTTTGCTGAGACCCATCTTTTCGATAGCAGCAATTTCAGAACCTATATCAGGCATAACGAAGAACTGAGGGTCGTCTGACGCACCAGTCAACTCGTTGATACCCTTATCGGTTAATTCGATAGAGTTATTCTTTTCTTCGATAACAAAGTAAAGCGGATTAGTAGCTTCCGGCATGTTACGGTTGTTATCCTGCATATAATACTCTTCAGTCTTCAACAAGATAGACTTAATGCCTTCCTCGCTGAGGTACTTAATGAGAGGAGTGTTCTTAGGGAGAGCCTTATAAGAACGGAAGAGAGCAAGAGCACCTTCCTTTTGAGATTCCTTGTCGGAAGAAGCCAACAAACGTTTAGCCTCTGCCAAATAATCGGTAGCAAGTTTACGCTGTGCGGCAACCAACTTCTCTACACGAGGGCAGAGCGCCTCGTACTGTTGGTCGTGAGCACGTGGAACCGGGCCTGCAATAATCAAAGGTGTACGAGCATCGTCAATCAACACAGAGTCCACCTCGTCGACAATAGCATAGTTATGAGAGCGCTGCACCAATTCAGCCACGTTAGAAGCCATATTGTCGCGCAAGTAGTCGAAACCGAACTCGTTGTTTGTACCGAAAGTGATGTCGGCCATATATGCCTGACGACGCGCATTAGAGTTTGGCTGGTGCTTGTCGAGACAATCGACGCTGAGGCCGTGGAACTGGTACAATGGACCCATCCACTCAGAGTCACGTTTTGACAAGTAGTCGTTTACGGTGATGACGTGCACACCGTTACCAGTAAGTGCGTTCAAGAATACCGGCAAGGTAGCCACCAAAGTTTTACCTTCACCAGTTGCCATTTCGGCAATTTTACCTTTATGGAGAACAACACCACCAAACAACTGGCACTCATAGTGTGACATATTCCAGTTGATTTCAGAACCACCGGCCATCCAGTGGTTATGGTAGATAGCCTTATCGCCGTCGATAGTAAGGAAGTCGTTACCTTCAGCAGCCAACTGGCGGTCGAAGTCAGAAGCAGTAACTTCCACTTCGCCCAAAGACAAACGTCGTGCAGTATCTTTAACAATAGCAAAAACCTCAGGCAGTTTTTCGTCGAGAATAATCTCCAACTTGTCAACCTTAGCTTTTTCTAATTTATCTATTTCAGCATAGGTCTTTTCACGTTCTTCGATTTCCTGACCCTCAATTTGTCCCTTCAATGCATTTATCTTAGCCGTATCTTCGGCAACATACTGTTGGATTGCAGCACGTATGTCGATAGTCTTCTGACGAAGTTCATCATTGGTCAGGCTCTCAATAGAAGGATAAACCTTCATGATTTTTTCGAGGTAAGGCTTGATGACTTTTTTGTCTTTATCAGCCTTGTTACCTAGCAGTTTCGATAAAATATTTAAAAATCCCATAGAATAATTGTCCGCTACCGTAGCGGCGTATATTTACATGTTTTTAATTGCGTAATTGCACTTGAAAGCAAAAATAAGGAAAATAAATGAAATTTTCCCCTTAAATCACAGCAAAGAATGTTCCATAAATAAAAAAGTGACAGATTGGCAAATAATGAATAAGAAATGGACAGTAGAGCAGCGAGGCAAAGTATCTCTGCACACAACAAAACAGGAGGGTGTATCAAAAAGACAATAGTTGACATTTAGCTATAATTGGCAGACTAATTGATAG
>JAKSKS010000056.1 GCA_024401615.1 Paludibacteraceae bacterium
AAACAGAAGTCAACTTTGCGACTTTCGTTGAGGCAAAGTTATAGCAAACAGTCGGTTATGATATGCTGAAAATTTTTCAAAAAGGTGTAGAAAATTCTTCAAAGCGCCAAAACGTCCTTCGGAGGGCAACCAAAACGCGCTTTAAACTTGCGAGAGAAATAAGTATAGTCAGGGAATCCGGTTTGGAAGGCCACATCTTGTAAAGCAGTCTTACCTTCCTTCAATAATTGGTGTGCACGGTTAAGTCTGAACTCCGTCAGCAAGTCGAGCGGAGTCTGACCCGAAAGCGATTTCACCTTTCGATACAAGGTGATATGTGAGGTACACAAATCGGAAGCCAACTGCTCGACGCTGTAGTTCACGTCGGCATAATGTTCCTCAATAACTTCGAGCACCTTCACCAAATATGGATTAATTTTTTCAGGTTCTGTCGTTTTTTCTTCATCAACGGCAACAGCCTCCTCAACAGGAAGCCTTCCTATTTCGCCCAACAAGCGTTGTTGTTGGCGCTGACGAAGCAACATAATATTGTTTAACTTCATCAACAACTCGCCCCGACTGAACGGTTTTGCGATATAATCGACCGCACCAGTCAGCAAACCGGTCAAGCGGTCGCTTTCGGTTGTTCTTGCCGACAAGAATAATAGCGGTATATGGTTATATGCGGGTTCTGCCTGCATACGCCTGCCTAATTCAAAACCATTCATTACCGGCATATCGACATCGGTCACCACAATATCGACTGCATGTTCGGCCACTACAGCCAGCGCGTTTTCACCATTGTCGGCCAACAACACATCCACATACTCTTCGAGCATGGCTTTGATGTTCTGCGCTATTAGCGGATCGTCGTCCACAACCAGCACAGTGTTACCTCTCAACAATTCGGCATCGACAGTAGCCTCCACGTGCGGTTCTTCCGCAGGAGCGGCATCTTGCACTAATTGCTGACCGAGCGGCACCTTCAAACGGGTGGCTGTACCCTCGCCCAACGTACTGGTCATTTCCAATGCGCCACCAACCGTCTCCATATATTGTTTGGCAAGGCCAACGCCTAACCCTGTACCACTTTCACCAGCAGTACCTTTTGTTGAGTCGTTTACATTAGAAGTCAGCAGTTTAGCCAACTGTTCAGGAGTCATACCAACCCCCTCGTCTTTAATTTCGACGATGGCAAAGGCAGAATCTTGCCAAGCACGGACCGTAATATGTTTACCTGACGGAGTGAATTTCAAACTATTACCTAACACATTTCGTATAGACGTGCCCAACATTCGTGCATCGGCATAAGCGTAACGACTGATATTCAAGTCACACACCAAGTCAATCTGCTTTTCCTTCGCCTGCAATTGCAGCAAATTCACCTCATTAGTCACTAATTCGGCCAAATCCACATTTGTCAGATGGCAAGTTTGCTCTTCCTGCTTGGCAGTTGCCCACGCAAGCAACTTACCCAACTCGTCTTGTACAGTGCGGGTGCTGTCTATCACCTTGTCGAGAGCAGAGTTTCGTTCTTCGGGTGCCATTGCCGACCAACGCATACGCATTTGCTCCAATGCGCCATAAATAGCGAACACAGGGTTCTTTAAATCGTGCGCAACAACCTGCATAATGCGGTTTTTTGCCGACAAAGCGTCGTTTAACTCTTTAGTGCGTTCTTCCACCTTCTGTTTCAGCACCACTCTGTCGCGGTTCATACTGTAAAGTTTCCAACCTAACAGCAGTAATAAAAGCGCCGCACACAGAAAACGGAACCACCAAGTTTCCCACCAAGGCGCTTCCACCACAATTTTGAGTTCTATAGGTTCCGCATTTTCCACATTCAGGCACTTCACCTGCAATGTGTAAGTACCAGTTGGCAAATAACCGTAATTGAGGCTTTGCTCTGTGCCAAGGTTCATCCAATTGGCATCGCTACTCATTCGGTAAACCAAAGGAGAACGAAGCAGCGAGAAATCTACCATATCCACATTCACCGAGAACGAAGTGTGTCCGTACGATAAAGAGACTTGCTTTTTGTCACCGAGAATAACCCTTTCACCATTCACCATCACACGCGAAAAGGTTAGTTTTGGCGCATAAGACTCATCGAGGAAGTCGTTTTCGGCAATACAGATAAAGCCATTCGCGGTTCCGAAATAGACGTTACCACTTTTGCTACAGAAAGCAGAATGCTGGACAAAGAAGTTACGGCCATTTATATCGAAGTCACGCGGATAGCGCTCTGCACGTTTTCCCTTGAGGTCAATACGCCAAATGCTGTTATCGACCGCCATTAACAGACGGCCTTTTTTGTCGACCACCAACGAAGCGACAGGTTTGCGCGGACAAATGTCCAGGCAGACGAAATGGTTTTTCGCCTCGTCGACCACATACAAACCACTATCGGTAGCGCAAACAAGTCCGAAATCGTCGACATAGACAATATCGTGCACCACATAGGCGCCACTACCCATAAACCAGCTGTCGTTAAACAATGTCAGCTCTCCATCATGGAATTTCCAAAGCGAATTAGGAGCCGACAGCCATCGTTCTTTTTCACTCACCTCGAAAGTGAGACCGGGCCAAAGTTCCAAACAACGGTTATGCGCCACCGACTGGCGGCGCCAACGCCCATTTTGACAAACATAAAGCCCGTCGCCACCCATCAACGCCCATATGTCACCATTGAGGAAGCGGCGGCAAGATATAATTTTTGAAGAAGGATTTTCAACACCAGTAAATGGAACGTTGTAGAAGCTGTAACCATTCTTTGTAGGCGTACCGGCAAATAAGCCTCCCCCCCAAGAGGCAACCAACAAACGACCGTCGGCATCGGCACAAACCGATGTTAAATTTCTATTTTTCAAGCCGTCGGCCACCGAATAGAGTTTGACAGAAGTGGCAGTTTCGGCAAATTCGCACAAACCCAAACCATCGCACGTTGCCATGATGTTTCCATTCGGCAATTCACAAAACCCGTTTGCGGGGCAGTTTGGCAATCCCAAATCGGAAGAAGAGAAAGAACTTCCCTTACTACGCAAAGAATAGCGCCAAAGGCCAGAATTTTGCGTTCCGACCCAGATATTACCGTTTTTATCGGCCAACAACGCATACAGTTTATTGAACTCGTAGTCATCGGCCCCATAAGGCTGCACTTTCTCGAAAACAGCATTTGCCGAAGGTTCACCCGCAGTGTACCACAGTCCATCGCCATCAGACGCATACCAGAAAGACCCGTCAACAGCACGTTGCACGCTACGCAAGCCATCGAACGGCAGAGTTATTGTTGATTCTAACTGGATTTTGGAAGAGGCAATACGGTAGATTTCAATCTGGTTCACTTTCAAGCACGCCATCACACGGTCGGGTGACAACTGAATAAAGCGAGGAGTGAACGACCTTTTAGCAGAAGACACAACCGTCTGATAGATAATTTTTGTGGCTGTGTTGTCGTACACAGTCAAGGTCTGGCTATCAAGCAACCAATAACGTCCTTCTACATCAACGTAAAGGCATTGGTTGATCATTCCATTCTTGTTCAAGAGCGAGCACAAAGAAAAATTTTGAGGCACGCTGTCCCAAAAAGTGCCAATAGAGGTATGGGCATAAAACTTATTGCGCAAACCATCGTAACAGACATTTGTAACCGTCTGTGAAAAGTTTTTTGGAGCAACGGTTAAAAAAGTGTCGTTTTTTATGCAGTATTTTTGGAAAAAGCCCTTATAGCCAGAGACGAGGACACCACCATCGTTAATTGCCGCCAAATGAAGGACTGCATTGTCAGACATGGTCCGCTCGGTTTCTGTATTAAAGTTTCGGAAAACAGCGCCATCGAAACGGCTCAAGCCACAATCGGTAGCCGCCCAAAGGAATCCGGCAGAATCAATTGCCAAGTCGTTCACGCAGTTGCCAACCAAGCCATTGTCCGTACGATAGTTGGTAAAGTTCAGGTTACGGACTGCAAACGCCGACATTGGTGCCATAAATAGCACCAGCATCAAAATTTTCATCAGCGTTCTTTTACAATTCATACCCTTTGCAGTCTGTTTATCACAAAAATACAAAAAATAATGGAATTGGAAATTCCCAAAAAAAGGTTTCAAAAAGAAATAGAGCGGAGAAATGAGCATACTGAGTCGTTCCACTCACACAAGCGTGCTTCACTAGAAAGAAGCAGGCAGAATAATATGCTAAAAAACATAAAAACAATGTTTATATGTTTCAGTTTTCGTACAGAATCTCTAATTTTGCACTCAGAAAATTTATCTATCGATTGACAAAAACAAAATAGATGTTTGAAGAATCGTTCAGTTGGTCCTCACTATCAGCAGAATGATATAAATCTAACAAACTCTCTATAAAAGAACTATATATGATTAGAAAAATCGCATCTACAGTATGCGCACTAGGGATTACACTGAACTTGTGCGCCCAAGACTTAGGTTCAATAAAGTTAACGAACAAAGAAGACAGCGTTGCTTATGCAAAAACATATTTAAGCATCGACGAATATCAAAAGTCAAATCCAGAAGAATACGAGAACCTCATTAAACACAGCAATGAGTTCGTCTCTACCATTCAAACCACCTATATCGGCATCATTAAAGGCTATAACGAGAACCAGATTAGAGAGGAAATTGCCAAAAAGAAAACGGATTCTGACAGTAAAGAAGTGGTTGAAACAGCCTTGCTGATGAGCGCAATGGCCACAGGTAAAGACCACAAAGGCGCCGTTGTGCTTCGTTGTTTGTGCGACAGAATCAGCGGAGACACCACCATAAACTGGAAGACTGAAGATATGGCCCTCTTTTACGAAAGAGCCAACTACCAAGCCCAAAACATGTCGCGAGACAAACGATGGGACAACCTCATTAAGAACAAGGGTTATGTAGAACTGGCCATTAAAGACGAAGGCGTAGCCAGTGGACTTGAGTACGAAGGACGAGGCGTGCTAATGAAGAGCGAGAAAAAGGGCAAAGGCGACAAAATAGGATTGAAGGACAAAGTCAACATCGCCTTCAGCATGTACCTTTCTAACGGCACAGAGGTTTGTAAATCAGAAAACGCACAAGTTGTGCCAGACAATGTAATCAATGGTTTGTGCGCAGCCCTACTTAACATGAGAGAAGGCGCAAAAGCAACCATCCGCATACCTGAAGGACTTGGTTACCGCGACGACATCGTCTTCGAAGACCCTTTGAAAGCAAACAGAGATTTAGTAAACAACAAGGGATTGAAAATGGTAATAGAAGTTTTAACAGTGAAGAGCAAGTAACAGGCGTCACAAAATCAGTTCAAAATCGGCAACTCCCAACCAACGCCCAAACTTGCACCCCACTTGCGAGAATTTAGACACTTGCAGAAAGCCGTGTTTCTCGTGCAAAGCAACGCTGGGCAAGTTGTCTTCGGTTACGCACGCAATAAGCGTATGCGCACCTCTACCCCTACAAGCATCTATTAAGGCGGTTAGCAAGCGGTTACCGATTCCACGTCGGCGACAATCAGACTTTATATAAATTGTGGTTTCCCAAGTTTTGGAATAAGCGGCACGCGCCTTCCACAGGTGCGCGTAAGCATAACCCAACACCACCCCATCTTCCTCAAAGACAAAATAGGGGAAGTTGGATGAAAAGTCGGCAATACGCTGCTCCATTTCACAAACGGAGACGGACTCAGTCTCGAAAGTGATTGTCGTATTCAGCACATAGTCGTTATAAATAGCGGCAACAGCAGCCGCATCTGAACATTTTACAGATCTAATCATCGTATAATAACTTAAATGATTATCCACTTGCTTACCCAAGATTTCAAGCACAAAAATACTAACAACCTGATACACTTCGCGTAATTCCATTCAAAAATCTCAAAAACATAGTTTACTCTGCTTACTTTTAATAAAACAACAGCAAACCTCTACAAGTTCAACACTATCGAACGGGAGGCTTGCTTATGGAATTGTTCAGTTTTTCAAAGATTGTACTTACCGAATTGAAGACAAAGAAGTATTTCAAGTCTATCCGTGACTTGGTTGGTGTGACTTGTAAGAAGTGTGGTTGCAAAGAACTCTATTGGAAGAAAGACAAGTGGCAGTACCAGTGCAAGATATGAAGAGAGTAAAGTTTTTTATGTGTGTTTGCTGTCCAGCAAATGACTACTAGGAAGGTGAAATCATTGATGTTTGTCTTCGCAAGGGTTTGATTGACAAGTACAATGTTGAGGATTTCGTTGTCAATGTCGAAGTAATACCAGACGATGCATACGAAATGCGTTTCTTGAAATCACAAGCACAAATGCTTTGATAAATTGTAGAATACAAAAAGCGAGCTACCGAATCAAGTAACTCGCTTATATTTTCACCATATAACCTCAAAGTTTCAAATGAAACTTTGGATAAATAAGTGGATAATCATTTTATCCAAATAACTTTCCAAAGAGACTTTCCTGATAAGCCTTAAAGTCAGGATCGTTCTTATATTGGGTTCTAGCAAGAGCTAGACATTCTTCATATTTTGTAAAATATGCTTTTTCGATGGCTGATGCATATGGGTCTTTCTTTGGATCTTTACCATTTGATTTACAATAGGCAATAAATTCAAGAAGATCAACTTTATCCTTAGGCAATCCGCATTCTTTAATTGCATTTACTTTCTTTTCTGTTCTCTTATCCTCAAATGGAGCTTCTATGGCTTCATTAACAACATTGAAAATGCTGCTGATGATAGAGTTTCCCATATTATTTGCTCTTTGATTGCTCTCCTGTCTTTTCCTTTCTTCGTATTCTTTTTTACCTTGCTCGTATTCAGATTCGATTTTTGACATCTTCTCCATTAATCGGTTAAGACTACTGTTGTTATCCATATTACGGTCTTTCGCTCTGATGTCAGCAGATGTCTTTTGCTGATAGGTGGCTAGCAGTACTGCAACTTCTTCTTTGTCTAAGTTCTCTCTTTCTGCTTTCTTCATAATAACGTCATACTCTTGTTCAGTGATGTTCCCGTCAGAAGCTACCATTTGAAGGAATAACATGAAGTCTTGTGATGGCTTACCGCAAGGCTTTGGTGTTGTGTCTACTGTAGGAATGTTGCCAAGAATATCTTTTAGAATATTATCGAGTTGCTGTTCGCTTATGCCTTCAGCAGCAGCCTTCTTTATAAGAATATTTTTCTCTTTTTCAGAAATAACACCGTCGCTAGTTGTTAATTCGATAAATTCTTTCAGTTCAGCGGATGGTTCTGTTGTTTGTTTATTATTAAGTTTTGAGAGCTTTGAATCTATAATAATATCAATTTCATCTACATCAATACCTTCTGCTGTAGCTTTTTTATGGATAAAGTCTCTTTCTTGTTGAGTGACAATTCCATCTTCTAGAATCAGATCTAAAAATTCATTAAATTGTTCTGAATACATATTCATTAATTTTATTTGGTTATTTTTCAATAATAATTTTGTTGCTTATAGAATCTTCTAATTGTTTTGTTGAATCAACACAACAGCAACTGTATTTTTTGTGTTCCCTGGATTGCATGTAGGATTACTAGCATATTGTGTCGCGTTTCCAATAACTGCTAATACTACCAATAGAAGTGCATATACTATCAGGTATATTTTTAAAGCAGTAGGTTTAACAAAGAGAGTAATAACTATACCTATGGTGTATAGAATAGATCCTCCAATGGCAATAAAAACCTTGTATAAGAAGTTATAGTCAGTGAAGAAAGGACAAACAATGGCAAGGATAAGTACTAAAGTGATGAAAAGCTTGTTCTTTAAAAGTTGTGAAATGATGCCTACATCTGACTTAAGTTTTTCTTGTGGCTTTTCGGTGTTCGTTTCCTTTCTTTCTTTTGAAACTTCAGCAGCAGATGGCGTTTCTTCTACTCTTGTGTCTCCTATTTTTACCTTGATGGTTGCAATTATTTGAGCTAGTTTACTTTGGTCGATACCTGCGTCAGCAGCTTGCAATTTCAAAATATCAATTTTACTATCGAAATTGCCATTCTTTAAACTGGTTGCAATCGTTTCGATAAGAGTTCTAATGCTTTGAATTTCACCAACTCCACTATCAACCGCTTTCATTTTTATGAGACTCCATTTGCTGTCGATGGTGCCATCGCAAATGGCTTTTATGAGTTCTTCTATTAAAGATGCGTTTTCGTTCATAATGTTACTGTTTGTTGGGAAGTAATTTTAGTTTAATTTCGTCGGTGTCTAAGCCTAGGGTTTGCGCTCTTTCTAAAATGAAGTTTTCTTCTTCTTCTGTAATAATTCCATCTTCAAGCGCAATCTCAATAAGAGTGTTTACCTTGTCCAAAGCCTCATTGTCAGTGCTGGAATCACTATCACTTGCGCAGACTCCGTAAAGTTGGTCTGCATTGGTAAGCACTTTATCTGCTGTTGGTTGAAACTTTTTAGCGAACTTCAAAATTTTAATAATCCAAACACAAATAGTTCCAATTGCAGGTATTAGGGCTGCAAATTCTGCTATTTCTATTAGAGTATCGAAGTCAATGGTTCTAATGAACTCATTGATTGTGGTTATTGCCGTTTTTTTTTGAGTTGCCATATCAGTTCTTTTTATCGAAATATTGTTTTTTCCCTTCAAGTGCGAAAGTTTGCAAGTTTTCCAAGAATCCAATGAGAGGAGACAAGTCTTTCTTTTCCTTTTCTTGCGCTTCTTTCATTTTTTTTATAGAATCTGCGTAATCATATTGGTTAATAAGGTCGTAGAACTTGATAGCTGCAAATTCTTGAATGTCGTTAAGCGCTTCATTTCTCTTTTTCACTATAGAGTCGTGAGCTTCACTAGCTGTTGTACTGACAGCATCGGCTAGTTGTCCTGCACCATAACTGATGGCATCAACGGCTTGACCGGCTATTGTTGACGCAGAAGCAGCAGCTTCTTCGGCTGTTTTTTGTATTTCTGCAGCCTTTTTAGCAGCAGCGTCTGCCACTTCTGAAGCAGCCTTTTGTATTTCTGCAGCCTTTTTAGCAGCAGCTTCGGCTATAGAATCAAATAATCCCATGCTTATCGTATTTTTAAATTAATAAAAAAAGATAGGAACAAGGAAGGGGTAGGTTTGTTGGAACTCTTATCCTTTCATTGTAATCTCATTGAGTTGTTGCAAATATGTGGTATTCTAATTAAAAATAAATTGTCATTTATAGTCCTTGTTGGTCCATTATTAAAAAAAAATTTCTTTATATGTTCTCTAACATTAAAAAGTGCTTTTTTTGCTTCCTTTTTAGTTGCTTATACAATAAAAAAGCAGGGCTCTGATTTCAGAATCCTGCTTATACTATTTAAATTTAATGATTATCTACTTGTATACCCAAGATATACTTAAAACGGGTACACCAGCGGAAAGTCCGCACCGTGTACCCGTTTTCTATTCTGTTTTTTTATCTATCAATCGTTTTTGAATTCCATCATACGGCTCAAATACTTACCGATGATGTCGAACTCCAAATTAACCTTTGTACCAACCTCTATGTTATGGAAGTTGGTGTGGTCGTAAGTGTAAGGAATGATGCAGACAGAGAATTGATCCTTTTGCGAGTTGCATACAGTAAGGCTGGTACCATTTACAGCAACCGAACCTTTCTCAACAGTCACATATCCCTTCAAAGCCAATTCAGGCGTTACGGCATACTTGAAAGTAAACTCCCAACTGCCATCGGCCCACTTTTTCGAAACACATTCGCCAGTGGTGTCAACATGACCTTGAACAATATGACCGTCAAGACGGCCGTTCATAATCATACAACGCTCAATGTTCACCTCATCGCCAACCTTCAGCAAACCAAGGTTACTACGGTCGAGGGTTTCCTTAATGGCAGTAACCGTATAACTACTATCGTTATGACTGGTAACAGTCAGGCAAACGCCATTGTGTGCCACACTTTGGTCAACGCCCAATTCGCCAGCAAAAGGGCAAGACATTGTGATGTTCAAATTACTGCCTTCCTTTTCGAGGTTAAGGACTTTAGCGGTAGTTTCTACGATTCCAGAAAACATATCTTACAAAATCTATAATTACAATTTTAAACGGATCTGCGAATATCCAGCAACTCGCAAATCCCATTTTTATTCGCACCCTTCTAACCTAGTTTTCAAAAGTTTGAAAAACTATAAAACATTGTTTTGCAACACATTCAAAAGAGAGCAAAATACAAAAAGCACAAGTTTATCACTCTACTTTTCCGTACAATTCGAATTCTTCAGCACCGGTAATCTGCACCATATAGAACTCACCTATAGTCAGATCTTTGTCCTTTGAAACAAGAACTTCGGGATCCACTTCTGGAGAATCGAATTCGGTTCTGCCAATATAGTAATCGGCCTCTTCACGGTCGATGATTACCTTCAAGGTTTGCCCAACCTTGTCTTCATTAATCTTTTTAGAGATTTTCTGCTGAACAGCCATCAAGTCGTCGACACGTTGCTGCTTCACCTCGAACGGGATATCGTCAACATAGTTTTTGTTCGAGTATGTACCTTCTTCATCGGAATAAGGGAATGCGCCCATACGCTCAAACTTCGCCCAACGAACAAACTCAATCAACTCCTCGAAGTCTTCCTCGGTTTCACCAGGGTGTCCGGTCAGCAAAGTAGTACGCAAGTGGATGCCAGGCACCTCTTCACGCAAGCGGGTCACCAAATCGTAGGTTTCCTGTTTGGTAACATGGCGACGCATTTTGCTGAGCATATTGTCGGAAATATGCTGCAATGCTATATCGAGGTATTTGCAGACATTATCGCGTTCACGCATTACCTTCAACACGTCGTAAGGGAACTGCGCAGGATAGGCATAATGCAAACGGATCCATTCCACACCCGGAACATCTGAAATACGTTCAATTAATTCAGCCAAGCGCATTTCCTTATAAAGGTCAACGCCATAATAAGAAAGGTCTTGCGCTATAACTTGAAATTCCTTTACACCTTTACCCACAAGGTATTTCACCTCATCAACAATCTCTTCAATAGGTCGAGACTGATAGCGACCAGTAATAATAGGAATTGCGCAATATGAGCAGAAGCGGTTACAACCTTCAGCAATCTTTAAATAAGCATAGTGGTTAGGCGTGGTCAAATCGCGTTCAACAGCCAACTGCTGGTTGTAACTTTTACCTAATTCCGAAAGGAGTTCCTTCCAGTTGAATTTTCCATAATACTTGTCAACTTCGGGAATTTCGGCTTCCAAATCGGCCATATAGCGTTCAGAAAGACAGCCCATAACATAAAGTTTGCTGATTTTTCTGCGCTTTTTCAGTTCGCCAAGTTCCAAGATTGTATTAATGCTCTCTTCTTTAGCGTCACCAATAAATCCACAAGTATTGACAATTACAATACCACCTTTTGGATTTTCGTCATCGTAGACGACCTGGTAACCGTTAGCAGAAAGTTGGCGGCTCAACATTTCGCTATCCACCAAATTCTTCGACCACCCTATCTTTTTTTTATCTACTATATTGCTATTTTTCATCCTTAATGAGAAGATTAGACGTTGGTGTCGAACAAAGAATCGACAAAGTCCTTTTTATTAAAAAGTTGGAGGTGTTCAATACCCTCGCCCACGCCAATATACTTAACAGGAATCTTAAACTGGTCAGAAATACCAATAACTACGCCACCCTTGGCAGTGCCATCGAGTTTAGTGATAGCCAACGCCGACACATCAGTCGCTTTAGAGAACTGTTTTGCTTGTTCGAAAGCATTCTGTCCGGTAGAGCCGTCAAGCACCAACAAGACTTCGTTCGGAGCATCGGGCAACACCTTCTTCATCACCTGCTTAATTTTGGTCAACTCGTTCATCAAGTTCACCTTGTTGTGCAAACGGCCCGCAGTGTCGATAATAACGACGTCGGCCTTATTTGCCTTGGCAGAAGAAAGCGTATCGAAAGCGACAGAAGCAGGGTCAGAGCCCATGCTCTGCTTAATGACAGGGCAACCTACACGCTCGCCCCAAATAACCAACTGGTCGACAGCAGCAGCGCGGAAAGTGTCGGCAGCACCCAAGTAAACAGACTTACCCGCTTTCTTGAACTGGTAAGCCAACTTACCGATAGTAGTGGTTTTACCCACACCATTCACACCCACAACCATAATCACATAAGGAGCATCAGACGCAGGCAAATCGAAAGAAGAGCCATCTGCAGTATTGTTCTCCTCCAACAAAGAAGCAATTTCCTCCTTAAGGATACCGTTGAGTTCATCGATACCCATATATTTATCACGGGCAACACGATCTTGAATGCGTTCAATAATCTTCAGGGTAGTTTCCACACCAACGTCAGAAGTGATAAGCACTTCCTCCAAATTATCGAGCACATCATCGTCTACCTTCGACTTGCCCGCAACAGCGCGCTTCAGTTTGTCGAAAAAGCCTTGTTTGGTTTTCTCTAAACCCTTGTCGAGGTCCTCTTTCTTTTTTGAAGAGAAAAAATCGAATAAACCCATAATGTCAGTATATAAGAATGTGAATTTATATGCAAAGTTAACATTTTTTCGGGGAGTGCATTGGTTTTAGACAATAATAAAGGGAAATATATACAAGTTGGCACATGTAAACACAACAACGTTCTTGTTTTGGGAGATATGTAACGTTAGTTCGCGGAACGAAGTGGAGCCAAAACATGGATTGAAAGCACAAAACAATGAAGGTGTACCATAACAGAATTATGATACACCTTCACTCGTAATTGAAAAGTTCGATCTATTATTTCACAACAACGGTGCTGTACTTAACACCATTTTCTGTGCAGATTCTTACCAAATAAACGGCTTTCGACAAATCGGATACAGCAATAGCGACATCGTTTGCAGAAGAAGCGGCAACAGACTTAAGCACTACACCATTAGCGTTAAGAATGTCAACCGACTTAACCGACCCATCGTTTGAAACATACAAGACATCGGTAGTTGGATTTGGGTAAACAGCAACAGCATGCGCAGAAAACTCTTCTACGCTGGCAGTAGCAGAAGGAATCATGACTGCAGTCATTGACAACGGCGGAACTTCTACCGACAACATATTAGAGGTCACATTCACAGTACCTGCGACAAGAGCATTATCGGTATGAGAATTAAATGACTCGGAAGATGGGAGGTTCGCCAACTGCAATGTTTCAACAGCACCATCCTTCGCCTCGAAATTACCTATAGTCAGACTTACCTTTTGAGCATTATTCTCTGAACGGTTAATCAGAATAACAGTCATCGAATCGCGCGCTGTTGATATAGAAGTGTAGGCAGACAACATTTCCTCGTTAGAAGAAACTGCACTCACATTAACGTCTTGCGCATAACGGCCAAAAAGGTGAAGTGTCTCCCACATGCCAGTGTTCCAGGTCCAAGGGGTAAAATACTCCATACCATGACGCGCACCCTCACCAATGAAAGAAGCGTAACTCAACGCCGTGATAGTAGGGTTGAACGAGTTGGTGTTATCGTATTCAGAGATACCGAAAGTTATGTCACGGTAAGGTCCAAAATACTTGTCAATCCAATCTTGGCAACGGCCCAAAATGTATTCTTTTTTCTGGCTTTCGTCCCAACCGCCGTTAACGGTCTTTACGCCATTCGCACCCGGATAGACATAATTGCGGTCCCACAAAACGCGGTGGCTTTGCAGAATGTCTGAAACCTTGTTCTCGCCAGGATAGAAGTGGATATCGAGCACATCGAGCATATTCACGCCAGTAGCCTTTTCCTCTTCTGCACAACGCATAATGAAGTATTCCAGCCAGCAGTATTTCTTTCCTTTGTAAGAAGGTTGCCCGTCGGCAGGGGTGTACCAAGTCCATTCACTACCAGCCACAGGTCCACAAAGTTTAACAGTAGGATCGATAGCGCGAATAGCCTTGGCAGTGGCAAAATAGTTCTGCATCATCATTTCGAACACCTCGTCGGTATTTTTTTCAATGACATCCTTATGGGTCCAAGGCCACATTTCGAACTCGTTATCCATGCTCCAATACTTAAATTGACTCATGTCTAAGCCTAAATCATCGCGCCAATGCTTATAAATGCCCACCGTTGAATCGGCAGGCCAATCTTCCAAATAGAGGGAAGGATCACCTTTCTTAATGAGTTTTCCGGAAGCATCAAGTTCGCCACCGCCACAAACCGGTTGGCTACACCATTCACCCCACTTACTCTGGTTATAAGCCCAGTCGTTAAAGTTGTATTCACCTGTTTTTGCAGCCTTACCAATCAACTGGAAGGCATACATGCCCTGCACATTGGGCAGTTCGTCTTGAAGTGCTGTTGCAGACTGGTCCCAGTCGCAATTATAAACATTTTTGTACCAGTCGGGATGGCAAGTTAGTTTTCTACGCCAATTATACTTAGTGGCGTTGTTTCCATTATTCATACGGGCAAAACGCAGACCAGCATCGCGCATACGCAACATATCGGCAGCCGAAGTAGGGGTAGCCTGGTCGCTGGTTGCGCCATTCTTACCATAGAGATAGGGAGAAATAGGAACGTTATCGGCATTAGCGTCAATAATAACCGATACCTGCGCATCTGCCATCACAGCAGATACCAATAGTGGAGTAATTAATAGTAGTTGTTTTCTCATCAATACTTCGTTTAATTTAAAATAATCGACTATGCGGCAACATCCGCAAAGTC
>JAKSKS010000057.1 GCA_024401615.1 Paludibacteraceae bacterium
TGGGGTTGTTGTTTGTTCCCGTTGACGAGGCAAAATTAGGGCAAGTTTGAAGGGTGGTGCGGACAAAAAAAGAAAGGTTGACGGACAGGTTGTGAACTTCACCTTTTGTACACTTTCACGATTTGTACGTTTCTTTAATTAACTGAAAATAAGTGTGTAACGTTTACTTTGGTGCGTGTCAGTTTTGTAGTTTTTTGCGAAAAAAATTGTTGGTAGATGCAATCCGCAAAAATTTGCCAGAGGTTTATCTTTATAGGTGGCAATATCTTCTATAAACAAAGGGCTCTATTCGATTTTGTGACTGAAAACAGAGCCTTAGTGAAATACTTTCGCCAACGAATTACGCTAATTGCTCTAATTTGCATAGTAGGCAATAGATTCCGCTAATGGTGGCCAGCCACCACTAATTTCACGAATACTGCACTCGCAGCAGTTACATATGACCTATTTCGTGGAATTGGCGCCAACGAAGTTGGCATTTGGAAAATTCCTTGCGGGTTCTGTTTTTCGTATTATTCGAGGAATTCGTTGACGACCAACACATCAATTCTGTTTTTACTAATTCTTTCGCCAACGAATTACGCTAATTGCTCTAATTCGCATAGTAGGCAATAGATTCCGCTAATGGTGGCCAGCCACCTCAAATTTCACGAATGCAGTTCTCACAGAGGTCCCAATGACCTAATTAGTGGAATTGGCGCCAACAAAGTTGGCATTCGTGAAATTCTTTACGGGATCTGTTTTTCGTATTATTCGAGGAATTCGTTGATGACCAACGCAAACAATACTACTGAGCCAAACAAAAAAAGGCAAACCCGTGTTGGTCTGCCTTTTTTGGTAGTGAGCTCCTACCAAAGTGTTTTAATATATTAATCGCTGACGTTAACTAATAAGTAACTTGCGTAGAAGATAACACAGGTGCCAGCAATGAAAAGAAGAAGTGAGGTAATCATAATGTTTAGTATTAAAGAGTTAAAGAAATGTTTATTCTTGGTCGTTGTCACCAACTAACATGTAACTAACAGCGAAGATGGCACCTGCGCCAACTGTGAAGAGGAGGAGTGAAGTCATCATAATACTTAATGTTTAATTAATTGTTGAATAATGTTTGCGGTTACTTATTACCTGTGTTTGCGACAGCGTAGCAGAACAAGAATAATACTGATGTACCTAAAAGAACGACTGTAGTAGAAACCATAATACGTAAGTTTTAAATTGTTAGTGAATAATGTTTGATCTTTATTTATAACAGGATGCGATTACTTGTTGCCCATTGTTGCAACTGAATAGCTAATTAGGAATAATACTGATGTACCTAAAAGAACGACTGTAGTAGAAACCATAATACGTAAGTTTTTTAATTGTTAATGAATAATTTTATTTTGTGTCTTGGGGGTTGTTATTGTTGTTTGTTCCCGTTGACGATGCAAAGTTAGGGTAAGAATCAGGGGGCGGACGTACAGAAAAGGAAAGGTTTCCGGACAGGTTGTGAACTTCACCTTTTGTACCTTTTATTCACAGATTGGACAATTTTATACACTGAATATCAGTTATTTAATAATTTTATATAGTTTTCCGAAAAAGTTTGGTGATTTACATAATAGTTGTGCCTCAAGATATATGTGTGTCATGGTTTGGACTTCAAATTATGTTTTTGGCACGATTAGTGCTAAATTTGTAATAGACTAAAGAATTCAAAGCATAATATGATTAAGCACATTTTCCTCGACTTGGGCATGGTGACCGTCCGACTGAAAATGCAGAACTGCATTGATGCCTTTAAAGCACTAGGCGTTAATGATGTAGACCAGCAAATTACAAATAGCAGACAACACGGTATCTTTAATGGTATTGAGTTGGGATTGGTTTCTGTTGACGATTTTCACCAGCATGTGCGCCAGCATTATGGCATTACTGCTACCGATGAGCTGATTGATGCGGCTTGGAATGCCTTTATTCTCGATTGCCCGGTTGCATTGCAACAGCAGGTGCGCCGTTTACACGAACACTATAATACCTACATCCTCAGCAATACAAATCAAATTCATTACGATTATTGGGCTCAACAATGTATGGGTGGTGAAGGCGGTTGCACTGTGGAAGAGTGTTTCAACAAGTGCTATTTGTCGAACGACCTGCATTTGGCAAAACCAGACCCTGAAATCTATAAGGCAGTTTTAGCCGATTGTGGAGCAAATCCTGATGAATGTTTGTATCTCGACGATAATTCGGCCAATGTAGAGGCGGCTAAAAATCTGGGATGGCATGCTTTGGTTTCGTTGTCGCCAGAACAAACCATGGAGATTTTAACCAAGTTTGAGCAAACTGGAAAGTATTGAATAAAAAAACGGACGTTATGAAATTGAAAGACAAATTTTTTATTTTTTCGCTCATTTCATCGGTGTTTACCGCAATGGTAACCCACGCCCAAGTGAAGACGGGTATCGATATGCTGCAAGAGAGCAATTTCTCGGTGCTTGTTGGTAAAAGGGTCGGCTTGTTGACTAACCCGACTGGCGTTGACCGTAATATGCGTTCAACGGTCGACATCCTTTATGCGGCAAAAGAGGTGAACCTTACAACATTGTTCGCCCCCGAGCATGGCATTAGGGGTAGTGAGTTGGCTGGCGCCTCGGTTGCCAATACGGTCGATAAGTCAACGGGTCTGACGGTTTACAGCCTTCACGGTAAAACGAAGACTCCTACAGCCGATATGCTGAAAAATGTCGATGCAATCGTCTATGATATTCAAGATATTGGTTGCCGCTCATACACCTTTATCAGTTCTTTGGGTAATGTGATGACGGCTGCCGCCCAATATAACAAAGAGGTAATTGTACTTGACCGCCCCAATCCATTGGGCGGTGAAAAAGTGGAAGGACCTATTGTCCGTACAGGCTTCTTCTCGTTCGTTAGCCAATTCGATGTTCCTTACATTTATGGATTAACTGTCGGTGAATTGGCGGGTTTAATCAATAATGAGCGACCCGTTGAAAAGCGTTGCCGGCTGACGGTTGTGAAGATGGAGGGTTGGAAGCGTAATATGACGTTCCGTGAAACGGGTTTGCCATGGGTGCTGACTTCTCCACAAATTCCAACTCCGGAAGCGGCTATTGCTTATCCGATGTCGGGTATTGTGGGCGAATTGAATGCCATTCAGATAGGAGTTGGTTATACCTTGCCATTCCAAGTGTTTGCCGCAGAGTGGGTCGATGGCGAGGCTCTTGCTAAGGCAATGAACCGTTTGGCGTTGCCGGGCCTCTACTTCCGTCCAATTACTTTCAAACCTTATTTTGGCATTAGTTCTGGCCATCCGGTTTCTGGGGTGCAGATTTATATTACAGATTATTCGAAGGCAATGCTGACCGAAGTGCAGTGGTACGTTGCGCAAGAATTGCACCGTATGTATCCGAACCACGACTTGTTTAAATTGGGTAACTTGAAAAACTATGCCATGTTCGACAATGTGTGCGGCACCAGCCAAGTGCGTCTTCAACTTACCAAACGCTACCAGGTGGAAGATGTGCTGAAACTTTGGCGTGGCGATGCTGAGGCCTTTAAAGTGCGTTCGGCTGCATTCAAACTTTACGAGTAAGTTCTCATTATTTTAAAGATTTTATCGAAAAAATATGTTGGTAGACGGTGTTGGTTTGGTGTTGGAGGGCGGTGGTATGCGTTGTGTGTTTACCGCAGGTGTGCTCGACTATTTTATGGACCATGATATTGAGTTCCCCTATGTTGCTGGCGTGAGTGGAGGTGCTTGTGCTGCGGCGTGTTATTTATCGCACCAGCGTGGCCGACAAAAGAAATGCCTCATCGACCTTTACGAACAGTACCACTATGTCAGCTTAAAGCAGTTTTTTACCAAGGGTGCCGTTTTTGACCTCGATTTGGTGGTCGAAGATTTTAGTAACACAATTCTTCCATTCGATTACGACGCTTTTTTTGCTAATCCTGTTCAGCGCGAATTCGTTGCCAGTAATTGTGAAACAGGCGAAGCTGTTTACTTCGATGAGCGAAAATCGCGCAAACGCCTTACAAGCATCTGTAAGGCATCGTGTGCTGTGCCTGTTGTTACCAAAAAACAATATATCGACGGCGTTCAGATGCTCGATGGCGGAATATGCGATCCGGTGCCAATTCATCGGGCAATTTCAAAGGGTTTCAAGCGCAATATTGTAGTGTTAACAAGAAATCCGCACCGACGTAGTCCTTATACCAATCTGCCCATTCCACCGGGAATTTTCCAACCTGCCATCACAAAAAAAATGCGTCATCGAGGACGCGATTACAACAACTTGATGCAGTTTATTGAAGATAAGGCCAAATTGGGCGAAGTGCTGGTTCTGCAGCCCCTTAAAAAATTGAAAGTGTCGTCTGTAGAAAAAAATTACGACCGTTTGCGCGAACTCTATCAAGAAGGTTATGAGTGCGCAAAAGCAATTCACGACTATTTGGGTATTTAGAATGCGATAAACTTAACTTTCAGTGTTTTTTTTATTCTAATTCCATTTTTCTTTTTTAATTTTAAGTCTTTGGACATTCATTGCCTTTGCAGGCATATTGTGCTCTTACACGAATTAAACTAGAGTTGCATGAGATTAGGTACGATGAGGAACACCATATGGGCATTGGGAGCAGTCGCTTTCCTAATGCCAAATAATGTTTTATCCCAAAAGAGAATGAACTTTGACAATTTTACAACTGCCGATGGTTTGAGCTCTAATTTGGTTTACTCTCTCACCCAAGATTCCCTTGGACACGTTTGGGTAGGTACGGATTTTGGACTTAACTGTTTCGATGGAACGGTGTTTAAGTCATACCCTAAAAAGCAATACCCACAACTTTACCGTAACGATATAGGCCAGATGTCTTGCTTGTCTACCGGGCAAGTTATGATTGGAGGTGGTAATGGCTTTATGGTAGAGTATGATGGAAAATTGGACCGTTTTACCGATGTCGCGCCTGCCAATTACGCAACTACCTACCAGAAGACGGTAACTTCTTTCTGTAATAGCGCCGACCGGCTTTTTGCCTTAACTTCAAATGGCGTTTATGAGTATTCGCAAAAAGAACACCGCTATGTTGCCGATGGTACCCTTTACAGGGTGACCGAACCGATTTCTATTGATGCGATGTCGATGGATTCGAAAGGACGCTATTGGATTTTAAGCGGAAACCGTGTGCTTGTTTACGACGACAATGGTAAGGAAGTCTTCAGCCGAACAAGCGCCAATAACGAAATACCGTCCATTCAGTCGGCACTATTCCCAGTGTCTGCCAGTCAAATGATGGCCTATAGTTTGGCCAATCGCTTGTCCTTTTTCAACATTGCGGCCAATGGCGATGTCAGTTTCGACCATTATGTGGACCTCCCTTTCCGTAATGTGCGCAACTTGACTCGTGCTAAAAACGGTTCTTACTGGTTTATTACCGATGGTGATGGACTTTGGATGTCGAAAGGTG
Source organism: Paludibacteraceae bacterium (assembly GCA_024401615.1). GTDB lineage: Bacteria > Bacteroidota > Bacteroidia > Bacteroidales > Paludibacteraceae > Physcocola. Next base: position 5,467 of record JAKSKS010000057.1, read on the forward strand.
TTCCAACTCAATCATCCGATTTTCAGAAGATTCTGCCGTATGGTATTACTGAAGAGAATTTCAGCAAACTTTACGCAATTATGGTGGACCGCGATGGCGACCTTTGGGTTGGATCTCAAAATTCGGGTTTGTACCGCTTGCGCTTAAGTAACAACAACGGCATCTTTACGGCAACCGAATTGGGAATGGCCAATTGTGTGGCTACCGGTTTCGCCGATTTAAAAGACGGACGACATTTGGTGGCCAGCGATGGAATCGGTGTTTTTGCTTATTCCGACCATACGCTGTCTCCGCATCTTTTTGGTCCTTCAAATGGTTTGACCAACAAAAACGTGACTTCCGTTTTGAACGATGGATTGGGAAAAATTTGGGTGACAACGTGGGGTGGTGGTATCTATTGCTCGCCTACCGATAATATCCACTTTACAAATATGCCGTTTACGGGAATTGCTAATCCAAGAATGAATCTGTTTAGCGTGATTCGACTGCTGAATGGCGATTATTGGGTGTGCGCGGGTGGCGATGGCATTTACGTGCTTCATAACGGGCAGTGGAGTCTCAAACTCCTTCAACATGCTAATTATGGTAATGACCCCGACCGTTGGCCTTATTTTGTAGTGGAGGTAAGTTCGTCTATTCATTGGATTTTCACTTCAACTACTGTTTGGATTGATAACAATGGTGTGGTTGCTCCTATTAAAGCGCATTACCATGGCGACTCGAAAGACAAACAAGTTACTATTCACGATGCTTGTTATGTTCCAAACTATGGCATCTTGGCGGCTACTAACCACGGTTTGCTCTTATTTAAATCAGATGGTTCTTCTTTTACCCAACTCGATTATTGCCCAAATAGTTATTTCTCTTCGGTGCTTTTGGCTGCCGATGGCTCTATTTGGACTTCTGGAACAGAGGGCATCATTAAGGTTGACTTGAAAAAGCAGCAGTGTCTTCCTTATCCGTTCGACTTTAGTTCAAAGGGCCAGAATTACTTTAAAACCCGTTCTAAAATTGTCGATTCCAACGGAAGAATTTATTTTGGTAACCGCGATGGCTTCTTCAGTTTCAATCCGGCTACTTCGGTTTCTGATATGGGTGTTGGCCATGTGGGCATCTCAAGTTTGGTCGTCAACGGCCAACCTCTGACTTTTGGTTACGAAGACTCAACCAATACTAATTCCAAGGTTTTGGCCTACTACAATGGTGATGAGCGTGGTGTGTGGAATTTGAACGGTAATGGTGGAGAGATAAGCTTAAAACACGGTGAAACTAACCTGGGTATTCAGTTCGACGTGGTTGACTTTAACGAGTGCGCCAACCGGTTATTTTACCGATTAAATGGATTGAATGAGAACTGGACACCAGTTCCTTCCGATAAGAATTTTAACTTCTCGTACATCCCTTCGGGTTCCTACAAACTCGAAATGGCCTTGTTGGGTAGCGCGGGAACCGATCCTAAAGTTCTGTATTCTCTTGGTATTTTGGTCTCTCCTCCATGGTGGGCTACTTGGTGGTTCCGCTTGTTGGTTTTGGCGCTTGTTGCGGCGTTCATCTACCGCAAGTATAAATCCATCGTTAACGAAAAGATTATTTTGCAGGAAAAAGTCAACGAGCGTACTTTGGAATTGAAGACAAAGAACCAGTTGATTGAAAAGCGTAACTCAGAATTGAACAAAGTGTTGAGTTATAAAGACCGACTCATTGCTGTGGTGGCGCACGATTTAAAGAACCCAATGTTTGCCATTGTGGGTGCTTTAGAGGGCTTGCTGAAGAAGGATGACTCGATGAAATCGGAAGAAAGGCAAAAAGTCGTTAGCGATGTTTTGGGAAGTGCGCGTACGTTGCAGACCGAAATGAGTAAGTTGTTGGCGTGGGCAACCTCTAACCAAGATGATATTGAGTACCGCCCGTCAAATACCGATTTGTCGAAGATTATTGAAAGTGATTTCGCATTGTTGAAGGCAACTGCCGATGGAAAGGGGGTTCGTTTAGTTTCCGAACTGAATTTAAAGAATTACTGTTACATCGATGCGCGTATGATTAGTACGGTTATCCGAAATGTGGTCGGTAACAGTATTAAGTTCACCCCTTCTGGTAAGTCTGTAACCCTTAAGGCATGGCAGGAACGCGATGTGGTTAAAGTACAGATTTCGGACGAAGGCGTGGGTATGTCTGCCGAAAAACTCAAAGAATTACAGAGTGAGGGACGTCACTCGTCTACCGACGGTACCAGTGGGGAAAAAGGTACTGGTTTGGGTATTGGTATTGTGCGCGACTATGTGTTGCAGAACAATGGTACTTTGAATATCGATAGTACCGAAGGTGTGGGCACTACCACCGTTATTACTCTTCCTTTGGCTGACGCTGAGTTGATAGAAAGCCAATTGTCTCCAGTGAATGTGGTGCCTGATTTCGAGGTAGACACAGAGTTAATGGCTGGTAACACGATGTTGGTGGTCGACGACGACCCACTTATCTGCCAAAACATAAAGAATATGCTCGATGCTTATGTGAATGTTTTGGTGGCAAACAATGGTCGACAAGCGCTTGAACTGATGGCCCAGAACTCGGTTGATATTGTTGTCAGCGATGTGGAAATGCCAGTGATGAACGGTATTGATATGAGCATTGAACTTTCGAAAAACGATGCGCTCAATTGTATTCCTATTTTGTTCCTTTCGGCAAAGAGTTCGGAAAGTGACCGTTTGCTTGGCCTTTTGACTGGTGCTATCGACTATATTCCAAAGCCGTTCAGCCAAAACGAGTTGCTCATCAAGTTGAACAACATTTTGTCGCTCCGCCAGAAACAGCAACAGCGTTTGTTGTCTGAACATATCCAAACTTCAACTGGGGTAATGCCTGAAACGGAGGCAGATGCAGATGACGAAGCTGAAGAAAAGGTAGAAGGCGAAGAAATCTCGACTGAACAGAAATCGGAAAAAATTAATCCGCTTTTGCAAGAAATGCTCGATGTTATCGAGAAAAACTATACCGATAATACGTATTCGGTTGAGCGTTTGGCCGACGATATGTGTATGACCAAAATTACGCTTTACCGACGTGTAAAGACCTTGTCGGGGCAAACTCCGGTAGAATTGTTGAACGAGTTCCGTTTGCAAAAAGCAATGGCATTGCTTAAAGAGGGCAACATTCAGGTGGGAGATGTGGCGTTCAAAGTTGGTTTCTCCGACCCTGCATACTTTACACGCCGTTTCCGTAGTTTCTTTAATTTCCCGCCAAGTGCAGTAAAACCAAACAAATAACAATTCTCCCCAAGTCGTTAAATGTCGAAAAAAAACGTGTAGTTATTCCAAAAGTTTATTATATTTGAAGCGATTATCCCTAAGAGGTGCTCTTGGGTTTAAGTGTTGATTGTCTACTTACTAAGGATTATAACTACATGAACCGCTTTGTTGATTTAACGTTGAGGAAGTTACTGCTATGCCTGCCTATGTCGGCCGGAGTGGCTGTTGCGGCCACAAATGCCACGGTGAGTGTTTATCCAGACAAAGTTGGTCAAACCGTTGGCGGTATTGGTGGCGGTATTGTTTATTACCAAGATTGGCTTACGAATCACCCAAACCGTGAGGCTATTTACGATACTTTGTTCAATGGATTGGGCATTTCTTGCCTGCGTATGGGCAATTGGGCGCAAGAAGATATTCCATCTGACAATACAATTGTGGCTAACGATGCCATTATCTATAAGGCTGCCAAACTATATTGTGGCGATAAACTCCCGGTTGTAATGACCTCGTGGACCCCTCCTGCTTATCTGAAAGCCAATAATAGTAGGACTGGATCTACACAATGGGCTAAGGCTACGCTGAAAAAAGAGAATGGCAGGTATGTCTACGATAAATTCGGCAAATGGTGGGCCGAATCATTAGGTCGTTACCATAAACAGGGTGTCTTCCCTGACTATATCTCTATTCAAAACGAACCAGATTGTGACACCAGTTACGACTGCATGATATTAGACGCAAAAGAATCTAATACCGTGGCTGGTTATGGCCCGGCCCTGTCGGCTGTTGCGGCACAGGTAAAACAGATGCCGAACGCGCCAAAAATTGTCGGACCCGAAAATATTGGTATTGGCTGGAATAAGACACAAGAGTATGTGAACAACCTCGACAGAAAACAGCTCGATGGTTATTCTTTCCATTATTACCATAGTGGTACAAATGAGCATGAGGGCGATCGTTATAGTTTTCCTAACGATTTCATCGAGGCTCAGAAAGGTTTGGCGAGCGCTTTCACAGATAAGCCAATGTTTATGACTGAAAACTCTGCTTTGCGCGATACAAAGCCGATGGATGCTATCTACACTGCGTGGTTCCTTGCCAACGCCTTCAACATTAATAAGGTCCAGTACTACACACACTGGAATTTGATTTGGGGCGATGAGGGTGAGTCTTGTATTAGTCTTCAGAAATGGGATTCAACCTATAAAGCTCCATGGAATGGCGGTTTTAAGACTCAGTCTACCTATCATGGCTTGCGCCATTTCTCCAAGTATGTACGTCCGGGCATGAAACTTATTGATACCTGGGCTTCAACCGGGCAAATGACAACATGTGGCTTCAAGTCTGCCGAAGGCGATGCCTATACTTTGATTTTCATTAACCAGGGCAATACAGAATTGTCTGTTAGTCATGATTTGCCTATCGACAATAAATTGTTCGATTCAAAGGTTATCCTAACAGTTCCTAACAAGAATATCTACAGCAGTTACGAGGGGCCTTATAATGGTTCTGTCACTATGCCTGCCAATAGTGTTGTTACTATTTCATACACGAAGGCACATCCTGTAGTTACTCCTTATGTTTATATTTACGACGAGTCGGTTAAAGATCCTGACTGGACGAATGGGGCTAACTGGAATACAGGTTGCAAGCCTTGGCCAACCGATTCTGTACTCCTCTATAGTGGAGAATGTAAAGTGAGCAATTTCAACCATCTTGCTCCTGTTGTCGTGCTGAATAACGCTACTTTCCGATTAATTGGCGATGTTACGGTAAATAATACCATTCATATGTTTGGCGGTACCTTGAAGGTATACACCGACAATCCTGGCTTTATGTTGCAGGGTAAAGGCATTTCGGTTGAACAGCCGTCTACCATTAACGTTGGTCATGAAGAGACCACTTTCCACCTCTTCGACGAATTGTATGGTTCTGCTGCGTTAAACATGACAGGTGTTGGCACGCTCGATTTGCGAACAACTAACCGAGACTATACGGGCACATGGTATGTGCGTGGCGGTACTTTGCTTGCCACTGCTGAAGATGCTTTAGGTGCAGGTAATGTTGAGGTAATGACTAACGCACTCTTAAAAGTAGATGCGCCTTGCGTTATCCACAACCTTCGTTTAGAGCATGACTCAACCTTGTTGCTAAATGACACGCTTACTGCTGAAAACGTGTATTTCGACGAACTTACACTTCCTAACGGCCGATACACTAATCAAGATTATCCGAAGTTTATTATGGGCGACGGAATGCTGATTGTAAACCATGCATATCCGGTACTTGTTCAGCAGGGCGAGGAAGATGATAGTGAACAAATTGTTGGACTTGATACGGCCATCGTAGAGATTAATTACGTTTGGGAGAATGCTGAAACTGTTGAGGTCGATTGGAATCCTCACCAGCCTCAAGGTATCGACGTTCAGATTAAAGAGTGGGAGCAGACTGTTTCTCTCAGTGGTGTCCCTACTGAAACTGGCGAGTTTATCTATTCTATCTCAACTGTAAGTATCGAGGACAGTATTTTTGTAATGAAGGGTATTATCAAGGTGGTTGATCCGAATGCTGATTCTACGGTATCTAGTGCCGCTATTTCATTGGCCGAAGAAATGGACGTTTATGTGGCTCCATCGTCGGTTAATCGTGGCGAAAAGTCAGTGTTACATATTAACTCACCTGTCAACACTCATGCAAATGTGTCCATTTTAAGCGCTACAGGCGTTCAATTGGCGATGATTGAAGCAAATGTCCGTCAGGGTGCAAATAATGCCGTGTTGCCGCTCAATTCGCTTCCTACGGGTTTCTATCTTGTTAAGGTAGATGTGGCTGGTGTTACTAAAACATTGAAGATTCAGATTAAGTAAAACGTTTAGTCCGTTTTACAAACATAACAGAGGGTGTATCATAATGCAAGTTATGGTGCACCTTCTTCCTTTTACTTTAGTTAGATTATAAATTCCATTACGTTTCGCGAACCTTAAAGCGTATAGGTTATTTTTACAGGCTGAAATGTCATCTAAAGCCCGATGAATAAAGAAATTTAGGCCGATTCAAGCGTAAGCAATCTGAAGATTAAAATAGATTCAAAAATATATCTATCCGCTTGTTTTACTCCGAGAATGGTGGCTGACCACTAATTGCCTACTGTGCAAATTAGAACCATTAGCGTAATTCGTTGGCGAAAGTATTTCACTGCGACTCTGTTGTCAGTTACAAAAGTCGAATAGACGATAAAAAAGCAGCCAGCATTTCACAATGCCGGCTGCTTCACATCCAAATAGTCTATAGTTCTGTTTTTATCATTCTACTTTATGCGTTTCTATCTGAATTTCGATACGACGGTTCTTCTTACGGTTTGCCTCACTGGTATTTGGAACCAACGGTTCGTAAGGACCCTTACCCACAGTTTCGATGTTGTTAGGGTTGCAACCGCGTTCTATCAAGACAGTTTTCATCGCTTCAGCACGGCGTTTACTCAATGCCACGTTCTTTTCTGGTTTACCCAAGTCGCAAGTGTGACCATAGATAACCAAAACTCGTTCTGAGTTCTTGCTGAGGTAATTTACGATGAATGCGATGTTTTCTTCCACTTCTGGGTTAGACTGAATGTCGGCCTTACCCAAAGCGAAGTTCACACGTATGTTCTTGTTGATGTAGGCAACAGCCTCCTGAACTTTAACTTCTTCAGCGGCTTTTTCTTCAGCAAGTTTCTGTGCGTTGGCAATGCTGTCGGCAACAAATCGTTCGCGGGCCAAACGGGCTGCTTCTGCCTCTTCTGCGGCAATGCTGTCGGCAATTGCTCTTTCGCGTGCCAGGCGGGCTTCTTCTTCAGCCAACTGTGCTGCCTTGATTGCTGCGCTGTCTACCTTAGGGAACCCGAAACTCAATCCAACTTTAACACCTGCTGCCATCAAATGGCTCTTTTTTACCAAATCAGACGAAACTACACCGCTGTAGTTGTCGTTGTTGGCATTATACAGTTGGTTGTTACCCTTGTTTGAGTTTATAATGCTGTGGCTGAAATAAGCGCCCAAATAGAGTGAGCGGTTTTCCTTCAACGGACGGGTCGCACCCAAGTCTACAAACACAGCCATACCTGCGCTCTTCATTTTTGCGCTACCCTTGTATTCCGATGTCTTGAATAGGGCGTGCTGCGGCATATCGCTATAATCGACATTGGTTTCTTCGAAGTAGGCTGTACGGTCGATGTAACCGTCTGTTTTGTCGTTACGGGTTTTGTAGCGTTTCGAAATTGGAACCTCAACTTTAAATCCACCACCGGCAACTAAACTCCACACGTTTTTCAAAGGGATGCGGTAGTATACGCCGATTGGAATTTCGAGGTTGATGCTGTTCTGAACCTCACTCCAGTCTTTAAACTTCACATTGTAGGTTTCGTTATAACCGTTTTCAGGGTCAATGCGGGTTTGTGTCTGGTTAAGTTCGTCGTATTGAGACTCTGCTCTGTAAGTGGTCAAGTCGATACCGGTTGCAAAACTAACTCGATCGAATGGGGCAATACGGTAATGAATGTTTACTGTTCCACCAAATAACGGATCTTGGTCGCCACCTTGTTTAGGGTCGAACTGCACTGAGTGCAAACCGCCACCAACTGCAACGTCGATGTTGTGCAAATACCTATGATAGTTGTTTTTTGTGGCTTTTGTTTCTGTGGTGTCTTGAACCTGCGATGTCTCGGTGGTATCTGTTATTTCTGTGGTGTCTTGAGCCTGTAGTTGCAACGCCATTAGGGCTGCACCACATGTCAAAATAATCTTTTTCATCTTTTTATAAGATAACAGGGGCGGCGGTTAAACCGCCCCTGTAGGTTTTGTTATTTTTTAATCACTTTAACTTCTGCGTTGTCTACGCTGATTACGTACCAACCTGGAGTGTAGTTGCTGAAATCCAACTGGGTTGTTTTACCCTTGAAACTTGTAGTTTTCATGGTCAAACCTGCCATGTTGGTAACAACCACTTTGTGCTCCTGTCCGTTATCGGTAGACAATTCTACTGTAGCGTTGGTTACAACTGGGTTTGGATAAACACTCAAACTCAAACCGTAAACAAGGTGCCATTCTCTGCTACAAGTGCGAAGCGCACGGTTGTCGGTGGTCAACACTTCAGCGTAATAAACACCGTTCAAACCGCCAATTTCGTTGTAGTATGCCTTTGTAGCACCTGCAATCTTCTCACCGTCTTTATACCACTGGTATGCGGTGAAACGCTTTTCGAAGTCTTTAGACTCTAATTCTGGAGTCTTCTTGTTGATGATAGAAACAACGTCATCCCAAATGTTGTAGATATACTTCTCTGAAAGGTTGATATTCACCTTGAAGTCGTAGATAGGAGAAACCGAACCGTTCTCGTTGCGGAATTGAACTTTTACGTTGTAGGTTCCTGCGTCTACCATTGGAATGTAAACTTTGAATTGACCGTTTTCATCGAGTTCGTTGTAGCCCATTTCAACCAAGTCGGTTGATGTGTTAGCAACAAGAGCGCGGAATTCAGTTGGGTTGCCCTTGATTACGTTGAAGAGGACGATACCATCGGTTTCTGGGCAGTAACCATCAACATTTACTACGAAACTGCTTGCATCGACCATATTGATGATGCCATCGTAAATGTTTACGAATACAGGTTCTGATGCCTTTGCAATGGTAGTTTCTGCGAAACGGACACCGTATTCACCGGCAGGTAGGCCCTTTTCAGGATCTGCCTTTTCCCAAGTTTCGCCGCCATCGAGGCTAATTTCCATTTCGCGGGTCAACCCCTTGATCTTACCATCTTCAAAACCTTCAATGCTGGTGAATCCACCTGCAACGATAGGTGTGCCCTTTTCAATCTTTTCAGGATCTTCAATGGTAACGAATGTAGGTTCTGATGCGTTGGT